>DATDCH010000645.1:0-5191 GCA_036524455.1 Kofleriaceae bacterium | reverse complement strand
GCACGGCGCCGTACACCGCGCAGGACTGCGCCGCGTGCGGCGGCATGGGCAGCGGCAGCGGCACCATGTGCATGGGCGGCTTGCCCAATGGCGTGTGTGATGCGGGCGAGACGAACGCGACGTGCCCGTTCGACTGTCCCTGAGAGACCCTAGCGAGTCGTCTCGCTCTCGACCCACGCGAGGTAGGGCGCGTGGCCGGCTTCGACCGGCAGCGCGATCACCTCGGCCACCTCGTACGGGTGGAGCTCGACGAGGCGCGCCTTCATCGCGTCGAAGCGCTCGCGCGTGGTCTTGATGACCGCGAGCGTCTCGCTATCGTCGGAAATCTCGCCCTGCCAGCGATAGATCGACCGCACGGGCCCGAGGAGGTTCACGCACGCCGCGAGCTGTTCCGTGACCAGGATTCGCGCAACTTCCGCGGCCTTGTCGGGGTTGGGAAACGTCGAAAACACGGCGAGGACGGCCATGCCGCCTCTCTATCATGTAGAGTGCCGGGCCGTGTTGATCGTCCAGAAGTACGGTGGCACGTCGGTCGGCTCCATCGAGCGGATGAAGAACGTCGCGGCACGCTGCATCAAGACCCAGCGCGAGGGCCATCAGGTCGCGGTCGTGGTGTCGGCGATGTCGGGCGAGACGAATCGCCTGCTCAAGCTCGTCGACGAGATCCATGACGACCACAACGATCGCGAAGTCGACGTCATCGTGTCGACCGGCGAGCAGGTCTCGGTCGGTCTCGTCGCGCTGACGATCCGCAGCCTCGGCGGCAAGGCGCGCTCGTTCCTCGGCCACCAGTGCAAGATCCTGACGGATAGCTCGTTCGCACGCGCCCGCATTGTCGACATCGATGCCAAGCCGATCCGCGATGCGATGGCGAACGGCGAGATCGCGGTGATCGCCGGATTCCAAGGCATGGACGAGAAGGGCAACATCACCACGCTCGGCCGCGGCGGTTCGGATACGACCGGCGTCGCGATTGCGGCCGCGCTCAAGGCCGACGTCTGCGAGATCTACACCGACGTCGACGGCGTCTACACGACCGATCCGAACATCGTGCAGACCGCGCGCAAGATCGAGCGCATCAGCTACGAGGAGATGCTCGAGCTGGCGTCGCTCGGCGCGAAGGTGCTGCAGATTCGCTCCGTCGAGCTCGGTATGAAGTACGCCGTGCCGATCCACGTGCGCTCTAGTTTTTCGGATGCACCGGGAACGTGGGTCGTTCCCGAGGAGGCTGAGATGGAGAAAGTTGTTGTCTCCGGTGTCACCGCGTCGCGCGACGAATCGAAGATTACCTGCGAAGACCTGCCGGATACGCCCGGCATCGCCGCGCGCATGTTCGCGCCGCTCGCCGACGCCAATATCTCGATCGACATGATCGTGCAGAACCAGGCGTACGACGGCACGACCGACCTCACGTTCACGCTGCCGAAGATCGATCGCAAACGCGCGATCGAGTTGCTCAAGGACAGGGTGCCGGACCTCGTCGGCAAAGACGGCGAGCGGATCTCGTTCGACGACGAAATCAGCAAGGTCTCGGTCGTCGGCGTCGGTATGCGGTCGCACGCCGGTATCGCGAAGACGATGTTCACGCTGCTGGCGGCCGAGAGCATCAATATCCAGCTGATCTCGACGAGCGAGATCAAAATCTCCTGCGTGATCGCGCGCAAGTACGCGGAGCTGGCCGTGCGCACGCTCCACGAGGGCTTCGGACTTTCTCTGCCCCCGTCGGAACGCCAAGGGCTGTAAGCGACTTTCCGGGTACAGTGGCGAAATGGGCGGCTGCACGAACTGCAAGGGCAAAGCGGGCTGCGACGACCGCAAGGGCGTAATGCTCGAGTCGGTCGATCGCGCGCTCGAGACGCTCTACCCGACCAAGACGTGGGGCGAGCCCGACGATACCCATGCAGATGGCATGTCGCGCGAGGAGCTCGAGGGCCTCGCCGACGAGCTCGCGCAAGAGCTCGGCGCTGCCACGTTCGTCCGCGAAGGCAACGAAGACGAGCCGTGCGACTACATCTATGTGCTCTCGATGGGGCGCACGCCATGCGTCGTGCAGGTCCGCGATCACGGCGTGCCCGTGCCCGCCGAGTGGCGCGAGGTCGATGCGGTCGAGGAGCTCTATCTGCGCGTCGTGATCAGCCAGCGCGCGCGCGTCGCAGCCGTGCAGCAGGTCGGCGTCGATCTGATCAAGGGGCAGGGCGGCTACCTCGTGCGCGAACGGCCGCGCGCCGGCGTTTACGATGCGCCGCTGCTCCATCGCCTCCAGAAGCTCGTCGCGATCCTGCCGGCGTACGAGCTGCTCTCCGTCGACTTCGGCGACATCGCGCACGCACCGCCCGGCTACTCGGCCGGCACGTGGCGCGAGCTGTTCGGCGGCGACCCCTCGATCGCGAATTATCTGTTCTATCCCCAGCCGACCACGATGGTCGCGACCTCATTCGTGGAGAGCGCTTGATCGAGGAAGAAGTTCGCGACGCGCTCAAGGCCCTCGTCGAAGAGATCGGCGCGGTGTCGGCACGCATCGTCGTCGAGGAGGACTCGATGCGCACCGGCGTTCCCGCGCGCACGCTCGCGCTCGGCGGTGGTGAATACCTCCGCGTCGAGCTGCCGACGCGGATCGAGCGCGAGAACGGCCGCGAGCACGACATCGAGGCGGCGTTCGAGCGCGTCACTCGCCAGCTGCGCGCGATTCGCCGGCGCTGGGAAGTCTCGCGGCTGCCGGAAGTCATGGTCGCGCCAGGCCTGCTCGTGCCCGGCCATCGCGTGCGCGAGCGCATCGAGCAGTACATGAAAGGCCTCGGCGCCATCGATCGCGCGACGAACGCATTCGTCACGCGCGGCACCCAGCTCATCGCCTCGGCACGCGAGCCCGACGAGATCGAGGCGTCGCGGTGGCCGTTCCTCGCGCGCCGCGCGCTCGCCACGCACGCGCCCGGCAGCTCGCACGGCGAAGTCGTCGATCCCGACGCGTACGCGATGAGCTTCTGGTACGACGCGTCGCTCGTCGTGTTGCTCGCCGAGCCATACGGCATCGACTTCGTGCGCCACCGCTGCCGCCAGGTCGCGCGCGAGCTGTGCAACCTGCTCCCCGAGCTCGATCCGGATCCGGACGCGCCCGCCGCGGTCGGTCCGCGGCCCCGCCGCCCGACGCAGCCGTAAGTGCAACCAGAGACGGCTCGCGCCGGCGAACAGCCTCTGCATGTTCGCGATGTAGAACTTTCGCCGGGCTCGTTCGTCGATACCGGGATGCGTTGCGTTGCCCTTGCGATCCTCGCCCTCGTTGCGAATGAGGCTTCCGTCGTTGCGTGTCCGGCGATGGTGCGTTACGTCGAGGTCGCGACACCTGACGGTGCCGATGTCTACGTCGGCGGCGGCGTCATCACGACGTTTCGGTACGGCGCAGGCGACGGCGCAGGCAGCGAGCTCGTCGCCAACGGGACGACCCTCCGCACGCCGATCCAGGTCGGTGCAAGGCTCCACGTGTACGCGCCGCCCGCCGGCGTCAAGGAGATCGAGGTCCGGGTTGGTGGCAGAACGGCCCGCAAGCTCGCGGTCGTCGCTGCGCCGGCCGCGCTTGCGGCACCGAAGCTCAAGACCGTGTCGTCGAATGCGCCGAAGCCGCGGCGCACGAGGGCGGTCGCGCAACAGGCGATCGACTCGACGCAGATGATTGTCACGCTCACAGCAGCGCCGCCAGACGATGCGTTTGCGCTCCTTGCGTACGTCGGGCGCAGCAAGACCACGATGCCCCGCGCATGGATACCGGTGCAGAAGGGTGTCACGGCCTACACGGTTCAGACGGGCGGCAAGGCGTGCGCGGGCGGGACCGCGGATCCGACGTTTGTCGGCGACCACTTGCGGTTCGCATGGCTCGATCGCGGCGGGCGCGTTTCGGCGATGTCGACGATGCTGCGCGTCGCGAAGCACCGTTAGTCCATCGACGCGACGCACCGCAGCCGATCAGGGCGGCGCGGCGATGCTCGAGAGCAAGCGTCGAAGGCGTGGTTCGGTGGTCGCATCGTCGCGAAGCTCGAGCAACGGTTGCAGCTCCTGCCAGATCAGCTGCTCGTCGAGTCGATTGCCCTGGCGCGCGATGATGCCGTCGATATCGAGCCAGTCCTTGTCTCGGCCGGCGAAGGCCTTGTGGACGATGAGGTCCTCAGCGGAACACACCGTGACCGCCTGTGTATCGGAGATCGCGAAGGGCGTCGCACGTGCGGCGGCGCGCTCCTCGAAAGGCATTGCGCCGAGCGCGACATCGGCGAACACGCCGTTCGTTGCCACCAGGAGCAGCGTTCGGTGTCGCAGCGCGAACTCGCGCGCGTCCGGAATACGCGCACGCAGATCGCCGAGCAACGCATCGACGAACGCAGCTTCACCGCCGAACCCGGTGATGACCGTGAGATCGACATCCGCAGTCATCCGCGGTTGGCCCCAACGCTGCACCGCGAGGCCACCGATGAAACAGAACGTGAAGCCGTGTCGCCGGCACACGTGCTCTAGCTCGAGTGCGGCCTCGAAGATCGGGTTCATTTGCGTGCGCGGGCGAAGAGTCGCTGCTGGTCGACGAACCCCGATGTCGCCCGGCGACCGTCCGCAACGGCGTCGCGAGGTGTCGCCGCAAGTAGCGCGTCGGATTGTTGCAGGGCCGTCGTGTCGTCGAGCGCGCGAAGCTCGTTACGCGCGATCGCGGCGAGCGCTTGATTGCCGGACTCGCGTTGTGCGAGCCACGCACGGGCAAACGAGGGAATCCGCGACACGAAGCCCAGCTTAGCAGATGCCGATCCGCGAAGACGGCTAAGCGCGTCGCGGGCCGTTAGCGGTTACGGCGCCGCGACCTTCGCCAGCTTGCCGCGCGGCCGGTACACGCGTTTCCAGTGCGGCAGCTTCTCGGCGCCGGTGAAGTACGCATGGATCGACTTCGCGGTCTTGAAGTTGGCGACGCCCTGCTTCGACCAGTCGGCCTGCTGCTGCTGCCACGTCATGCCTTCGCCGCTGTAGTCGATTTCGTGCCATTCGCGCCCGGTGACGTGCGAGTGGTTCTCGTCGAACGTCTCGAGCCGTTCCAAGTCGAGCGCAGCGACTACCGCGACGAGATACGTCGCGATCGCATCGACCTCGGCCAGCGGCACACCGCGCTCGGCCGCCGCGCGAGCGAGCTCCACCGTCGAGCGCGGCATCACCGCGTGCAGTG
>DATDCH010000644.1:0-18717 GCA_036524455.1 Kofleriaceae bacterium | reverse complement strand
CCACGTCGCGTCGAGCACGATCAGCTGGCGCGGAGGTGGTACGGGCACCGTGTGAACCGGCTCACCTTCGGGGAACAATAGCCATGCGCCGTCGAGCGCACCGAGCGCGGCTGGCCCGAAGCTGCCGCCGTGCTCGATGATCTCGCTGTTCGTCAGCGCGAGGTTCGCGAGCCTGCCCGAGTTCGACGAGCGAAATCGCTCGAGGTGATGGCGCACGATCACGATACGCGTGCGCGTCGCGATCGCCGGCACCTCACTGCACAGACACACGCGCTGCTGCAACAGGCAGCGCGGGCACTTCGTCACGTCACCTGCAGCAGCGGAAGCCGATGTTCGGGAAGAAGAACTCATCATCCGCCAGCGTGAAGTTTAGCGGACAGCTGATGCCTTCCGGCGTGTTGTTCGACGCGCCGCCGCGGACCGGGTTTTCACCCGGCACATGCGCCAGCGTCCACTCCTTGACGTTGCCCGACATATCGAAAATGCCATCGGTCGCCTGCGTACCCCACGCCGCTTTGCAGCTCGCCAGTGCACCGGTGGCCAGGATGTCATCCTGATCGCCGTTCTGCGCGCTGGTGTCGTAGTCGTCACCGTTGCAGGTACCCATCTGGTAGTTGTTCGGGTTCGTCGCGAACGCCCACTTGCCACCCTTGCCGTTGATCGTCTCCGCGGTGCCGATCGCGCCCGCCGTGGTCGCGCCGTTGATGATGTAGATCTTGTCGATCTTCACGCCATCCTCGCCCATGTAGACGTGGAGCGTGTGTTGGCCCGACACGGTACCGCTCAGCGCACCGGCGTTGACCCAGTGCCAGCTGCCGAACGTGGTCGCCGTGCCCGTCGTCGGCGCAGCGCTATCGAGCGAAACGTAGACCCGATCGTTCACGTTGCTGTTCGCAAACATCTTGACCCACACCACGTAACTGGCGCCCGACGTGAAGTTGATCGTGTAGTCGAGCCTCGGCGCCTGGGTCGTTGCCGTCGTGATGTCGATGGTAGCGCCGAGGTTTGGCGTCGCTTCGAGCGCACCGATGCCGGAGAAGCCCGTGGTGTAGTCCTCGACCCACGCGTGCGGGCCGAGCGCGACGCAGCCGTCGTTGACGAGCGTGTCGCCGTCGTCGTCGGTCGCGTTCGTGCAGTTGGTCTCGGGCGCGCCGCTGCTCGGGCAGCCGTCGTTGACGCGGCCGTCGAGGTCGTTGTCGACGGCGCCGGTGCACACGGTCTCGGCAGCGCCTGCGTACGCGGTGGTCTCGTAATTCTCTGCCTCGATGAACGTGCCCGGCGTGCCGGGTACCGCGAGCGGGAACGTCGGCGACGTGATCACCGAGCAGCCGCGGTGCCACTGCACCTCGCTGCACAGCGTCGCGCCGATCTTCGCGCACGCGGCGACCGCGTCCGGATATTTGATGTTCGTCCACGGCAACACACCCTGGCGCGAGCACGTGAACGCGTTCGTATCGGAGGTGCCGCGCGTGCCCTGATCGGTCGCCGTCGCGTCGGGCTTGCTCGCCTCGTACTTCATCATCTGTAGACCGCCGCCGATGTCGACCCACTCCTGGCCGGCGAGGTCACCGGTCGCGCCACCTTCGTCGGTCTGACCGTCGCAGTCGTTGTCCTTGAAGTCGCAGGTCTCGCCCGGATCCGGGTTCTGACCCGGCATCGTGATCGTGCACTTCGCAGGACCGTTGAGGTTCATCGGATCGCACGTGTACGTACCGCTGCTCTTGCACACGCCGCGCTCCTCGCGCGCGGGGCAGCCGTCGTTGACCAACGTGTCGCCGTCATCGTCGACCGCATCGGCGCAATCCGCGCCGGTCTCGGCAGGACCCGACGCCGGGCAACCGTCGTTGATGAAGCCATCGTTATCGTTGTCGACCGCCGCCGTGCAGATCGTCTCGGGCACTTCGCTGCAGGCCTGCGTCAGCTTGGGCTGGTTCTCGTCGATGTTCGCGTCGCAGTCGTTGTTCTTGCCGTCGCAGAGCGTTTCGGGGAACTGGGTGACACCCGGATACGTGCACGTCCAGCCGCCCGGGCCTGTGCACTGCGCCGCCGGCGCCGTCGTGCCGCACTCGCCACCCGCCAAGCAGAGCGGCGGCGGCGTCAGGCCCTCGTCGGTGTTGCCATCGCAGTCGTTGTCGGCGCCGTCGCACTCTTCAGCGCCGGTCGCAAAGCAGCGGTACTCGCAGCCGTTGGCCGCGTTGCCGTCGAGATTCTGGAAGCCGGCGTTACACGCGAACGTGCAGCCGTTCATGCAGCGCGGCTGCGAGTTGACGGCGCACGTGCCACCCGAGCACTGCGAGTCCATCGTGCACGTGGTGCCGTTGACGCCCATCGTCGGCGAGTTGATGCACGTCTTGCTCTTCGGCTGACACACCACTCCGCAGTTGACGCAGTTCTGGATGTCGGTCGCCTTGTTGAAGATCTCGTCGTCCATGCCGTCGCAGTCGTCGTCGAGGTTGTTGCAGATCTCGAACTTCGGAAACACGGCACCCATACAGATCTGCGCGCCGCCCTGACACGACAGCGAGCCGATCACGCACAAGCCGACGTCCGTCGTCGGTCCGCACGCGGACGGCGTGATCACGACGTTCTCGTCGAAGTTGCCGTCGCAGTCGTTGTCCTTCGCGTCGCACAGCTCGGGATCCATCCGGTGATCGATGAAGCCGAAGCACTCGACCGTACCGGTCGTCGCGTCGCAGTGGAACTGACCGGCGACGCACTCGCCGAGGTCGGTGCCACACTTCGCGCCGCCACCCGGATCGCCTTCGTCGGGCGCGCCGCTGCAGTTGTCGTCGAGCCCGTTACACGTCTCCGGCGATCCCATCTTGTCGCACTTGATGGAGCCGTTCTGGCAGACGGTGAGCCCGCCCGCACAAACACCGTTCTGGTTCGCGCACAGCACGCCGACACCGGGCTGATTGCCGTCGTCGACGAGACCGTTGCAATCGTTGTCCTCGCCGTCGCACTCCTCGGGACCGGTCGGGATGCAGCCTGCGTCGATCGCGTCACCACCAGAGCCGCCGCCGTCATTGGCGTCGCCGCTGCCCATGCCGCCGTCGCCGTCGCCGTTGTCGCAGTTGAGGCAGTAGTCGTTGACGCTGCACGACAGCTGCGATGCAGCGCCGAGCACGAGTACACCGAGCGCGACGAGGGCTCGCATCCAGAGACTGCTCACTGGACACCTCCGCTTGAGCGAGCGTGCCTGCGCCGTCGCGCCAGCAGCAGTGCGAGGCCGACGAGCAGACCGCTCGCGCCACCACCCGTGCTACAGCCGCCACCGCCACCGACGGTGACGTGCGCTTCGCCCGCTGCGTCGGGACGTAGATCGTCAGGATCGAGGCACGTACCACCGCGACAGATCTCGCCCTCGTTCGGGCACTCGATCTCGTTCGCGACGCATGGATCGTCCTCGCACTGGCCGTCGTTCGGATTGCACCACTGACCCGACGGGCAATTGCGGAACTTGCACGGATCCTCGATGCACTCGCCGGTCGCGTCATTACATGCGTAGCCGAACGGGCATTGGTGCCCGCACGGATCGGTCTCGCACACGCCCTGGCGGCAGCGCTGGCCTTGCGGGCACATCACGTCCGCGCAGCTCGACACGCACGTACCACCGATACAGTACTTGTCGTCGGGACACTGCATGTTGGCGCACGGGTTCGAGACGCACTGGCCGTTGACGCACACCTGGTCGCCGATGCAGCGCTCGGGGAACGTCTCGCATGTATCCGGCCGGCATTCGCCGACCGGCTCGTAACAGATGAGACCGGGACCGCAGGTGATCGTCGTACAGGTGTCGACGCACTGGGGCTCGTTCGGGAAGCCGGGCTTCGGGATGCAGGTCTGCGCATGACCGTTCACCGGCGGGCACACCTCCTGGAAGCACGGATCGTTGACGCAGTAGCCCGGGTTCGTGCCTTCGCACTTCTTGCCGAGCGGGCACGGGAACTCGCTCATCGCGCACGGGAACGCGCACTGGCAGTTCGTGCATGTCGCGCCCTGCGGACACACGGTGCCTTCGTCGACGATCGTGTCGCAGTCTTCGTCGAGACAGTTGCACGTCTCCATCGACAGCGGCCCACCTTGGCAGACGACCATGCCGTTGATGCACTTCTCGAGGCCGTCGCACACCATGCCTTGACCGCACGGACACATGCCGTTGATCGGGTTCGCGCAGATCCAGTCCTCGTCGATCATGCCGTCGCAGTCGTCGTCGACGTTGTTGCAGGTGTCGTCGTCCGTCGCCGGCGTGCTGTTGCACGTGATCTGGCCGTTGACGCAGCTGGTTTGACCGACGCCGCAGTTCGTCGAGCAGTCGGCGGGCACGAAGCCTTCATCGATCTTGTTGTCGCAGTCGTCGTCGAGGCCGTTGCACGGATCGGTCGGCAGCGGCATCACTTCACCGGAGCACTGGCCGTAGCTATTGCCACTCGTGCTGCACAGCACCGCGCACGTCTTCGTGCCGGGCCGGCAGATGTTCTGTGCGATCGGCAGCGACGGCACCGGGCAACCGTCGTTGACGCTGCCGTCGCCGTCGCTGTCGGCGGCGTCCGCGCACGCGGTCTCGGCCGTACCGTTCGCGGCGCAGCCGTCATTAATGAGGCCGTCGAGATCGTTGTCGAGCGCGTCGGCGCACAGCGTCTCCGGCGCGTCGGGGTTCGGCCAGTGGCTCGGATCGCCGGGGCTATCCGACACCGGGCACGACGCCGCGACGTTTGGATTGCACATGTTGACGACCTCGGAGCAACCGTCTTGTAGACCGTCACAGACGCCGTCGCAGTCGTCGTCGCGGCCGTTGCAGACTTCGGTGCCCGACGGTGGCGCGGTGCAACCGCCCCACATACCGGACGTGCAGACCTCGGTGCCGGTGCACGTGCCTTGGCCGCACGCGCGGGTCAGGCCTTCGTCGACGAACGTGTCGCAATCGTCGTCGCGGTTGTTGCAGGTCTCGCCGATCGGCACGCAGCTCGTGCAGCCAAGGCCCTCGTCGACGAGGCCGTCGCAGTCGTTGTCGCGCTGATCGCACAGCGGGCCTTCGGTGCCCGGCGGGATCGGCGGCGCGGTGCACACGAGGCCAGTGCCATCGGCGCGACACACGAGGTTGCCCGTGCGCAAACACTCGCCGAGCAGACCATTCGTGCACGACCCACCCTTGTTCGGGAAGTCTTCGTCGATGTTGCGGTCGCAGTCGTCGTCGCGCTCGTTGCACGCCTCGGAGCGAACCGAGTCGGCGAGGATCTGCGAGATCGCGAGCTGGAGGTCAGCTTCGTCCTGCGCGTAGTAGCCTTCGTCGACGTTCGGCAGATCGATCGCACCGCCGGCATGCGCGATCGCTTCGATCTCCGGATCTCCGGGCGCAATGCCAAAGCCGATCGGCTTGGTCTCGACGCGATAGCGATACGTCGAGGAAGCGTGGCGCACGTTGCCGCCCGAGCTCGTCGTGTTCGAGCCGGTGAGTGCGTACGTGATCTGATTCGCCGCCGGCACCGTCGCGACGATGAACGTCGTCGGGTTCGAGCCACCGTTGTTGAACGTGGCGTTGACGACGCCGGTGACGATGATCGCATCGCCGATCGCGAACGAGTGGTTCGCCGCGGTCGTCAGCGTGACGATGTTGTTCGAGCGCAGCGCGGTCGTGATGTTGACTTGGTCGCTGCGCGGCGTCGTGGTGAGCAGCTGCGTCGTCGCGTCGACCGTGTTCGTGAACGACGTGCAAGTCTCATCGCCATCGGTGAGCAAGATCGTCACGTACGGCCGGCACTGCTCGACGCAGCAGCCGTTCGCGCCGCCGAACGCGGGGCAGCCGTCGTTGACGCGCCCGTCGGTGTCGTTGTCGACGCTATCAGTGCAGTTGGTCTCCGCGGTGCCGCTCTGGATCGGGCAGCCGTCGTTGACGCGACCATCAGCGTCGTCGTCGGCCGAGCCCGTGCACGTGGTCTCCGCCATGTTCGCTTCGCTCGTGCACGTCGTCGGGTTCGGGTTGCACGTGGTCTCGGTGCCGCGCGCGAGGAACACCGCGTTGCTCGGATCGCGATTGATCGGATCGTAGCCGGCCTGCGTCGGCGCCCAGATGGTCGAGCCGTCGCTCGCCTGGTTACCTTCCCAATAACGCTTGTCGCCGTAGAGCGACGCGGCGAGCGGCGTATACGTCGGCGTGCTTCCGCCGTCGACGCCCCAGATTTCCGGATCGGTCGCGGTGCTCGCCGGGTTGCACGTGTTGCACGTGCCGTCGACGTACCTCGCGGTCGTCGCGTTCGTACCGTCGACGAGACCGGTCATCAGCTGAAACAGATTGTCGTTCGTCGTGCACGAGAACTGCGACGTGCAGAAACCGTTCGAGCAGACGCCCGACGTGCACTGGCTCGGCATCGTGCACATCGTGTTCGTCGAGCAGATGCTGTTGCGGCACACGCCCGATGCACACTGGCCACCGCTCGAGCAACCGAACGCAGTGCCCGTCGTGGGATTGCAGTCGGCACAGTACGGTCCGTTCGTCGAGCAGCCCGTCGTGCAGAACGCGTCGCCCGGCGAGCCGCTCGCGGTCTCGCGAAACTTCGCGAGCGAGAACACCATGTCGCCATAGCTGTTGACGATGTTGTTGATCGCGCACACCGCATGGTTGATGCGGTTGTCCGTCTTGCCGCAGCTCGTCGGTCCCGAACCCGTGACCGTCGCCATCGATCCCGAGGTGTCGAGAATCAACACCACGTACGGCTTCAAGACGTCGTTCTGCGCGTGCGCAGTCGACGTCATCACGAACAGCGTAGCTAGTCCTAGCCACGCAAGGAGCATGCGCATGTCGCCCATGCTACGCCCAGCCACCCAGCGAATGAACTAGTGGCTGGGGTAGTTGCGAGTTAGCGCGCGGGAACCGGAGTCACGAAAGCTCTCAGCGCCCGAGCAGCGAACGACCGACGACTTTGAGCGCGAGGATCGGTTTGACGCCTTCGAAGATCGGCAGAACCTGGGCGTCGGCGACGTAGCGGCTGATCGGGTACTCCTCGGCGTAGCCCCATCCACCGTGAAGCAGCTGACCGAGTTGGGTGACTTCGACTGCCACATCACAAGAAAACAGCTTCGCCATGGCCGCCACGGGAGCTGCTTGTCGCTCGTCGCCGTCCATCGCGCGCGCCGCTGCGTACGTGATTGCGCGGGCCGCGGTCAGCCGGCTGGTCATCCGGCCGAGGTGGTAGCGCGTCAGGCCGTAGTCACCGATCGGGCGGCCAAACTGCTTGCGTTCGGCCACGTAGCGCGCGGTCTGCTCGATCGCGGCCTGCGTCACACCGCACGCGCGACCGCCGGTCTGGAGCCGCCCCGCCGCAAAGCCCGCCATCTGCAGCGCGAAGCCGCGGCCGATGCCGTCCTCGCCGCCGACCACCTGTGCATCCGGGACAAACCACTTATCGAAGGCCAGCGTGAACGAGTGCATGCCGCGATAGCCCGGCGTGCGATCGGCCTTGCCCGTCAACGTGCCGCCACCGTCTTGCGTCGCGTTGAACTCGTGGCCGGGGAAGCGCGGCTTGTCGACGATGAACAGCGTGAGCCCGCGCGCGCCTTTGCTCGTGTCGGCATCGGTGCGGGCGAGCAATGCGATCACGTCGGCGCGACCGGCGAACGTGCACCACGCTTTTGCACCGGTGATGGTGAAGCCGCCGCTCGCGCGTTCGGCACGGCAAGCGACGCTCGCGACGTCGGAACCGACGTTGGGCTCAGTCACCGAGATCGCGGCCATCACTTCGCCCGCCGCGAGCTTGGGCAACCACGTCTGCTTCTGCGCTTCGGTGCCGCCCGCGAGGATCGCCTTCGCAAGGATCTCCGGCCGTGTGATCAGCGAGCCCGCCGCCGCGAGCGACGCGCGCGACAGCTCCTCGGTCGTGAGGATCATGGCGAGGTTGCCGAGCTCGTGACCGCCGTACTTCTCCGGTATCGACAAGCCGAAGTAGCCGAGGTTCGCCATCTCGGAGATGAAGCGCTCGGGCACGAGCTCGTCGTGATGATGAATGCGTTCGGCGTGCGGCGCGATCTCGCGCTCGGCAAACTGGCGCACGTTCGCGCGCACCTCGCCGAGCGTTTCGTCGAGCGGCCACGTCATGCGGCCGGCGGCTGCGATCGCAGCTTCGCCGATCGCTTCGACCGCGCTCGGCGCGATCGCTTGCTGGATCTCGGCGCGCGTCTCGTCGTCGTATCCAGGCTCCGGGAGACCGAGCACGGACGCGATCGGCTCGAGCCGGTAACGCATGCTCGCGGCGAGCTCACCGGCGGCGACGCGTGCCGAGGCTGCAAGCTCCGCGGGAGTATCGGCGAGCTCGTGGATCACACGGGCTTCCGTCGCCGCATACGCGACGCGCTCGACGACCACCTGGTGCTCGTCGGCCGCCTCGCCGTTCCGGGTCAGGGTGCGCGCGGCCTCGACCGCACGGTCGGCCAGAGCCTGGGCACGGGCAGCGATCCGGTTCATGACCGAAGGTTTAGCCCGTTTGATGTCGGTCTGAGGTCACGACCTCGTGAGATCTCAGATATGAACGGCGTTATGAAGCGCATCCTCTTCTCGATCTTGGTGTTCGTCCCGTTCGTCGCGAGCGCCGACAAAAAGTTCACGCAAGGCAAAGGCACGACGTGGGACTGCAAGAAGGACCCCGTCGTCTCGATCTCGCACGGTGGCGGCAAGTACACGTTCAAGGGCGCGTGTACGACGATCAACGTAAGCGGCGGTGGTAACAAGCTCACCGTCGAAAGCGCCGACGAGCTCAACCTGTCGGGCGCGAAGAACGTCGTGACGATCGGCACCGTGGGATCGATCAACTTGGTCGGCTCGAAGAACACCGTGACGTGGAAAGCGGCCAAGACCGGCGATGCGCCGTCGATCAATCACGTCGGCAAGGACAACGTCGTCGCGCAGACAGGTGGCGGCACAAAGCCGACGGCGACCGCATCGACCGCAGCGGCCGCGCCGCCTGCGACGGCCACGGCGCCGGCGACGGCAGGAACCGTGATCGACTGCGCGAAGACGGCGGTGTTCTCGTACGTCGAGAACGACGGCACGTTCACGCTGCAGGGCAAGTGCGACAAGATCATGATCAGCGGCAACAACAACAAGGTGCGCGTGGAGACCGTCGGCAACGTGATGCTGAGCGGCAACGCGAACACCGTCGAAGCAACGAAGGTCGACACCGTCGCGACCTCGGGCAACGACAACAAGGTCACCTACAAGGGCCCGCTCACCGGCACGAAGACGAAGGTGATGAACACCGGCAACGGCAACAAGATCAGCGCCGTCAAATGAAGCGCGCGAGCGTGCTCTTGACCTGCGCGCCGTAGCCGCCGCCGAACAAGCACGCGTGGGCCGCGAGCGGATACAGCTGGTGCAGCGGGATGCGCTCGCGCCAACCATCGCCGAGCGGCTGCGTTTCGTCGTACGCGCTGACCAGCTCGTCGGGTAAGCCTCCAAACAACGCGAGCATCGCGAGATCGATTTCGCGATGGCCGCCGTACACGGCCGGATCGAGGATCACCGGTGCGCCGCCAAGCGACGACACGTTGCCCCACCACAGATCGCCGTGCAGGCGAGCCGGAGGCTCGGGTGGGCCGAACACGTGGCGGCGTTCGCGGAGCGCATCGAGCTCGCGATCGAGACCGAGTTGCGCGCGCTTGCACAGCGGTCGCAGCCGGCGCTCGACATAGAATGTCGGCCAGTCGCGCTCGGCCGTGTTGTCTTGCGGCAGTGTCGCGAGGAAGTTCGGCTCGTCGAGTCCGAAGCTCGGGGCGCCGATCGAGTGCAGGCGCGCGAGTCCGCGGCCGAGTGCCGCCGGATCGGGCTTGCCTTCGAGCTCCAGCCACTCGAGGGCCAACCACTCGTCGGCGACTGCGATCACGCGCGGCACGCGGAGCGGCCCGTCCACGAGCCAATCGAGGCCGGCTGCCTCGGCGGCGAACATCCCGGGCGGCGGGCTCGCGTGTGACTTGATGAAGATGGTGCGGCCGTCGACGAGGCGAACCATCGTTGCCTCGTTGATGTCGCCGCCCTTGACCGACATCGAATGCCGAACGTCGCTGCCGAGTGCCTGCGCGATGGCTTGTCGATCCACCTGGGGAGGTTACTCACCCGGGAGCGTACGGCAACAGCGCCTAACGCACACGTTACGCAATAAGCCCTCGCACCTGCTGCAAAAGGCCGCGGCAGGCGCGCTCGCAGATATCGAGCACCTCCTCGAAACCGTCGTCCTCGCCGCTGTAGGGGTCGGGGACCTCGGCGCCTTCGGGGGCCGACGCATCGTACGAGCACAGCATCCGGATCGGCGGGACGTGTGTGCGGTCACGCGCAAGCCGCTGCAAGCTGTCGTAGTTGTCGCGATCCATCGCGAGCACGAGATCGAAGCGATCGAAGTCGGCCGCGGTGAACTTGCGCGCGCGATGAGTCAGGTCGTAGCCGCGCTTGTTCGCAGCGGCGCGCGAGCGCGGATCGGGCAGCTCGCCGACGTGCCACGCGCCGGTCCCTGCGCTATCGAGCTCGAGCTTGCCGACGAGGCCGGCGTCGCGGACGAGCTTCTCCATCACGCCGTGCGCGGTCGGCGAGCGGCAGATGTTGCCCATGCAGACGAAGCAGATGCGCACGTCAGCCCGTCAGCCCAACGTCAACCAGACGGGCCGGTGTCGAGCTCGCCGGTCCAGTACAAGTAGTCGCGCCACGCGTCGGGGACCGAGCGCAACGAAATGCGAATCGCGACGGCGGGCACCCAGTTCGGCTGCGTTGGGTGCGCGAGCAGCTTCATGCCCGCTTCGTGGGGCGTGCGGCCACCCTTCTTGCGGTTGCACAAGTAGCAGCACGTCACGATGTTGGTCCACTCGGTCAACCCGCCCTGCGAGCGCGGCACGACGTGGTCGTACGTAAGGTCACTGATCGAGGCCTTGCGCCCGCAGTACTGGCACTTGTAGTTGTCGCGCGCGTAGATGTTGACGCGGCTGAACTTGACCGGTCGCGCGTGGCGGCGGAAGGCGCGCAATAGGCGCACCACCGCCGGAACCTTGATGATCAGGCTCACGGAATGGACGTCGCGGTCGTACTCCTCGAGTACCTCGACCTTGCCGAGGAACAAGAGACTGATCGCCCGCTGCCAGGAGATGACCTTGATCGGCTCGAAGCCCTGATTGAGAAGAAGCGTCTGTGCGGAGTCCATAGACGAGGAGATGGAAGGCGGCCCTCGACACGAATGTAGCATCGCGTCGGTCTCGTGCGACATTCGGGCGCTCATGAGAGATCTCGCGCACATACAACGGAACGCGCGAAAACTGAGTTTGAAAACGATTTTCAAATATGGTACCGCTCTAATCATGCCGACGTCGCTCGCCCAAATCCCGTTAGGGAAGACAGCGACGATTACGAGCGTCGACGGCCCCCGCGCGTTCCGCCGCCGCCTGCTCGAGATGGGCCTCGTGCCCGGCGTCGAGGTCCGCGTGGTGACGATCGCGCCGCTTGGTGATCCGCTGCGCATCGAGATCCGCGGCGGTCAGTGGTCGATCCGTCGTGCCGAAGCGGCGCAGATCGGCGTCGATCCAGCGGGCAAGAGCGCGAGCGCCGACGTTGCGACGGAGACGCCGGCGAAGGCGCTGCTCGTTGCCGCGGCGCCGTGATCGAGGCAGGGCCGGCGATGATCGCGAGAGATGAAAGCTCGGCGAGCCATCGGCCGATGCGCCCGCGAAGGCGCTGCTCGTCGCCGCTGCGCCATGATCGAAGCAGGCCGGCGAGGACCGAGTTAGTTGCATGCTCGGCGAGGTCGATGGCTGGGTCGTGCCCGCTTGCACAGCGACATCGGCGAGGTCGAGGTCGGCGAGGTCCGCGATGACCGAGTCGTGCCACGAGCCCGGCAAGTCGGCCGCGTCGGCCCCACCACCGGCCACCTCCGCCGGACCATACGTGCGGCCGCAGATCGTGCTCGCCGGCAACCCGAACGTCGGCAAGACGACCGTGTTCAACGCGCTGACCGGCTTGTCGGCAAAGGTTTCGAACTATCCGGGCATCACCGTCGAGCGGCGAAGCGGCGAGATCAAGCTGCCGACCGGCGGCGCCGACCTCCACGATCTGCCGGGCACGTACAGCCTCAACGCACGCAGCGGCGAAGAGCAGATCGCGCTCGATGCGCTCGCGGGTCTACAAGGCGAGCGCGCGCCCGACGCGGTGATCGTCTGCCTCGACGCGACCCAGCTCGCACGCTCGGCGTACTTGCTGCTGCAGATCCGCGAGCTCGGTGCGCGCTGTGTCGTCGCGTTGACGATGGTCGACGAGGCGGGCAGCGCGGCCCCGGATGCTCGCGCGCTCGCAATGCTACTCGGCTGTCCGGTCGTGCCGGTGCTCGCGCGCACGCGCAAGGGCCTCGACGAGCTACTCGAAGCGGTCGATCGCACGCTGCGCACCGAGCGCACGTCGAAGTGGCTGTGGACGCCTTCGCAAGAGCTGCGCGCGCACCTCGACATCGTGCGCTTCGCCCTGCCCGACACGTGGCGCGCCGATACCCGCTATGGCGTCGCGAACGTGCCGGCCGACGATGCGCTCGCGCTGTGGGCGTTGACGTGCATCGAATCCGGTGGCGAACGCGACGAGCTGGTCGGCGTCCCGGATAGCTTGCGCAGCGCGGTCGCATCGCGGCTGCGCAGGCGTGCGTCGACCGCACCGACGAGCAGAGAACCCGCTGCGCGTGGCGAGATCGCGGACGCCAACGATCCGGGCCGCGCGGTCGATGACGAAGCTGTGCTCGCGCGCTGGAAATGGCTCGATCGCGAGATTCCCAAGCTCGTCACCAAGCGCGCTGACCGCTCGCGCACCGAGCGCATCGATCGCGTGCTGCTGCACCGCGGGCTCGGCTTCGTCGTGTTCACGGCCGTGATGACGGTGATGTTCATGTCGCTGTTCGCGTGGGCCGATCCGGTGATCGATCTCGTCGACCGCGCGTTCAAGTTCCTCGGCGGTGAGGTCAAAGGCGCGCTCGGCGCGGGCATCTTCAGCGACTTCGTCGCCGACGGTGTGATCGCCGGCGTCGGCTCGGTGCTCGTGTTCCTGCCGCAGATCCTGCTGCTGTTCTTGTTCCTCGGTTTCCTCGAGGACGTCGGCTATCTCGCGCGCGTCGCGTACCTGATGGATCGCGTGATGCGCTCGATGAACCTGCACGGCAAGGCGTTCGTGCCGATGCTGTTTGGCTTCGCGTGCGCGGTGCCGGCGATCACCGCGACGCGCACGATGGAGCGCCGCCGCGATCGCATCTTGACGATGATGGTCGTGCCGCTGATGACGTGCTCGGCGCGGCTGCCGGTCTACACGCTGCTGATCGCGGCGCTGATCCCGAGCTCGCGGTTGACGCAGGGCCTGCTCATGGTCGGCATGTACGCATTCAGCGTGGTGACGTCGCTCGCCGCGGCATGGGTGATGAGCAAGACGATCAAGCCGCTCAAGGCGAAGCGGCTGCCGTTCATCATCGAGCTGCCGCCGTATCGGTTCCCGCGCATGCGCGACGTGCTGCGGATGGTGTGGAGCAAGTCGTCGATGTTCTTGCGCGAGGCCGGCACCGTGATCCTCGTGTGCTCGATCGCGCTGTGGGCCCTGCTCTACTTCCCGCGCCCCGACGCCGAGCCGCGCAATGATCAAGAGCGCGCGGCCTGGCTCGAGCAGACATACGGCGGCCAGCTCGGTCACGCGATCGAGCCTGCGATCGAGCCGCTCGGCTTCGACTGGAAGATCGGCGTCGGCATCGTCGGCGCGTTCGCAGCGCGCGAGGTGTTCGTGTCGACGCTCGGCATCGTCAACGCGGTCGGTGAGGATGCCGACGAGACGTCCCAATCGCTGCGCGATGCGCTGCGCGACGAGAAGAAGCCGGATGGCTCCAAGGCGTACACGCCACTGATGGCGCTGTCGCTGATGGTGTTCTTCGCGCTCGCGATGCAGTGCATGAGCACGCTGGCGGTCGTGCGTCGGGAGACCCAGAGCTTCCGGTGGCCGGTGTTCTTGTTCGTCTACATGACCGTGTTGGCGTGGGTCGCGAGCTTCCTGGTTTTCCAGGGAGGTCGCCTACTTGGGTTCAGCTAGAAGATTTTTCGGGAGCGTTGTCGATCGGCGCGGCCTTCGTTCGACCCATGGACGAACCCAAGGCTAAAAGGAATCACCATGCAATACCTGCTGCTCATCTACGACAACGAGAACGTTTGGAACGACATGTCGAAGGAGGAATCCGCGAAGGCGTTCGGCGAGTACATGCAGTTCACTACTGACATCAAGAAGAGCGGCCACTTCGTCGCCGGCGATGCGCTACAGCCAGTGTCGACCGCGACGACGGTGCGCATCCGCAACGGCAAGTCGCAGGTCACCGACGGCCCGTTCGCAGAGACCAAAGAGCAGCTCGGCGGCTACTACCTGATCGAGGCGAAGGACCTCGACGAGGCGCGCATGATCGCCGAGAAGATTCCGAGCGTGCGCTACGGATCGATCGAGATCCGACCGGTCCAGAACTTCAAGCCGCCGGGCTGAGCAGATCGGCGAACACGAACCCGTCGCGCTCGACGATCGACCGTACGTGGGCGCGCGGTCATAGCGGTCGCGCCTCGAGCGAGTCCGCCGGCACCCACGCCGTGGATCGCGCGAGCGGCTTTGCGAGCGAGCGCCACGCGAGTACGAGCGCGATCGTCCACACGACGTCGCCGATCAGCGTCGAGCCGTAGAACGGCAGCGCCGCGACGTAGCAGGTGACGAGGCCGTCGAACGTGCGCGGGTACAGACCGCCGAGCACCCACACGCCGAAGTTCGACAGCGCGAAGAACACCGTGGCACCGAGCACCGCGGCGGCCAGCGCACCGCCGCGCCGCTGGCGCAACGCGCGCGCGATCAACACCTGGGCGGCGAACCCGCCGTAGATGAATAGCGTGCCGATGCCGAACGGTTGCCAGCCGTGCAGCGCGGCGAGCGCGATATCCGCGAGTGCCATCGCCGCCAGCGTGAGCGCGATCGCGGGAAGCGGTCTGAGCGTACGCCCCGCGAGGACGGCGGTTGCGCCGACGGGTGCGAAGTTCGGCGGATGCGGAATGACTCGACAGAACGCGCAGACAAGAACGAGCAGGACAGCAAGCATGTCACCCTCCGTGACTGCCCTTGGCGACGCGCCGACACGATCGTGGCGCCGCTTCGGGCGGGATGCGAGCGGTCGGTCTCCTGACTTCCGGATCACTCTCGTGCGGCGCCTTCCCTTTCGGTGGCAATTGCCGCGTTCGTCCTCGGTCACAGTAGCGGGGGCTGTGCCGGATTTGCACCGGCTTCCCGTTCACCGCTCGCGGATGTGGATCGATCGTGCCGGTGGTTTACCTCGCCGTCGATCTAGCACGCCGGTGATCGCGAAACGCGATTCGCTAGGTCTTCTTCGACGCGAGTGCGCGAGCGGTTGCATCGAGCAGCGGCTTCGCGATGACCGGCTTGCCGGTCGCCTGCTTCATCCACAGGTCCGGCAGAATCGCGCCGAGCCGGCACACGCGCTCGAACTCTTTGGCGAACGTCGCTTTGTCTTTGCCGTGCAGGTGCTCTTCGACTTGGAACGCGATCAGGTGGCCGAGCACGTAGTTGAACAGGTAGAGCGGTGACGTGATGGTGTGGCTGTAGATGCCGAGCAGCGCACTGTCTTTGCCGCCAAGCGTCGGCTCGTAATACTTGTTCCAGGTCTCGCGCGCGATCTTGACGGTCGCTTCGCGAATTTCGGCGGCGGTCGCCTGCGGATTCTTGTAGAGCCAGTGCCAGACGTCCATCTCGACGAGCGCGGAGCCCGCGATCTCGCGCGTGTTCCAGTAGTCGTCGAGGATGCGCATGCGCTCGGCTTCCGCGTCGGGCGCCGGGCGGCCGAGCAGCTGGAGGTTGCGCTCCTGGAACAGGAACGCGAGCGCCTCGGTGAACGCGGTGTTCGGCACGCCGGCGAGCAGCGTGAAGTCGATGTCGTAGAGCGAGAACGTCTGCTCGACGTTGTGGCCGAGCTCGTGGATCGCGATGTTGTAGCCCTTGTACATCATGCCGTGCGGCTCGACGCGCGTGCGCAGGTGCGCCTTGTCACCGCGGCGTTCGGCACCCATCGCGTGACCGGCGCCGCGCGACGGATCGACCGTGATGCGATCGGCGAGGTACTTCGCACGCTCGGCGGAGAAGCCGAGGTCGCGCAGGATGCGCGGCATGTCCTTCTCGAACGCCTGCGCGTTCGGATATTTCTTCGCCGTGATCTTGTCGAGCTCGGTCTCGGGCCCGGTCGCGGCGCCGAACTCGTACCAGATGTCGATCGGCTCGAGCTTGCGGCCGAGCTTCTGCTGCATTTCCTTCGCGGCGTCGGCGGCGAGCGGCGACTCGAGGATCTCGACGAGCAGCGCGCGCACGCGCTCCTCGGGCATCTCGGCGTTGTCGAACGCGCGCTCCATCACGGTGGGCGCGATCGGCACGAACGGATCGATCGCGCGTGCCGCGACGAAGTGCGCGCGCACTTGCTCGAACCGGGTGTCGGGCTCGCGCGCGTCGCTCGCCTCCTTCGTCTTGCCTGCAGGAGCGTCGGCTTCCACGGTGCCGGCCTCGGCGACCGTGACTTTGTTCGTGAACGGATTCCAATCGAGGTTCGGGTTGTCGATGACCGCCTTCGGGATCGACTGCGTGACGATGCGCTCCATCACTCTGATGATCGTGCGCTGCTTCGCGAGGCCGTCGGGGTCGGCGTAGTTGGCCTTGAGCTCGTCGCGCAGGTTCCAGTGCGTGATCAGGTGCTTCTTCGCAGGGAACAGGCGCTTGCCGTCCTCGGCGAGCACGTGGTGCATCCACAGGTAGTAGCCGGAGATGTATTGATCGGCGGCAGCCTCGGTCGCGCTGCGCGCCTGGAGCAAGGCGCCCGGCACGCGGGTGTCGAACTTGCCGGTCAGCCGGACCTCTGCCCATTGCCGGCGCGTGTAGCTCTCGCCGTTCTTCAGGCGATCGGCGAGCTTGGTCAGTGGGAAGTTGAGCAGCGCCGCAAACGCGACCCGGGTCTTGAACATGTCCTCGGTGACGTGCGCGCCGGGATCGTACGCCGCGAGCAGCGGCTCGACCGGCGCCACCGGACCGGTGTCGACCTCGGTATGCCAGCGCGTCGTGCGGCCGAGCTCGAGGAAATGGCCGCGCATCTGCTCGTTGACTTCTTGGAACCGCTCGAACAGCGCGTCGCGCGCCTTCGCGTCGGCGGCGAACTGCGCGACGCAGAATTCGCTGAGGTCGCCGTCGCTCGCACGCCATAGCGATGCGACCTGATCGAGGCCACGCTCGATCGCGGCCCGATGCGCATCGCCGTGCTTTGCGACGCATGCGGTCTTTGCCGCAGCGACGTCCTTGGCGGCGACCGGCGTGTCTTCGGCACCGACCGCAGGCCTGGTCGCTGTCGTCGGGGTTGCCTTGGGATCCGGGCACGGCGCCGTGGTTTGCTTCTGACCGCAGGCGGCCGCGAGGGCGATGAGACAGAGTGCGCGCATGACGCTGCGTCTGTAGCACAGTAAGCTGCGCGCACGTGCAGTCAGCTGCTGCCATCGCCGATGTGTTCCGCGTCGAGCGGGCGCGCGTGCTCGCGACCGTGATCCGCGTGTGCAACGGCGACTTCGAGCTCGCCGAGGAAGCCGTGCAGGAAGCGTTCGCCGCCGCGCTCGACCGCTGGCCCGGTGAGGGCACGCCCGCCGAGCCGCGCGGCTGGCTGGTGTCGGTCGCGCGCAACAAGGCGATCGACACGATCCGCCGCCGGGTCAAGCTGCGCGAGATCGTAGCCGCGCAAGAGGTCGAGCCGGAGGCGAAAGACCACGAGAGCGTCGCCGTGCCCGACGATCGGTTGCGGCTGATCTTTACGTGCTGTCACCCGGCGCTCGCGCCCGAGGCGCAGGTCGCGCTGACGTTGCGCACGCTCGGCGGCCTGACGACCGAAGAGATCGCACGCGCGTTCCTCACCTCGCCGGCGACGATGGCGCAGCGGCTCGTGCGCGCGAAGACGAAGATCCGCGACGCCAAGATTCCGTACGAAGTCCCCGAAGCGTCGCAGCTCGCCGAGCGCTCCGAAGCGGTGATGTCCGTCATCTATCTCGTCTTCAACGAAGGCTACGCGGCGACCGCCGGCGACGAGTGGGTACGCCGCGATCTGTGCGGCGAGGCGATCCGGCTTGGCCGGCTACTCGTCGAGCTCACGGATGGCGCCGATGCGAAAGGCCTGCTCGCGCTCATGCTGTTGCACGACGCGCGGCGCGACACGCGCACCGACGAGCGCGGCGACCTCGTACTCCTCGAAGATCAGGACCGCAGCCGCTGGCACCGCGCGCAGATCGCCGAGGCACTCGAGCTCGTGCCGGTCGCGCTACGCGGCGGCGCCGGTGCGTACTCGTTGCAGTCCGCAATCGCCGCGCTGCACGCGCAGGCAGAGCGCGCCGCCGATACCGACTGGCGCCAGATCGCCGCGCTCTACGCCGAGCTGTACCGGCGCTATCCGACGCCGATCGTCACGCTCAATCACGCTGTCGCGATCGCGATGTGGCGCGGTCCTGCCGAAGGGCTCGCGCTCATCGACCCACTGCGCGCCGAGCTCGCCGAGTATCACCTCTGGCACTCCGCGCGCGCCGACCTGCTGCGCCGTCTCGGCGACCGCGCCGCCGCAGCAGCCGCCTATCGTGACGCGCTCGCGCTCGTCGGCTCGGACCCGGAGCGCCGCTTCCTCG
>DATDCH010000643.1:0-9842 GCA_036524455.1 Kofleriaceae bacterium | reverse complement strand
GGCGCGCAGAACTGCGGCGCGGTGCCACCGCCGCCGAACGACAGACCGATGCGCGTACCGCCGGTCGTATCGCGCGAACAGATCACGAGGTTGCGCTCGAACAAGCCGCGCTTGCCGCCGCTCTTGAGAAACGCGGCGTAGCTGACGCCGTCGCCCATGATCTTCTGCGCGTCGTGCAGGTAGTTGCCGCGCACGACCCAGTCGTCGCCGGTGTCGATGTTGAGCTTGGTGACCGGGTTCGAGGTCGCGCGGCCGCGCGTGTCGCCGATCTCGCTGTACTCGACGAGACCTTGGTTCGGCGTCACCCACGTCGAGCCGATCAGCGATGCGTTGACTTTGAGCTGCGCGTTGAAGTCGGCGACGCGCGAGCGCCGCAGCACGAAACCGTGCGCCGCACCCGTGACGTGGAATGCGTGCTCGCAGTTCGCATCGATCGCGCACACGCCGCGGATGTCGAGGTCCTCGAAGTGCCAGTGTGCGCCGGTGACCTTGAAGCCTTCGAGCCCGTCGAATTCGATCCGGGCACCGAGTGGCGCCGCCGCACGCACGACGATCGGCTCCGCGGGTGTGCCGGTCGCCGCGCACGTCGCACCCGTCAGCGGATAGGTCCCGGCTGCGAGCACGATCTCGTCGCCGGCGGTCGCGTTCGTGATTGCGGCCGCGAGCTCGCCGGGTGTCGAGACGTTGATGACCCCGGCGTATGCGGCCGGAGCGACGAGCATGCACGCTGCGACGAGGCCCCTCATCCCTCGAGGATACACAACAACGACCGACAGTTAGCGTGCGCAAAACTTTCTGCAACCAGTTGGTACCGGGGTCCCACTAGACAACCTAAGGAGCCGCCGCCATGGACCCAATGCCTCGTTCCCGGCTAGGTACAGATCCGCCCGAGCTCGAGATGCAGCACGACGACGAGCCCGATGCGCCGTGCCTCGGCCTGTCGGTACGCCTCGATCGTCCGTTTCACGAGCTCAAAGAGTATCTGCTCGCGGAGTTCGAACGCGCGTACATCTCGCGCTGTCTCCATGAAGCAGAGATGAACGTCTCGCTCGCGAGTCGCTCGTCGGGGTTGTCACGCAAGCACCTGCGCACGCTGATGGCGAAATACGGAATTCGCCGCAACGCTGCGACCGACGCAGACGCAGACACCGACGTCGACTAACGCCCGACCGCATGTCGCGAGGAGCGCGGGACGCCGTTCGCCGTCACGGCACGACGCGCAGGCCGAGCGCGAGCGCGAGCTCGTCGGAGGCGAACGTGCCTTGCACGAACACGCGGATGTGACGCGTGTGCAGCATCGCGCCGGCGATCGCGTGCGCGCTCGCCGCGCTCGGCCCGTTCTCGCCGGTGCCGTCGATCGTCGCGTTGCCGACCGGCAGCATCTCTTCGTTGATCGTCAGCTCGCTGTCGAGCTGCGCGTTGATCTGGCTGCCGCCGGTGGCGAGCGTGACACCGCCGCCGCCGTAGAGCGAGAACACGCGGAGCAGGCGCGCGCCGGTGGTGACCTCGATCGGAAACGCGAACGTCGAGGCGTCGACGTCGAGCGCGCCGGTCGAGCTGACGTGAATGCTCTTGCGGCCGCCGCTGCCTTCCGCGATGAAGTGCGTCTCGAGCGAGCTCGCGGTGCCGACGGTCCAGTGCGCGTACTCGACCCCGGTCGTGATGGCGACGCCGGTCCACCGCGCCTTGGCCGGAAGCGTCGGCTGCACGAGCTGATACTGGACGTGGGCGCCGAGCGTGAGCAGATCGCCCTCGAGCCCGCGGATCGTGGTGCCTTCGTAGAAGCCGTTCGCGAAGACGGTCCACTTCGGGAGGTGCCAGCGTGACAGGTTCACGCCGGCAAGCACCGAGAAGTTCACGATCGAGCCGCCGAGTGCGGAGTCGGTCGTGCCGATCGCGACGTCGCCCTGCACACCTGCGGTTCCAGCGCCGATGAAAATGTCGCCCGGATCGACGTCGTAGTCAGCGCCGAGCCCGCGTTGCGCGAACGCGGCGGTGTTCGCAAACGAGCGCAGGAGCGCGTCGATGCGCGAGATTTTGTAAAGCTCGTCGATCTGCGCCTGGGTATGCGCGACGAAGTCCGGAACGCTGAACCCGAGCCGCTGGGCGAGCTCGCGGCCCTCGTCGTTCAGCGTGACTGTGACGGTTGCATCACCGTATGCGACCGAGGCCTGCGCGATACAAAGCGCTACAACGAGACGTCGCATCTACGAAGCCTACTGCCCTGTAATCGGTCTGCAATCGATAGCAGCCCCTATCAATCGATTGCAAGTGACGGAGCACCGGGGCGGCGCGGTATCCTCGCCGAGTGCCATGGTTGCTCGTGCTGTTGCTGGTCGCGATCCCGCGGCTCGCGCTTGCCGAGCCCAAGGTCGCGCTTGCGCCGCTCGATGACGATGACGGCAAGATCGCCGAGATCGTTGGCGAGGTCATCAGCGAGACCGCGAAGCTGACGAAGCCCGCGCGCGTCGAAAACGCGATGAAGAGCATGGGCGTGTCGGTGCTCAGCCCGAAATCGATCAAGAAGCTGCGCGCGCGGCTCGACGTCGATGTCGTGATCTACGGCAACGTCGAGCGCGAGGGCAGCACGAAGCGCGTGCTGTTGCTGTTCGGCGGCAGCAGCAAGAGCCGGCCGAAGCTCGAGATCGAGGCGAGCACGCCGAAGCAGCTGCGCAAAGAGCTGGCGGCCAAGCTCGCGAAGCGGATCGACGCGGCGATGGAAGGCGGCGGCGGCGACGACGAAGAGGACGAGGAAGACGAGCGGGCCAAGCGCGAGGAAGAGCGCAAGGCACGCGAGGAGGAGCGCAAGCGCGAGGAAGAGCGCAAGGCACGCGAAGAGGAGCGCAAGCGCGAGGAAGAGAAGCGGCGCAAGAAGGAAGAAGAGGAAGCGGCGCGCAAGAAGAAGCGCGACGACGACGAGCGACGCGCGCGCCGCGACGACGATGATGATCGGCGCACGCGCCGCGACGACGACGACGACCGACGTACCGGCCGCGACGACGAGGAAGCCGGCGGTGCGTTCCGCGGCCAGAAGACCAAAGGCGGCGACGACGAAGACAACGGCGATCGCCGCAAGAAGCCCAAAGGCGGCGACGACGAAGACAGCGATCGCCGCAAGAAGACGAAGGACGACGACCGCAAGCAGCGCGTCGCCGACGAAGGTGACGAGGACGGAGACGGCCGTGCGCGCAAGCGGCTCGGCGACGAGGACGACGAGGACACCGACGAGGATCGCCCGCGCAAGAAGCGCAAGCAGGAACGGCGCCACGTGCTCACGCAGGCAGCGCTGTGGCTCGATGGCGGTGCATCGTTCAACCGCCGCACGCTCACGTACTCGGCGTCGGGCATGATGGCTCCACCGCCGGTCGGCACCGCATCTCCGGCGGGACGCCTCGCCGGCGAGGTCTACCCGGCTGCGTTCTCGACACTGCAGGGCGCCGCGGCGGGGCTTGGCATCAGCGGTGTGTACAGCCGCACGTTCGGGCTCGGCGTCAAAGTGCCCGGCACGCAGATCACGGTGCCGATCACGATGGGGCACTACGCGATCGGCGCGCGCTATCGCTTCGCGTTCGGCCAGCACTCGCTCGCTCTCGGCGTCGCGTACTGGCGGCGCTACTTCATGGCTGATCGGTCACAGCTCATGACCGCCGACCAGCTCGACATGCCCGATGTCGACTTCTCGGCGATCGCACCGGGCGCGTCCCTCCGCGTCGCGGCGACGCCGAAGATCTCGGTGTTCGCCACGTTCGACGTCCCGCTCATGCTGTACAGCGGACCGATCCAGCGTCCGGACAGCTACGGTTCGGCGAAGATCCTCGCGTTCGACCTGCAGGCCGGCACGCAGATCATGGTCGCGTCGCGCGCTGCGCTGCAGATCGCGCTCGAATTCGACCAGATCGGGCTGGCGTTCACGGGTCAACCCGGCTCGAAGGCGGCGGCGCGCATGGTGTCGTCGGCGACCGATCGCACGATCGGCCTATCGGCGACGATCGGCATCACGTACTAAGCACGCGCCTCGAAGAACGTCTTCGCAGCGGTCTTGCCGCCTTTGTCACGAATCACCAGGCGGCGCACCGACTCGCGCGGCATCTTGAGCGAGATCATGCCGAAGAATCCGGTCGTCGCTTTGAACGTCTCGAGCTCGGCGATCGGAAACACCCACCGCGTGTGCGATCCGGAAAACATCGAGCTCAGCGCGTTCTCGAGCTTCTCGACATCGACCGCAGGATCGGCGAGCAGCGCTTTGACAAAGCGCAACGCGTCGCCCTCGTACTTGGTCGCCACCGTCGCGACGAGCACGCTGCCCATCGACTCGGATGGAATCACGGCGATCAGGTTGGGCGTGATGACGATGGCGCCGCGGGTCATCGTCGTCATCAGCGACTGCTGCGTGCAGTCGACCTTCTCGAAAAACAGATAATCGCGTCCTGGCGTGAGCACGCGGGTGCAACGAGCAAGCGTCATGCCTCCGCCCGCACGAGCGCAGTCGCGTACTTGCGAAGCAGTGCACCCAGGTGCACGCCGCGCGTGGACAGGTGCGCTGAGTGATCCTCGTAACTGTGGTTGTTAGTTAGCGGCAGCAGGCACGACGCGCTCGTCGATCACGCCGGTATGCGCCATGACTATGTAGCCTTGCTGTGGAAGCCGGTTTGGGAGCCGGCGCTCGTGCTCGCGCTTGCGGGCATGGGCGCTGGTTGCGTCGCTGACGCGGACGACGAAGAGCTCGTTGCGGCGGCGGCGACGTGCGGCGCGGCCGATGCCTACGCACCGTTCGATGGCGTCGCGTCGACGAGTGGCAGCGTCGCAGCGCTGCCGTGGCGCGGATACAAGACCTCGTACCCGAACGGGCGCGAGACGTTCGACAGCTACGCCGACGGCGCGACGATCGAGTGCGCGAGCACGAAGCCAGCGCTCTCGCATATCGACGTCACCGCCGGTTGTCTCACCGCGGCCGTGCTCGGCGGTGGCGCGTATCACCGCGCGCACGTCGATGCGACGGCCGACGGCGCGTTCCGCGCGGTCGCGCTCGGTTACGCCGCGGGCGAGGTGATCAAGTGGACCGATCAGCGCACCGAGTACCGGTTCTATTACGCAACCGCGAGCGACGGCGTGCTGCCGGGCTTCAAAACGTTCGTGCGCTACCGCAGCGAGGATGATCTCTACGTCGCGTCGTGGCGACTCGACGGTGTCGTGTCGATCCAGAAGAAACACTGCGGCGTGTACACGCAGCTCGCGACGACACACGTCGGCGCACCGTCTCCGCGCGCATGGCACCGCATGCGGTTCGACGCGATCGGCCCCAAGCTATCGCTCTACCTCGACGACCGGCTCGTGCTCACTGCCTCCAGCCCGACGTTCAGCTGGGGCACCGTAGGAATTCGGATCGACGGCGTCACCGGGACCTACCTCGACGACTGGCGCGTGTTCCTGTAAACCATCGACGTGGCCGCGACCGTCTTCTTGCTGAGCCCTGCGCGCTGCAGCGGCGAACGCGCCACGCAGCTCGCGACGTCGAAGCGGTCCGAGCTCGGCAAGCGGCTACGCGATGGCAGCGCCACGCTCGGCGAAGTGATGGCGTGGCTGTCGGCGCTGTACTTCCGCGGCAAGCTGAGCTACTCGGCGCGGTTCGGCGCAGCGCATCCGCTGCCCGGCGCACTCGTGATGACGCCCGGCCAAGGCCTGCGACCGCCGGAGTGGCTCGTGTCGGGATCCGACCTCCGCGAGATGGGGAAGGTCGACATCGAGACGCGCGAGTTCGTACAGCCGCTGCGGCGCGATGCCGAACAGCTCGCAGCGACGTATGGCGACGACGCGCGCGTCGTGCTGCTCGGCAGCATCGCGACCGGCAAGTACGTCGACACGCTGCTCGAGGTGTTCGGCGAGCGGTTGCTGTTTCCCGAGACATTCGTCGGCCGCGGTGACATGAGCCGTGGCGGCTTGATGTTGCGCGCCGCGCGCAGCGGCGAAGAGCTCGTCTACGCACCGGTCGCGGGCACGAAGCTCCACGGCGGAAGGCCGCCGAAGTTGCCGAAGCTGCAGCGCAACGCCGTCCCGTAATTTCGGCTGTCACAAGCGAGCGGCCCCGCGCGTTGGGTTGGCATGACGACCGACAACTTCATTCATGTCAGCGAAGAGGCATGGGGCGAGCAGCGCCCGCGCGCGGTGTCGATTCATCTCATTCTCACCGCCGACAAGTTCTTCTCGGGGCGCGCTGCCTTCGACAAAGCGGTCGAGCTGCGCAAGCTCGTGATGGCGCTCGGCGAGCGCGACTTTCCCGACTCCGCGGTCGCGCTCACCGGTGCAACGCTCGACGTCTCGACGGGCCTATTCACGAAGTCTTCGTCCGTCACGTATCGCGTGCGGGTTCACGTCGCGGACGTGGAGCGTCTGCCCGACGCGCTCGACGCGATCGCCGAGTCGAAGCAAGCGCGCGTCACCCACCTCGATTGGGACTACGGCAACAGCGTCACCGACGAGCTCCTCGCCGACTGCGCGCGACGCGCGATGGCCAAGGCGAAGCAGCTCGCCACCGCGCTCGGCGTCGCGCTCGCGACCGTGCACAACGTGCACGAGGAACAGATCAGCGACGCGCCGTATCCGATGCCGGCCGCGCACGCGTACGAGGTCCGGGCGCGCACGACGGCATACCGCCACTCGGTCGGCGAGGAGCTTGCCGGCCTCGACCTCACACCGACCAAGCGCATCGGCGTGCGCGTGCGGCTCGCCTACGCGATGGCTAGCTGAACACGCGCGCGACGGGCAACTCGGCCGGCAACGTCGCGCGCACGATCCGGCGCCGCTCGAGCACGTACAGGATCGGCTCTGCAATGAACGCGATCGCGCCGACGAAGAACAAGCCGAGGATGCCGAGCGCAAACACGAGCTCGCCCGGGCCATCGGTCGGATTCTGGAACATGTGCGCGAGCAACACCGGCGCGACCGCCCACACCGCGCCGCCCATCGCGGTCACGCCGGCAGCGATGCCCGCACCGAAGCCGCGCTTGCGCAGCAAGAACGTGGACACCGCGACCGCGGCCAACACGACGAGCGACCACGGACCGCCATCGGCGTAGTTGCTATGAAACGGCTCGTCGTACGAGAGCTGGTGCGCGGGCAGCACGTAACCGAGCGCGCCGATCGCAGCGAACACCGGCAGCGCACCGAGCGTGATCCGACGACACCAAGCAGCAGCACCCGACAGCTCGATCGCGCGAAGACCTGGACGTTCTTGCATGGCGGGAACGTAGTGACACGAAGCACCACGCGCTTGTGGGTTCACGCGTAGCTCACGCGTCATTCACGCGCTGATCGCGACGCTAACCGCGCGGCATGTACTTGCGCAGCTTGCGCTGCAGCGTCTGCCGATAGATCCCGAGCCGCTCGGCGGCGTGCGTGATGTTGCCTTCGCAATCGAGCAGCACGCGGCTGATGTGCTCCCACTCGAGCTGATCGAGTGTCGGACCGGCCGGATCATCGGGCTCGTGATCGTGATCGACGCCATTCTCGACGCTCTCGATCACGCTCTTGAGCGAGCCGGGCTTGAAGATCACGTCGTCAGCGCCCGCACGCATCGCGGCGATCGCATACGCGACGCTCAAATGCGCGCTCACCAAGATCGCGTACAGTGCGTTGTCTTTCTCGCGCAGCCGGCGAATCACGTTGACGCCGTTCTCGCTCGTCAGAAACAGATCGACGATCGCAACGTCGGGCTTCGCATCGCGCACGAGCTCGATCGCCGCGTCACCGTTTGACGCAGCAAGCACGCGTTTACCGGCATGCTGTAGCTCGCGCACCCAGCGTCGTAGCAGAGGTGCAAAATCTTCGACCAGAAGGACGGTGCGGACTTCTCGCCGTCGCGTCGTCTTGTCTGATGCCGCGATTGCCACCACGAACTAAAACGTTAGCTGGAAATCGCAAGCGGGGTCAAAGGGGAAGGCCTGGGCAGACGGCTGGTGCAACAATTTGCGGCACCAGGCGTCGATCTCTGAGCAGCGGCGAGAGCTTGCGGCGATCGCGTGAGCCCGCATACGCCAACAGATCGCACCGAGTATTTCGATGCTGGAAATTTTCGCGGTGCCCCTGTGAGCGAACGCTCACAGCGACGAGCACGCGCTTACTCGAAAAACGCCTCCGCTCCGGACGGAGCGTCAGTTGATACAGAGCGACACGGACCCGCGGGCCGGGTACCGATACATGCCGAGGACGCACATCTCACTGTCGGTCGAGTCGCCGAACGACACGGTTTGTCCAGTCGGGTTGTCGAACGTGCACTCGTACTGAACCTTCTCACCGCGCATCACGTCGATCGGCCCGACGCGGTAGTTCAGCTGGGTCTCGAAGTTGTAGGGCTCATCGTGAAACAAGATCGGGCTGTCGCCGCGCATGACCGCGCCCTTCAGGTGCGTGCCGAGCCGATGCATGTGGGGGAACGTTCCAAAGATCGTGCTGTTGCCATCGACGGTGCACTCGCCCACCGTCTTCGACACACCCGGCGGCGCGTTGAGATCGAAGTTCAGCGCGTAGATCACCTCGGCCTCGTGCACGACATCCTCGGGCGCGACGCGCTCGATCTCGACGCCCGACGTCCCGGTCAGCACGGCGTCACTCGTGTTGTAGAGATGCAGGTTGAGCATGATCTGCTCGCCGGCTGGCAGCTTCATCGCCACACCGTCGGGCAGTGTGTACGTCTCGGTGCCGAGCCCCGATCCGAACAGGAACCGGAACCCGGCGTCGCGCGCTTCGCACGGAAAGCTGCCGTCGGCCCCGCCCATCAGGTCGAACGCGAGTGCCGTGTGATGCGTACCGATCGGCGCGATCGGCCGGTAGCTGCGGATGTACATGTCCTCGGCGGGGGTCGCGCGCACGCAGAAGTAGCCCTCTTCGCCGGGCGGCAACGACCAGTCGCCCTGTAGCAACGGAACAAAGCCTTTTGGAATCGGCGCCGGCTCGGTTCCCGAGCACGCCGCCACCACGATCGCGGCCGCGGCCGCAGCGAAGGCTCTCATCGCGCACGACGGTAGGCCGGGCCGCTGAGACGAGTCCAGCGCGAACTGTGCAACCCGTGGCTAAGGCCCGACCGGCGCTGCGCAATTCCGATGAAATCGACAAATCGGCCCGCGCGTTACATAGGATCATGATGCGCCTCGCGATGCTGCTCGTCCTGCTCGCCGCGAGTGTCGCAAGCGCGGCCGCGCCGCTGACGATCGAGCGTGCGGTCGTGGTCGGCCGCGTCGAAGCGGGCGCGTGGACCGACGCACCGACCGAAGCGCGCATCGACCAGAAAGCCGAGCTCGCCGCGATCGTGGTCGCCCGTCGTGGCAAGCAACGCGTCGTGCTCGTGCCCAAAGGCGTCGAGACGCTGAAGCTCGCCGGGCGCATCGTGCCTGCGCGCCAGCTCGCGCCGCTCGAGGCCAAAGCGATCGCGTGGTCGACGGTCGAGCCGCACGGCTTTCGCAAGACGACCGCGAAATTCGGCGCGACGAGCGACTTCTATAGCAACGTCTCCACCGAGGCGAAGACGTTCGGCCGCTGGCTTGGCTACGACGCGATCGATTACTTCGAGCACGTGTTTGCCGAGAAGGCCGAGCCGATCATCACGGCGGAAATCAAACCGCACGAGCCGGGCGCCGTTCAGGTTCCCGGCCTCGGCACGCTGCGCTTCAAGGTCGAGGTCGAGCTCTCCGACGGTACGAAGGCCACGAGCGCAGGCGCCGAAGCGATCGATCAGTTCGGCATCCTGTCGACCGTGCACCGTGTGTCGATTCGCGGCAGCGATGACTTCATCGGCTGGCTCGGCGCGTACCTGCTCGTGCCGGAAGTTTTTGGCTCGGCCGGTCCGGGCA
>DATDCH010000642.1:0-17233 GCA_036524455.1 Kofleriaceae bacterium | reverse complement strand
GACGGTGGTGGCGATGGTGGCGGCGACGGCGGCGGCGACGGCGGTGGCGACGGCGGTGGCGACGGCGGTGGCGACGGTGGTGGTGACGGCGGTGGCGATGGTGGTGACACCGACGGCACGCTGATGAACAACGTGCCCGTCACCGAGGTCAGCGACGCCGCGAACGGCCAGAAGTTCTGGAAGCTCGACGTGCCGCCGGACCAAGCCATGCTGAGCTTCACGATCAACGGCGGCAGCGGCAACGCCGACCTCTACGTCCAGTTGGGCACGAAGCCGACGCTGCTCTCGTATCATTGCCGCCCGTACGAGAACGGCAACGAAGAGAGGTGCACGTTTTCGCCGCCGTCGGCCGGCACGTACTGGGTGATGCTGCACGGGTGGTCCGCGTATTCGGATGTCACGCTGACCGGTGCGTACAGCAACTCGGGCGGTGGTGACGACGGTGGCGACGGTGGCGACGGTGGCGACGGCGGCGGTAACGACGGTGGTGGTGGCGACGGTGGCGGTAACGACGGTGGTGGTGATGACGGCGGTGGTGACGGTGGTGGCGACGGTGCCGGCGGTGGTGATGGCACCGGCGGTGGTGATGGCACCGGCGGTGGTGATGATGGCGGCGGCACCGGCGGCGATGACGGTGGCGGTACCTCCGGTGGTGGTGACAGTGGCGGCACGTCCGGTGGTGACGGTGGCGGGACCTCCGGTGGTGGTGACAGTGGCGGCACGTCTGGTGGTGACGGTGGTGGTACCTCCGGTGGTGGTGACGGTGGCGGCACGTCCGGTGGTGGTGACGGTGGCGGTACCTCCGGTGGTGGGATCGGCGGCGCCTGCGCCTACGTGACGTGTCCAGCAGGGCAGTCTTGTGTCGACGGGTACTGTGTTGCTGATCCTCTGCCGTGCGGTGGTCTATGTCCGGCCGACCGGTGCGTCAACAACGCCTGCATCGGCGTGCTGCCTCCCCCTCCTCCGTGCGATGGGCGGTGTCCGACCGAGCAGTGCGTCAACAACGTCTGCTTCGGTGCTCCTCCGTGCGATGGGCTATGTGCGTCCGAGCAGTGCGTCGACAACGTCTGTGTCAGCGAGCCTCCTCCTCCTCCGTGCGATGGGCAATGTCCGAGCGAGCAGTGCGTCGACAACTTCTGCGTCAGCGCGCTGCCGTGCGATGGGCAATGTCCGACCGAGCAGTGCGTCGCTAACGTTTGCTTTAGCGTGCCGCCTCCGTGCGATGGGCAATGTCCGAGCGAGCAGTGCGTCGACAACGTCTGCGTCCCGCCGCACGTAGTCACGTGCACGATCGAAGCAGGCGACGCTGCATGCACCCAGGGCGCGAAGACGTTCTGCTGTTCACAGTTGCAAGGCTGCACGAGCGCGAACTGTCAGTGCTGGGCGGTGTGGACCGAGAACGGCCAGTCGCCTGAGATGACGCTCAGTCTCTGTGGAGCGCCCGACAGCTCAGCACTCGAGCTGAACAGCTGTCTCGTCAGCCATGGCGTGCCGTGCGGCGTCAACGTCGGCTTCGTCGAAACGGTCGTTACCGAGAACGACGTCTGCACCGACGGCCGTTGCACCGGCGACGAGGTCGACAGGTGATCGAGCTCTTCGCTTCGGGCCAAGCCGTTCTGACGTTCTGACATCGCGACAAGGAACAACGATGCGTATCACCCAGCACCCAAGCCGACATCTAGGTGGCGGCGCCTTCGGCGACGTGTTCGAAGTCGAAGGCGAAGGCGGCATGCGCTGCGCGGTCAAAGTCGCGCGCGCTGGACGAGACCTGCGTTTCGAGCGCGAGGCCCAGATTCTGGCTCAGCTCGGGCCACCGATGACACCTCAGCTGATCGCGTCTGGTGTCACGCCGGACGGTCGACGTTATCTCGTGATGGAGAAGCTCGAGGGCGAGACGCTCGCAGCCGTGCTGAAGCGCGGCGGCGTGTCGCTACCCGCAGTGCTAGCGCCGCTCGCTGCCAACATCGATAGGGTGCACGCGGCGACCGTCGTGCATCGTGACCTCAAACCGTCGAACATTTTCCTGCTCGACGGGGGGGACGTACGGCTGATCGATTTTGGCTTGGCGCGCGAGCTCGAGCCGAACGTCGAGCTGACCACGACGGGCGAGCAGCTGGGCACGCCGGCGTATATGGCGCCGGAACAATGTCTCGGCGTCGAGGAGGTGACGCATCGCTCGGACCTGTACTCGCTCGCGGTGATCGCGTACGAGATCCTTGCCGGGCATCCGCCGTTCCTCGGATCGCCGGGCGAGGTCACGCGCGCCCACTTGCGACTGCGGCCGCCGGTGCTGTCGCGTCCTGCGCTTGATCGCGTGTTCGAGCGCGCGCTCGCCAAGGACCCGCGTCAGCGCTTCTCGTCGGCGACCGAGCTGTGCTCTGCCCTACTCGCCGCTCGCGAACCACCCGCCGCACGCAAGCGGTTGTCGTCACCTGCGCTCTTGCTCGAGGCGAGGTCGCAGTGGCGGCAAGTTGCCGTGCTGTACATCGAGGGGCCGACATCACCCGACGGGCTCGCGCGCGGTGTCGCGCAAACCGGCGGTCAGATCGTACGCGCCCTCGGACGCGGCACTGTTGTCGCGTTTCCCGACGCTGTCACGGCGAGCGATGGAATGCGCGCTGCGCGACGCCTCGCCGCATGTTTCGACACGACGCACCGAGTGCGAGCGCAGATCGCGGAGCTGCATTGCGTCCCGATCGCCGGTGGCACGGGCGTGTTCGGTCCAGCCCTCGACCATCCAGAGAGCTGGCCCGTGCTGTCGATCGTAAGCGATCCAGCGACGCGAGGTGTCGCCCGGTTACGCGGTCGCGCCGACGTCCTCGCGGCAATCCTCGCCGACGGCGAGCGCGCGCTGCGAGATGCGCGACCGCTCATGCTCACACTCACCGGTGCGCCCGGTCTCGGCAAGTCTCGCCTGCTCGCCACCGTTCGTGATGCACTCGCCGAACGCGCACACGTCGTGACGCTCGCAGGACCTCCGCCGGAGCGTGCCGGACGCGATGGATGTGTGGCACGTCTCGCCGCCGCCGCCGGCATCGAGCTGCCGCCGCCGAGCATGGCTGGTGCGCGAACGCTCGCGCTTGCGCTCGACGAACGCGCTCGTCAGCACGCGATGGTCATCCTACTCGACGACGCGCATTGGGCGGATGCTATCGCACTCGAAGCGATCGAGCAGCTCGTGTCGATCGAGGGCACTCGCGTGTTCGTGGTCGCGGCGTCGGCGTCTGCAGATCCCATCGTGCGTCCAGGCTGGGGCGCACGCGCGTGCAGCGCGACCACGATCGCGCTTGGTCCGCTGAGCGCGAGCGACGGGAGCGAGCTGCTTCGCGATCGACTGGGTGTCGAGCAGATCGCCGAGCCGGTCCTCGACGACCTGTTGCGGCTGGGTGACGGTAATCCCGCGCAGTTGATCCAGCTCGCCGAGCTGCTGCACCGCGAAGGAGCCGTCCGTCATCACACCGGAGGCGGCAGCTATCTCGTCAGCGACGTGCTGTCGACAGATCCATCGCTACCACTCGTCGATCACGTTGCGGCGCGGGCACTCGAGCGCTTGCCCCCAGCCGACCGCGAGCTCGCGGGGGTGTGCGTGATCATCGGCGATACGTTCGATATCGCCGACCTCGACGGCCTCGTCCGCGAGCTCGCGGACTACGCGCCGCACGCCGCCGCACTCGACGTGACGGTAGCGCTCGAGCGCCTGACTGCGGCGGGCCTCCTGGTCTCGACGGAGCCTGGCACGTTCGCGTTCCACTCCGTCGGACTGGCGCGCGCACTAGAGCAACGACTACCCGCTGCTGAGCGCCGCGCCCTCCACGCCGGCGTGTTGCGCGAGCTGCAACATGCTGGCGACAGCCCCGACGACGCCCGCCTTCGCCGCATCGCGCGTCATGCAGCCCAGACCGGCGAATCTCACATCGCAGCCCGCACGTTCGTCGAGCTCGGTGAACGAGCGGCGAGCACGTTCCGCGACTCCGACGCGGAGCGCGCTCTCTCGACGGCGCTCGAGTATCCGCTGTCGTCGGAAGAACGCGAGCGCGCGCTCACCGCGCGTGGGCGTGTCAGGGCGCGCAGCGAGCGCACCGTCGATGCAATCGCCGACTTGCGCAAGGCGCGTCGGCTCGCGGCGGCACGCGGCGATCGGCACGCCCACTTGAGCCTCGTCATGGAGGAGGCGACCGCGCTCGACTGGGCGAAGGACGACGTCGAGGCGACGCGACTCGCGGAGCTGGCCGCGCGTGATGCGGCAGCGCTCGGCGATCCAAAGTTGATCGCGCGCGCGCGGTTCGCGATCGGTCGGGCGCACGTGCGCCGCGATGATCTCGAAGCCGCCGCGCGCGAGCTCCGCGCTGCCGAAGCGTACGCGCTCGCCGCGAACGATCAGGAAACCCACACGCTGGCGCTGCTGATGCTGGCGATGATGCTGGTTTATCTGGAGCAGCCGGAGCAAGGATTCGCGAAGTTCGACGAGCTCATTCGTTCGTGCAGTGAGCGCGCCGACGAGCTCCACCTTGCGGCTGCGCTGTGCAATCGGGCGACGGCGTTCATCGCGCGTCGCGAGTACGCGCGTGCCCTCGCCGATCTCGATCGAGCGCGGTTGCTCGGACGCAGGCTCGGGCACTCTCAGATCGAGCTGTCGGCGTGCACACGTGCCGCAGTGTTGCACTTGTGGTCGGGCGAGCTAGAGCGAGCGCTGCGCGAGTCGCATCGTGCGTACGAGCTCAGCCGCAAGCAACAGGACACGCCGAGCGGCGAGGAAGCGCTGCTTCACGCGCGCGTTCTGCTCGCCGCAGGGCGGTTCCCAGAGATCGACGAGCTGCTGCAGTGGATCGCGGATTGTGGGCTCGTGGCGCAACTTCGTCCGTCGGCGCGCATCTGGTATCGCGCGCTCGAATCGACGAGAAATGCGAATACGTCTGACGCCGATTGGAAAGCGCTGATCGCAGAGGCGCGCCCGCTGTTCACGGTCGAGGAGGAGCTGCACGAGCTGCTCCAAGCGGCGAAGGGAGCGTGTTAGCGTGTTCGCCTGGATGCCGGATCGTTCGAATGATTCGACGACCATGCCGGGTACGCTTCGTGCGGCATCGACGGCGGAGGAGCTGCTGTACGGCGAGGACCTCGGTATCGGCGCGCGGGTCGGCCATTACATCATCGAGGAGCTCCGCGGCCGCGGTGGCTTCGCGACGATCTATCGTGCACGGCATCAGACCATCGGCCGCATCGCTGCCATCAAGGTCCTTCACCGGCGCCTGATCACGTCCACCAAAATCGTCCAGCGTTTCATCCAGGAGGCGCGCGCGACGAACATGATCGCGCATCCGAATATCGTCGACATCTACGAGCTGGACGAGCTGCCCGACGGCAGGCCCTATCTCGTCATGGAATGGATCGAGGGCCGAGATCTCGACCAGGAGCTGAGAGCACGTGGTCGCCTGTCCACGAACGAGGCACTGGCACTACTCGAAGACATCGCTGCTGCACTTGGCGCGGCGCACGCAGCCGGTATCGTGCACCGCGATCTCAAAGCATCCAACGTGCTGACGATTCCAAGTGGCGCCTGGTTCGCGATCAAGCTCGTCGACTTCGGCATCGCAAAGCTGCTCGACGGCGACGAGGGCCGTCGCTCGGACGTCAGCTCGACGGACGCGCGCCTCGGCAGCCCGACCAACATGGCGCCCGAGCAGCTGCTCAGCCACCCGGTCGATGCGCGTACGGATATCTACTCACTCGGCGTCTTGGCCTATCAGCTGGTGACCGGCCGCCTGCCTTTCAACGCGTCGACGATCGTCGAGCTCCAAGAGATGCACCTGCACATGCAGCCGCCGCGCGCGAGCGACATCGCACCCGTATCGCCGGCGATCGATGCGGTGATCCAGCGCTGCATGGAAAAGGCGCCCGGCGCGCGTTTTCAGTCGGTCGACGAGCTGATGGCGGCGTTGCGGCGGGCAGCCGAGGAGCCGCAGGCTCGCGAGCGGGTCGTAACTGCGGTCGCGTTGCATGTCGACGTCGCGCCGCCCGAAGCCGTGGAAATCGAGTGGTCCGCGTTCAGCGCGGATTGCGAACGCGTGCTCGCCGAAGTGCGCCGGCTGTTCGCGTCGGCGAAGTTCACACCGGTCGTCGCAGCGAGCAGCTGGGCGCTCGGCGTGAAAGCCGTTGCCGACGAGGCGGAAGCGGTGGCACTGACCGAAGCCGCGCAGGAGTTCTCGCGACGGCTGCTGTCACGTGCAGATCCAGTTGCACGCGTCCGCGTCGCCATGCGCCGCGCACCGGTGACGATTCGCGCAGACCACGTGTTCGAAGGTGACTTGCTGTTCTCGCACGATTGGGCCGAGCAGCATCGGATCGACTGATGTCTCGTGAGCTGACCATCCGCGCTCTCGCGATCGGTGCCGCGCTCGCGGTGCTGCTCACGGTCGTGAACACGTACATGGGTCTCAAGACCGGCTGGGTCGAATCCGGCACGGTGACCGCATCCTTGCTCGGCTTCGCAATCTGCAGCCTCGCTGTGCGCATGGGCGCAGCGCCGTCCAATCCTCTCGAGCTCAACATCATCCAGAACGTCGCCGTCGCCGCCGGTGCGGTGTCGACTGTGGTCGGGCTCATCGGCCCGATTCCGGCGCTCCAAATGCTCGGACGTGCATGGTCGACGCCGGCGCTGTTCGCGTGGGGAATCGCGCTGTGCGCGCTCGGAGTCATCCTCGCGATACGACTGCGGCCTCGGCTCATCGAGGGCGAGCGGCCGCTCAGGTTCCCATCAGGGGTCGCGACGGCGGAAATCATTCGAGCCGTATTCCGATCCGGCAACGACGGACTGCGCCGCGCCTCTGCGTTGGGAATCGGCGCGGCCGTTGCCGGTCTCATCGCCTGGCTCCGCGATGGCTCGTTGAAGCTCATCCCCGCGCTCGTGCCGTTACGGTTTCCCATCGCCGGCGTCGACGCTGGTAACCTGGCTTTCGGCATCGCGACATCGCCGATGATGATCGGCGTCGGCCTGCTCGTCGGGCCAGCCACCGGGCTCGGGGTCCTGCTCGGTGCAGTCATCGCGTGGTGCGTGATTGCGCCGTACCTCATCGAAGCCAACCTCGTCGCGAGCGCAGACTACCCGTCACTCGTGCAGTGGCTGGTGTGGCCGGCGGTCGCGATGATGATCGCGTCGTCGGTGACCAACTGGCTGATGGACTGGCGCACGATCGTCAGCGCGCTCCGCGGATCTCGAAGCCCGGCCGCGCGCAGCACACTGCTCGGACTGGTTGCCGCCATCGCGGTCGCGGTGCTCGTGGCATCGCAGGTGATCGGAGTCCGGATCGAGGCCGCGCTGCTCGGCTTCGCCATCTTGCCGTTGCTCGTCGGTGTCGCCGCGCGTGCAGCTGGCGAGACGGATGTCGCGCCGCTTGGCGACATGGGCACGATCACGCAGGCCGTGCTCGCACAACCAGCATCCGGCGATCCGCAGTCGACACTCGCGCCCGCCGGCGCTGTCACTGGCGTCGGTATGCAGACGACGTCGCTGCTGCTCGCGTTCAAGACGACAAGCATCCTCGGCGGCAACCGAGCGCGCGTGATGATCGCGCAGCTCGTCGGCATCACGATCGGTCTGTTTGCCTCCATCCCGCTCTACCAACTCCTCGATAGCGTCTACGGCATCGGCACTGGCGAATTTCCAAGTCCGACTGCACTGTCGTGGCGCGCCACCGCAGAAGCAATGGCGGGCGGCGGCGCTGCCCTTCCCGATGGCGCCGCGCTCGCGGCGGCAATCAGCGCGGGGATCGGCGTTGCGTTGACGCTCGCTGGCCGTATCGAATCGCTCCGGCGTTGGGCACCCGCGCCGGCCGCGGTCGGTATTGGATTCCTCGTGCCGTTCGCATATGCGCTGCCGATCGCACTCGGCGGCTTTGCCGCGGGCGCCCTCGCGCGCAAACGTCCGGCACTCGCGGAAACCACGATCATGCCCGTCGCATCGGGCGCGATTGCCGGCGAGGCACTCGTGGCGCTCGGGCTTGCCGTCGCAGCAGCCGCGTCTGCAACGTGAAGCTACTGCTGCGACCTGTTACTGCAGGTCCTGGATACAGTCCATCTGAGCCTGCGCGCTCGCCTGCGTCGCATGGCCCTTCGCAGGGTCGCACACGAAATGCTCGGCGACGCACGCGTACTGCTCCTGGTTGACGCTCGTCTTGGCGACCTCGGCGTCGCTCACCCGAACGATCTTCTGCAGGCACTGGTCACGGGCCGGCCCGTCGAGCTTCTCGCAGCATTCCTCTTGAACGTGCGTACCCCGAGCGTACGTGTCCTTTTTCTTTCCGCCGCCACCGCCGCACGCAAGGATGAGAAGCGAAAGCGCCACTGTGGCGATGCCGGTAGTAGCCCGACGTTCACTGTTCTTGTTCAAGTTCGTAGAAGTCATAGGTGTCGGAGCTACCTCCTCGCAAAGCCGAGGCCAGCGGCAAGCGAGCTCGGTGGCATGCTGATGGCAATGGCGAACCGTCGATGCTGGTTCGTTATGTACTCCTTGTCGCGGTGGTTGGTGGTGCATGTGGGGGAAGTCATCTTCGTCGGGAAGTGGTCGGTGGCGGCACGGGCGGCGTTGCCGTGCGTGGCCAGGTCGCGCCCGCGACGAGCGTGCAGCTCGCCAAGGGCAACTACGACATCGCGCTGCGCTTCGACGCCCCGCGCGCGCAACTCGTCGACTACGACTTCGTGTGCGGTGGGCTGCCGATCTCGCGCGGCAAGGTCGGCGAGACGTTCGAGGCGTATCGCACGCGGCGCCTCTATGAGCTCAATCGACAGAACGAACGCGATCGTCGCGCGGCTGCTACCGTGACCGGTGCGGTGGTCGGCGCGGTCGCACCGAACGTTCAGGCGCACGGCCAAGCGACAAGCCCGAGCGGCACGGCCACCGTCGACGCGCAGGTATCGGGCCAGGCGGTCGGTCAGGCAGCGGGCCAGACGGTTGCGGAGCAGTTCCCCGTGATCAGCGAGCTCGCGCCCGGTGATGTCGGCGCGCAGCGCTTCCAGGCGCGCGTGCAGCTGCAGAGCGCACAGCCGATGACCTGCGAGTTGCGCGCGAACGCGGATGATCCGAACGTGATCGTCTCGTACGAAGTGACGCTGATCCGCGATCTGAATGAGGAGGCACGCGAGCGCGAGCGCAGCGCGCTCGAAGGTGCGCGTACCGTGCGCGGTCAGCTGACGGCGCAGCTACAGGCGACGGGTGCCGACCCGCACGCACTGCAGCGGCGCCGCGCTGCGGAAGCCGACGCACGTGCCGCCGCTATGGCCGCCGCCGAACGCGCGCGCGCCGACGAAGCGGCGCGTCGTCTCGCGCTGACGCTCGAGGCGGATCGTGTACGAGCCCAGAAGCAGGCGGAAGATGACGCGCGGCGGGCACAGCGTGAGGCCGAGCAAGACCGCATTCGCGCACAGCGCGAGGCTGAGGAGAATCGGATCCGCGCGCAGCGCGACGCTGAGGAGAATCGGATCCGCGCGCAGCGCGACGCTGAGGAGAATCGGATCCGCGCGCAGCGCGAGGCTGAGGAGAATCGGATCCGCGCGCAGCGCGAGGCTGAGCTGAATGCGCGCCGTGCCGAGGAAGCGCGCATCCGGCTCGAGCTGCAAGCCAAGCTCGAGCTCGAGCGGCGCGAGAAGCTAGCGATCGAGCTCCGCATCACCGAGAGCGCGCGCCACACGCGTACGTTGCTCGTCGCGTATCTGGCCGGCGAATGCGGTGCTGATCCGCACAAGCTTCACCGCGAGCGCCAGGCGAAGGCGGAGCTCGAGATTCGCGTGCGCTACGAGCGAGAAGAGAAGCTGCGGATCGAGCTCGAGCTACGCGCGCAGCGCGAGGCCAAGCTGCGCGCTCAGCGCGAATCCGAGCGCCAGCTGCGAGAAGCGCGCGAGGCCAAGCTGCGCGCTCAGCGCGAATCCGAGCGCGAGTTGCGAGAAGCGCGCGAGGCCAAGCTGCGTGCCGAGCGCGAGGCCCGTCTGGAGTACGAAGCGGACCAACGCCGCGTGCACGAGGCCAAGGTCGCGTACGAGCGCGAGCAGCGCGCGCAGGTGGAGCTGGAGCGGCGCCGCGCGGTCGAGCTGGAGCAGCAACGGCGCGTACAGCTCGCGATGACCATCCGCGCATCGCTGCGTGCGCAGCTCGTCAGCATCGGTGCGCGCGAGCGTCCGCCGATGCCGGCGCTGCTCGTCGAGAACCGAGGCTCGCCCCCGTTCGATGGCGCGACCTGGGTCGCGGGCAACTGGAGCTGGACCAGTGGCCAGTGGACATGGATCGCCGGCGGCTGGACGGACGAGACGACGTTTGGGTTGGCGGGTAGCTCGGGCGGCACCGTCGGTGCGAGTGTGGTGGTCGAGCCACCGGTGGTCCACGAAACGACCGTGCGTGACCACCGCACCGTCGAGAAGAGCGCGGTGCGCGATCACCGCACGACGCAGCCGCAACCGCAGCCACAGCCGACGGTACGCGATCACCGCACGACGCAGCCGCAGCCGACGACGCGCGATCACCGCACGACGCAACCACAACCGACGACGCGCGATCACCGCAACACGACAGACACGAGCACGAGCACGACGACCGAGAGCCCGAAGGTCCGCGATCACCGCACCAAGAACGAGGCTGACACGGCGGGCCCCAAGGTCCGCGATCACCGCAAGCGTTGAGCCAGTCGACATTGCTGTCGCGCGGCGTGCTCCTCGGGGGGCCCGCTTCTCGTTCGCCTCGCCAACGATCACGCCAACGACCGATTAGAGGCGAATGCTCTGCTCGAGCTCGACACCGAGAGAGACGAGCCGCGTGATTCGCTTCTCGAGCTCCTCCTCGATCCGCTTCGACTCGGTCACGTCTTGAATCACGATCACGGCGCCAACGATCTGACCGGTGAGGCCGAGTAACGGCGACGCCGACGTGAGCACCGCTTTCATCGAGTTATCTACACATCGGATGCGAAGCACTTCGTTGTGGGAAGCCTTCCCTTGAAGAGCGCATTCCAACGGGCCGCCTTCGTGCTTCAACAGCTGGCCGCCCGAGTCCCACCAGCCGAGTAACTCCCCGTATGCGTCGTTCTTGATCAGGTCGATCGACTTGCAGATGCGCGAGACCTCTTCGTTGGCTTGACAGATGCGGCCATCGACGTCGGAGATCAGCACGCCGACTGGAACGCTCTCGAGGAACGCCGAAAGCTTTCGCCCCGCCCGCAGGATCTCTTCAGTCTCCTTGATCTGTCGCTCGCGCTCTCTCAGCACTGCGGCGCGCTGCCGAAACGATGCGTAGATGCCCATCTTCAGTCGCAACAGATCCGGGTCGAATGGTTTCGTGAAGTAGTCGACGCCGCCAGAGGCGTACCCGCGCTTTACGTGCGGGTCCTCGCTGTAGACAGCCGTGATGAAGACGATCGGGATCTCATCATAGCCGGGTAGCTTCTTGATCCGCGCAGCCGCCTCAAAACCGTCCATCCCGGGCATCTGCACATCCATGAGGATCACGTCGAGATCGTGTCGCTCCTGCGCCACCGCGATCGACTCCGCGCCGGAGCGAGCGAACACCAGGTCAAACTCTCTATCGAGAACAGCTTCCAGAGCGATCAGGTTCGCTGGAGTGTCATCGACGGCTAGGATCTTCGGTTTCTTCAACACCCCGGACCTCGTGGTAGTGGCCGGCATCACCAGCCAGGTGGATGACAGTGACGCTCGACGATCGCGATCAGTTCTGCGGCCGAGAACGGCTTTGCCAGCGTTTCATTCACTCCTATGTCCAGAACCGGCTCCTCTCTGGAACCGGTCATCACGACGGTCGGGATCTCGAGCAGCTCCCGGTCGTGGCGCTGCGCTTGCCGAAACTCAGCGCCATCCATCGTGGGCATCTGAATGTCGAGCAGGATCATCTCCGGCCGGATCGAACGCAGAGCCTCGAGCGCGTCGAACCCATTGGCCGAAGTGACGACGGTGTAGCCGCGGTGCATGAGCACCACGGCCAACAAATCGCGCGTGTCGGCATCATCGTCGACGATGAGTACAGAAACGCTACGCCGCGTGACGCGAGGAGAATCCGCTCGTCCACGCTCGCCATCGCTGATCGGCCGCGTGTGGCCCATATCACTTGTTAGCCCGCGATCTTGGGCGTGACCACTGTGCAGATCCGCGAGCGCCCGCGCACACCAGCCGATCTTGTTCTCATCGAGAATTCGTCGCCGACTCTCGCGCACGGAGATCCCAATTTTTCTTTCTTCAACCCTCGCCGCGAACCCGCGCCGCATCTCGAGCTGTGGATCTGCGCGCTTGGTTCGGTGTAGTCGCTCTGTAGTCGGCACGCTCGCGCGCGCACTTTAGGGTGATCTCATCACACTCGAAGTGAAGGAGCTGTCACATGAAGCGTTCACCGACTCAACTAGCCCACGACGAGCTCGACAAAGCCAGCGGCGGAGTCCGGATCTCGGCGTTTGGTAGCAGTGAGATCACGATCGGCAGCCCCAACACCAAGTGGAGCATGTTCGAGAACGGCGCCGCGTCCACATACACGGGCGAGAACGGAACGACGACGTTGTTCGGCACACAGGCGACCGAGAACGGCAGCAAGTCCTTCATGTCGAACTGGACGAGCGCCGACGGCAAGAGCAGCGACACTTTCGGCGCGCTCACGACGACCTCCAACAACGGTCTCGATTCGTACAAGGTCACACTCGCAAACGAGACGAGGGAAGGCACGAACTTGCTCGGCGACAAGGTCGTCTCGAGCACATCGGTCGGTCAGTTCACGGCCAACGTCGACAGTCGCCCCGACGGTCCAAACGGCTTCTTCGCGAGTGCGACGGCGTTATCAATGGAGCGCCAGACCGGCGATCAGAAACTCTCGGTCGAGCTCGGCAAGGTCGAAGGCGGTGGTATCGCGCATCCTGACAAGTTCGCCTGGGGCGTGGGCGCGACCGTGTTCAACGGCGAGCGCACCTGGAAGGATGCCGACGGGCAAACCAAAGGTATGGGTCTCGAGCTCGGCACCAAGGGTCTGTCGCTGCCGTGGGAATCGGAGGGTGGCGTGAGCAAAGCGCACCTCGGCTTCGTGACCGCGATCGGCACCGACGACCTGAGGAGCGAGGCCCAGAAGCAACAAGCGGACATCGCTGCGGCCAACGCGATGCTCCCCGGTGATCCGATCTATCAGTCGGGCGAGATCCAGCAGCAACAGAAGGACACCGAGGCCGCAAACGCGATGCTGCCGGGCGATCCGATTTATCAATCGGGCGAGATCCAGCAGCAACAGAAGGACACCGAGGCCGCAAACGCGATGCTCGCCGGTGATCCGATCGCTCAGTCGGGCGAGATCCAGCAACAGCAAGCGGACCTCGAGGCCGCGAACGCGATGCTCGCCGGTGATCCGATTCATCAGTCGACGTACGAGCCCGCCTACGAGGTGCCGTCGTACCAGCCGACGTCGTACGACAACCCATACGACAGCTACGACGCCAACGGCGCGTACGTGCCGTCGAGCTATGACAGCGCGACCGGATCGCTGTCGACGTCCGACTCCTTTAGCTCGGCTGACGGATACAACTCGTCGAACCTCGACGGCGTCTACGACAGCTACGACGCGAACAGCGGATTCGACAGTCTCGGTGGCTACAGCAGCGGCTTCGAATCGACCAGCAGCTTCGACAGCAGCTATGGCGGCAGTTTCGACACGAGCCAGAGCTGGAACAACACCGGTGGTAGTTACGACAGCGGCGGCTTCGACAGCGGCGGCGGCTACGACAGCGGCGGTGGCTACAGTGGTGGCGGTGGCAGTGGTGGTGGCGGCGAGTAGATGGCGCGCCTCCCGCGTTCGGTGTGATCAGTCACCATCGCGGTGCGGAACTGTCGCGTCTACAGCCACGGCGACGGTGTCTTCGTACGCGCGATCCTCGCGCAGCGGACTCTCCACGGTCGCGTCTACAGCCACAGCGACGGTGTCGTCGTGCGCACGATTGTCGCGCAGCTGACTCTCCACCTTCGCAAAGGCATCCCACGCCGCGACTGCGCCGTCGAAGCCATTGCCCGTTGCTTGCACGACAACGCCACCCTCCTGGACGATCACATCGGCGCAGAAGCAGATCTGATTCGGCACGATCTTGACGCTCCACCAATCTGCGCGATCCGCACGGCGCTCGATTCGCGAGATGCAGTCGCGAACGAACAAGCCCAGCTCGCGGTACTGCTTCACACTGGCGCCTTCGTGAAGCTGTAACTCCACGCGCGCAGTAGGCCGCGACCCTGTGGCGAGGTTCTCCATGGTTGGAGGTATAAGAGCAATGACGGTGCCATTGCGTTGGGTCGGGCTAACGCGATGATCGGTGCGGGGCCCGTGGCAATGCAGCACAGCGGCGGGCGGCCGCACGAGCGAGCGCGGCCTACACCGTCGCCACGTCACCGACCAGTCGACATTGCTGCAGTTGCCCGCGGCGAGCTCAGCGACGCGGTGGCATCAGATGCTGATCAACTCGAAGCGCGAACCAGCGCCGACTCGAGCAAGTGGGCAACGCGTGCCTCAGCGCCCCAACGCCGGTACGCGTCGATCGCGTCCGCGAGGCGCGACTTGGCTTTGTCGGCGTCGCCGAGCGCGGCGCTGTGGCGAGCGGCGAGCTCGAGCGCGAGTGCTTCGCGTTTGACCGCACCGTGGCGGCGGGCCGACGCGATCGCCGCGTCGAAGCTGGTGCTGGCAGCGCTGTCATCGCCGGCGATCCGCGCGTGCTCGGCGCACGCGATCAAGTACTGCGCCTCGAAGTTCTCGGGGCAGGCGCGGGCCCAGCGAGCGAGCGGCTTGATCCGGCGCGCGATCGCGCGACGTCGTCGCAGTCGCGTCGGCCACGACGCACCCTCGCAACGGCGCGCCTCGACGAGCACGTGCAGCAGGCTGTGCTCGACCGCAGTCGGCGTCGCGAAGATGCCGGGCAACCACGGCTCGGCGTCGACGAGCAGCTCTTCGGCGCGGGCGGCGTCACCGAACCAGTAGTTCAGCTCGGCACTGAGCTGGTAGTAGTAGAACAGCGCGAGCGGGGTCTCGTCCGACAGTCCCGCGCGGAAGTTCTGATCGCTCGACTCGTCGGTCGACAGCGACAGCACATCGTCGGTCTGACCGCGCAGCGTCGCGTAGTAGCGCTGGTGAGTGATCACCATTCCGGTCATGCCGCGATCGCGGCGCAGGTCGGTGATGCCACGCGCCCACTCGGCGCACGCTTGCTGCTCCGCGAGGTCGCACGCCTCGTTGAGACTCATCACCGACAACGTCGCCGCCGCGTAGGCCTCGTAGGCAGCATCGCCGTAGCGGTGTCCCAGCTCCCAGCCGGTTTTGATCCGCTGCTTGGCCTCGGTGAACGGCAACGCCCACGGCGCGAGATAGGTTCCGCTGACGAAGTACAGCCGGCTCGACAGGCGCTCGTTGCCGAACCGACGATCGAGCGCGAGCGACAGCTCGCCGAGCTGATGCGCCTCCGCGTGCCGGCCGAACGCGCCCGTCATCACGAGCCCGTAGCCGGCGAACCCATACGACGACACGTTGCTGACGCCGAGGCGCAGCGACAAGTTCGACATCCGCAACAACATGAACGAGAGCAATACGCTGTCGACGAAGTAGGCGGCCGGTGACACCGCCATGAAGACCTGCATCGCGGTCTGCGTGGCTGGATCGGTCATCTCGGGGAGCGCGACCAGGTCGGCGATCGGTCGCCGGCCGCGCCGCAAGCGCAGCGCGACGTACTCGCGAAGCAGATGCACAGTCTTGACCCGCGCCGGAAGCTCGACGCCACACAGCCGCAGCGCACGCCGCGCCATCGCGATCGCGTCGTGCGACCGGCCCTGACCGGTGTCGAGGCCGATCCGCGTGATGGCCAGCTCGATCCGTTCCTCGTCGCTGCCGACCCGCTCGAACAGCGCCTCGAACAGCGCGAGGCCCACCGCCGCGTCATCGCCGAGATACGCGCACTCCATCGCTTCGGTGGCAACGTCGCGGGCCAGCTCGTAATCCGTGGTCCACGCGTCGGCCGGCAGCAACGCGTGCGCACGTGCGATGTGGCCGCGGGCCGCGGCATACGCAGTCGCCCGCTTCGCCTTACGGCCGGCGCGCAGATCAAGAAGCGCGAGCTCGCGGCGAGCCGCGTCGGTGTCGAGGTGGCCAGGGGCTTGATGCAGGTGGCTGGCCACCGCGAAGACGACGCGGTCGAGCTCCTCGACGTTGCCGCTGCTGCGCGCGAGCAGCTCGCGTGCGATCCGCAGGTGCAGCGCCTCGACCCGCGCGACGTCGGCGGCATCGTCGTTGCCGCGCCGGGCGATCACCGCCTCGCGGATCCGATCGTGGTACGGCTCGATCAGCCGCTCGTCGCCGTGACGGATCACGCGCACCAGCTGCGCTGCACGAAGTCGGTTGAGCAAGGACAAGCAAGCGTTGCGATCGACCTCGGCGACGGCGGCGAGAACTCCGTGCTCGACGGGACCTCCGACCAGCGCCGAAATCTCGACGAGCCGTCGCGCCGGCGGATCGAGCGCATTGATCCGCTGCCACAGCACATCCTCGAGGCGAATCGCGCGATCGCGACCGGGAGGTGCGTCGTCGTGGCGGGCGAGCTCGGCGAGCCAGAGCGGATGCCCGGCCGCCTCGCCGGCGAGCTCTCGCCTGCGCACCCACGCTTCCGGCCGCACCGCGCCGCCCGACCACAGCCGCGCGAACAAGGCTTCGGCCTCCGTCGGCGACAGACCGGCGAGCGCGAGCATGCGAAAACACGCGAGCAGCTCGCGGAGCGGCGCCGCGGTCTCCTCGTCGATCGGCCGCATGGTCGCGACCAACAAACACGCAGGTGCATCTGGCGGGCGCAGCAGATCGCGCAGCAGCGCGAGGCTGTCTTCGTCGGCCCACTGCAGATCGTCGATGAAGAGGATCAGCGAGGTGACGGAGGCGACCGCGGCGAGCAGCGACTTGAGCTGCCGGAACGCGAGGTGGCGACGTTCGGTCGGGTCGTCCACCGACTGCGAGCGCGGCGCGAGACGCGCAACCGCCGGCACCCGCGTCAAGACGGGGAACACGCCGGCGAGGAAGTGAACGCCGCCGCCGAGCAAGCGCGCGACCTCCGCGTCGGAGCGGCCGAGCAAGTACTGGCTGAGCGAGTCGAGCACGCTGTCGAGCGCACGAAACGGTACCGACTCTTGCTCGTAGCAGCGGCCACGCAAGATCGCGCACCGCCGATCGCGGCGCTCGACCTCGTCGAGGAACCGC
>DATDCH010000641.1:0-15232 GCA_036524455.1 Kofleriaceae bacterium | reverse complement strand
GCGCACGACGTCCACCGCCGCATCGCCGATGCCGGCAGCCGTGCAACACACCGCATGTGGTAACGGACCGCCGGCAATGGCCACGGTCTCGACGAGCGCTCGTGCCTGCGGTGCGAGCCGGTCTACCCGCCGCCACAGCATGTCGATGAGGTTCGGAATCTCGTCGAGTGCCTCACGTCGCGCAACGCCGCGCGCGAGCTCCAACATGAACAACGGATGACCCTCACCGTGTGCCGCGATCGTTTTAGCCGCAGCGCCCTCACCGACCAGCAACGCGGCAAGCTCGCGCGCCTCGGGGCCTGGCAGTGCGCCGAGGGCGACCGTATCGTCGATCATCCCCGCAGCGTCGAGCAACCGCAGCGTCTCGCGCAGCGTGCTGCTCGCCGTCGCGTCGTCGCTGCGGTACGCGAGCACGACCAGCATGCGTGTCTGCGGAGGCGCGAGCATGGCGAGCAGTAGCCGCGCACTATCGATGTCGCCCCACTGCAGATCGTCGATAACGATCACGAGTGGACGCGAAGCCGCAAGCGACGCGACGAGCTCCTTGAGTGCCCGAAACGAACGCGCGCGGAGCTCCGCTGGATCTGCGGGGACTGCACCGCGCCGCAGCTCGCGTACCGCGTCGAGCTCGCCGAGGACGGGAAACAGCTGCGTGGCGAGCTCGATATCGTGCGGCAATACCGCCAGCAACTCGCCGCGCGAGTGCGACTTGAGATGCGCGACCAACAGATCGACGACGCCGTCGAACGCCTTGAACGGAACCGATTCGCGCTCGTGACACTTGCTCGCGAGCACGACCGCATCGTCGGGAAGCTCGGCCCGGAAGCGTGCGAGGAGCGACGATTTGCCGACCCCGGGCTCGCCCGTGACGCGCACCACGCGCGTCATTCTGTCGCGCATCGACGCGTACGCCTCGCGGAGCCACAGCAACTCTCGCTCGCGCCCCACGAAGCGTGTTTCGCCGAGCAGTGGTTCGCCCGGCTCGCTGGCTCGGCCGAGCGCGGCGCGGATCTCGATCGCAGTCGGTCGCTCGCTCGGCTCGACGCGCAGCAGCGCGGCGCATAGTCGGCGCAGATCGGCTGGCACGGGCGCGGTCGCGAGCACATCGCGTTCCGCCGACGGCACCGTTCCGGTCAGCGCTTCGTGCAGCATGACGCCGACCGAGTACCAGTCCGAAGCTGGCGTCGCCACCCTACCGGCGAGCTGCTCCGGCGACATGAAGCTCGGCGTGCCTGCCGCATACAGGCCGGGATCGATATCGTCGCCGGCGAGACCAAAGTCCAAGATCACGACGTGGCCGTCGGCATCGACGAGCACGTTCGACGGTTTGAGATCGCGATGCAACACGCCCGCCTGGTGGAGCGCGGCGACGCCGTCGACGAGCTGAGCGATGGCGCCGCGCAACCGCGGCTCGTCGAGGACATCGCCAGCGCGCACGTACTGCCGAAAGTCGCAGCCGCGCACAAGATCCATCGTGAAGAACCAGCGCGTACCGTGAGACGACAGCTCGTGCAGGCCGACAAGGTTCGAGTGCACGAGATCCGCGACCGAGCGAAACTCTCGCTTGAGCCGCCGGATGTTCGCCTCGAACCCGCTGCGCTGCGGCTTGAGTGTTTTGAGCGCCAGCCGCCGCGACGTGCTGCGATCCTCGACTTCGTAGACGACGCCGAAACCACCTTCGCCGAGGCAAGCGTGCACGTCATAGCGATCGGTGCCGCGAAACGGCGCGACGGAAGGCGTGTGCGCGAGCGCCTTCAGCAATCGGAGGTCGCCGTCGTCGGTGTCGTCGCGTGTCGCGCTCATGGAAGACCGCGCTCAGAATCGGATGAAACGCTGGTGACGAACAGCCAAACCTCGATCATCATCGCCGCGACTCGTAGATGTCGGGATCCCCACCGTTTGGCGACATCATCATCACCATGTAGTTGGCATCCGGCGTGACGTCGGTATTCGAGGCGCCGGCAAGCTCCTCGACGACGACCGGAGTGCTCCACGCCGTCTCGAACGTGCGCGTGCTGCGGTAAACGCGGAGCGCCCCGCCGCGCGTGCTGTCGAGGTATGCCTCGCGTTCGCCGCGCGCCGTTGTTGGCGCTGTGTCGGTTCCGCTGCTGTTGAACCGATTGACGGGCCGAATGTTCCGCCACGTATCGGCGAGCGATGGACGCGTCGTGCTGTAGATATCCAGGCTCGCGGGGTCGGTATTCGCGAAGTACATGGTCAGCCCGTCCTGACTGACGTGTGGTGCGCTCGCGTTGATCGCGAGCTCGGCGAGTGGTGTCGGCGTACTCCAGCCGAGCGAACGGATCGCGCGTGTCGCGACCTGGAGCTGCGGACCTGGTTGACCGGCCGTGCTCCTCGAAAACCAGATCGTCAAGCCGTCGTGGGATAGCTCGGGCCCATTGTCGTACGTGACCGCGCTTCCCCAGAGCGCGTACACGGGGACCGGAGATCCCCAAGGCATTTCCGTCGAAAACCGCGTCGACATGTAGATGCGTCGACCGCCATCGCGATCAGAGATGAAATACAGCTCGAGACCATCCGCACTGATCGCTGGCTCCGAGTCGTAGGCGCCGAGCGCCGAGACGGCACCGATCCGGACCGGTAGGCTCCACGGCGTCGCGAGTTGTGACGCGTGCGTCGAGGTCTGCGGCGGCTGATCAGACTCCGCCTCAGCGATGCAGCCGGTCAGCGCAACGAACAATCCGAGCATGTTGCGAGTCATGCATTGGTAGAGCGGGCTCCACGCAGATGTGATCGGAGAATTGTTGGAGCGCAAAGAAGCAACGCGCTTCGAGCCCAGCCGACGCCGCATCGCGCGCTGTATGGCGTGGGGCTCGAGGCGCGCAACGCAGAGGCCACCGGTGGCAAGCCTACGCTCAAGTACGCGGCGATCTGCGAGCGAAGATGCAGGAGCTGATCCGCGATCAGGCTAATATCCATGGAGTGAGCGAACACCCAACCGATTTCGTTGGCTCCATCCCCGATGCCATCACCGCGGGGATCAAGGAGCGGATTCCAGATGCCGTCGTCGAATGTTCGGGTGGCGGTGGGCACTGGAACATCGTTGTCGTCTCGCCGGTGTTTGCCGGCAAGTCGATGCTCGAGAACCAGCGCCTCGTGCTCGGCGCGATCAAGCACCTGATCAACGGCGCGAATCCGCCGGTGCATGCGGTGGACTCGCTCGTGACGAAGACGCCGTAGCGACTCGTACGAGTACGAAGGAGTTACTTCGAGACGACGCGGTGAATGCCCGCGGGACGCTGCGGGATCGAGCGCACGTTCGGATCGCAGCCGAACGGGCTCTGGCAGCCGAGCACGACGTCGGTAAACGACATCGGCTTGAGGCTGATATGGGCGTGGTGATGGTGGTGGTAGTACCAGCCCTGTCCATTGTTCGTGGTCTCGTACGCGAGCACGATGTTGTTGCACGCGGCCGTCGACAGCCAGTTGTTCATGCACAGCGTGTTGAGCGCCGAGACGAGCTGCGGGCCGGCCTTGCCATCGACGCCGATCACGCGCGTGCGGGTGCTCTCGAAGACGTGACCGAGGAACAGCGCGTGGCGCCAGACGTCGAGCTTGTCCGGATCCGCGGTGCAGTGATACGCGTCCTGCGTGCCGGTCGTGTGCGGGCAGATCGCGCGCAGTTTGTTGTCGACGGTGCCAATCTGGTAGTACGCGAGATCGATGTCGTAACCGTTCGTGTGCGTGCCCGCGGGGTGGCCCGGCTGGTTGATCGACGTGCCGGGAATCGCGCCGTTCGCTTCGCTCATGTCGCCGAGGCCGAGCGCGCGAGCGGTACCGACGGTCCACATCGCGCTCTTGCAGTACGTCTTCGCGGTCGCGTAGTCGACGAGCATCATCAGATCGCGGCGCAGGTAGCTTCGGTACTGGTTCGTCGCGGTCTCGCCGTTGATCGGGTAGTCGTCGTAATGCGCGCTCGTGCGCGGGTTGAACGCGGTCAGCGTGCTGCATCCAGTGGTGCAGTCGCGCGTCGGCAGCGACGTGCACGCCGGTCCGGGACCCGGACCAGGACCCGCGCCGACATCGGGCACGCATTCGCCGTTGACGCAGTTGTTGCCCGCGCCGCACGACGTCGCCGTGCACGAGCACGCCGCGCCGCACGTCGGATCGCAATCGGTCTGCGCGTTCGGCTCGCACGTGCCGTCGCTCGCGCAAGTGCCGCCGCACGTATAGGTCGCGCACTCGGGCCAGCACAGCGGCTGCGGATTGCCCGACAGATACCAGCACTGCGAGTTGGGGCCGCACTCCGCCGTCGAGCCCCCCATCGCGCACGCGCCGGATGCCTTCGTCATGCAGATGCCGTAGATGCAGACGCCTTCGTGATTACCGACGTCCTGGCAGTCGGCGTCGCACGAGCACGTGCCGCCCGGTGGCGTGCCGTTGACCGTGCTGCCGCCATCCGACTCCGTACCGGCGGGCGCATCCGGCATCATCATGCCGTCGTCGTCGCCGCCGCCGCCACCGCCACCACCGCCGTTGCTTTGCGGTCCGCAACCAACTGCCGCCACCAACGCGATCACCGCCACCATCTTCATCATGAGGACGGGGCATGTACGACAGGCTCACGCGCCGCGTCAACGCCGGAATGAAGCCAGCGTTCTCATTTCAACGAGGAAGATGACGATGCAGTTTGTGAAGATCGGTCACTCTGCCGCTCAGCGCGACGAGCACCTGACCGCCGAGGCTGGGCGTCCCTTCGCGATCGCCCTCGAGCTGCGCATACGGTGTGATGCCGGCCTGGCCGATCGCATCGACGCGCAGCTCGCGCGTGAGCTCGCGGCCAAAGTAGAGCGACGCGCCGGTGCTGGTGTCGAGCGAGGTGCCGGCGTCGCGCGTCCACACTCGCGTGCGCGCCGCGAACGGCGACAGCGACAGCTTCGTGCGTCGTGTGCGGCCCGGCGTGTATGAAACGGAAGCTGCGACCCGCGCCTCGCGCGCGATGTTGCCGTCGAACGTCGGATAGAACGTGCGCCCGACCTTCGCGCTCCACTCGACGCGATCGCGGCGCATACCGGCTTCGAGATCGCCGATCGGAATCGTCATCTGCGGTAAGCCGGTGCTGTCGATCGTCTCGCTCCACGAGCTCGTGGTCTTGCCGTTGACCTCCGTCGAGCCGCTCGCCGTCACGTAGCCTCCCGAGAAGCCCCAGCCGGCGCTCGCCACGATGTAGTGATCCGGCGTGTCGTAGCGCAGTCGCACCGGCAAGAACGCGTGCGCCACGCCGCCTTTGTCGTCGGCGCCTGCTTTGAGCGCTTCGCCCTCGAGCACGATCGCTTCGACGGTGATCGTCGAGTCGGTGACGCGGCGATAGCGATACAGCGTGAAGTCGATGTCGAGCGTCTTGACCGTGCGATCGGCTTGCTCGAGCGTGCCGTGACCGAGTGCGATCATCGCAAGCGTGTGACGGTTCTGGCGCTGCCACCAGACTTCGCCGAACCCGATCTCGATGCGATCGTAGGTCTCGTTGTAGTGCTGGGCCCACAGCGAGCGCCGCGCGTCGAGTGCCGGCTCGACGCCGACACCGCGCCGGCCGTCAAACACGGCGGTGAGCAGCACGCGCGACAGACACAGCGAGTAAGTCGCCTCGCCCGCAAACGTCGAGTCGAACCGCAGGCGTCCCTGCGCGGTGCCGGCGGCGAAATCGCAGCCGAGACCGGCGATCGCGGCGGAGGCGCCGGTGCCGACATCGCCATTGCCGTGACCGCCGCCGGTGAGCTGCGCGAACGCGGCGTACCGGTAGTACGGCTCGCCCGTCATGACGAGCTCGTCACCTTCGCTGTCCTCGTCGGCCAGAAAGTCATGGCGTGGCCCGAGCTCGAGTTGGATATCGCCGAGTGCGAGCTCTGCAGGTGCAGCAGTGGCAGAGCTGGCAAGGACCAGCACGGTCGTGCACGCAAGGCGAAGACGCATCCGCGCGCGTAGTGCAACAGGCGATCCGCGCACAACCTGGCGATTGCAGGCACGATCGGTGTCGAGGCTTCACCAGGCGGCGGTAGGCTGCCGCCATGATCGACGATGTCCTCGCATTTTGGTTTGGCGACGAGCCCACGCCGACGGACGCGACGATGCGGCGCTGGTTCATGCGTGATGCCGCGTTCGATGCGCAGATTCGCGAACGGTTCGGCGACCTCCACGCGAAGGCGGTCGCAGGTGGGCTCACCGATTGGCTCGGCTCGGCGCGCGGCACGCTCGCGCTGCTGATCGTGATCGATCAGTTCTCGCGCAATCTGTACCGCGATGACCCGCGCGCATTCGCGCAAGATGGCCGCGCGCTCGCGATCGCACGCGAGCTGTGGGGTTCCGGCCGCGCGCGCGAGCTGACGCCGCTCGAGCGCATGTTCGTGCTGATGCCGTACCAGCACTCCGAGGATCTGGCGATGCAACGTGAGGGCATCGCCGAGTACGAGAAGCTGGCCGCCGAGCCGGGTGCGCCGCCGATGCTGAAGATGGCGCTCGACTTCGCGCGCAAGCACGCCGAGATCATCGAACGGTTCGGGCGCTTCCCGCACCGCAACGAGGTGCTCGGTCGCGAAACAACTCCCGAAGAGCGTGCGTTCCTCGAGCAGCCAGGCTCGCGGTTCTGATCTACTCTCCGCGCATGAAGCAACTCGCCTTGTTGATCGTCGTGCTCGCCCCGCTCGCGGCGTGCAAGAAGAAAGAAGACAAGCCCGCTGCCCCGCCGCAAGGCTCCGCGCCGCCACCCGCGGCCGATGCCGCCGAAGCGCCCGCCGTCGATGCGGCGCCCGCTGCGTGGGACGGCAAGACCGCGCTTCCGATCACCGAGGGATTCGCGGTGCCGGAATCGGTCCTCTACGACCCCGACGGCGACGTCTACCTGGTCTCGAACATCAACGGCGAGCCGCTCGGCGCGGACGACAACGGCTACATCGCGAAGGTCTCCGCCGACGGCAAGGTCACCGAAGGCAAGTGGATCGACGGCGCGAAAGACAACGTCAAGCTCGACGCACCGAAGGGCATGGCGATCGTCGGCGGTGTGCTCTACGTCAGTGACATCACCGTCGTGCGCAAGTTCGACGCGAAGACCGGCGAGCCGAAGGGTGAGATCAAGATCGACGGCGCGACGTTCCTCAACGACATCGCGCCTGGAGCCGACGGCAGCATCTACGTCGCCGACAGCGGGCTCACCGCCGAGTTCAAGTCGAACGGCAGCGACGCCGTCTACCACATCAACAAGGACGGCAAGGTCAAACCGCTGATCAAGGACAAGGGACTCGGCGGTCCGAACGGCATCGCCGCCGGCGCCGACGGCTCGGTCTGGGTCGTCACGTTCGGCAGCGGCGAGATCTATCAAGTCGATGCGAAGGGCAAGAAGCAGAAGCCGCAGAAGCTGCCGAAGGGTCAGCTCGATGGCATCATCACGCTCGACGGTGGCGACGTCCTCGTGTCGAGCTGGGAAGCGTCGACGGTCTATCGCGGCAAACCGGGCGGCGAGTGGAAGCCCGTCGTCGAGAACGTGAAGTCCCCCGCGGATATCGGTTGGGACAGCAAGCGCAAACGCCTGCTGATCCCGATCTTCCAGGGCAACACCGTCATCCTCCACCCACTCGAGTAATCGTGGTTCCGTGGCGCGAGCTCGGCCGCGCGAAGGTCGGCAACGGCGAGCTCGTGCTCGCGCAACGCGGCGACGAATTCGCGATCCGCCTGCGCGGCGCCGAGCTGATGAACAGCCGCAGCCATGCATCCGAGGAGATGCTCGCGAAGCTCGGTTGCGCCGGGCTCGGCGCGGTCTCCGGCGCGCGCGTGCTGATCGGCGGGCTCGGCATGGGTTTCACCGCGCGTGCCGCGCTCGATCTGCTGCCGCGCGATGCGCAGGTCACGATCGCTGAGCTCGTGCCGGAGGTCGTCGAGTGGAACCGCACCCACCTCGCTGATCTGGCGCGCCGGCCGCTCGACGATCCGCGCGTCACCGTGCAGATCGGCGATGTTGCCGACGTGATCGCCGCGAAGCAGGAAGCATGGAACGCCATCCTGCTCGACGTCGACAATGGGCCGGATGCGTTCACGTCGCCGTCGAACGCAAAGCTCTATGGATTGAAGGGACTCATCGCAGCGCGGCGCGCGCTCGTCCCCGGCGGCACGTATGCGGTGTGGTCGGTCGAGAACGACAAGAAGTTCACCGATCGGATGCGAGGCGCCGCGCTCGATCCCGAATGGCACAAAGTGCCGTCGAGACCGAACAGCAACACCAAGCATGTCGTCTGGGTCGGTAAGCGGAGACCGGCCACGAAGACCCGCAGAAACGACGATCAGATCTGATGCTGCTTGGAGATCTTCGCGCGCCTTCGGCGCCGCACGACGGGTTCCAGATCTAACTCCAAGACGCCGCAGAGGCCAAATACGCCACCAGAGATCGATTTCGGGCGTAACCACCCGATCGTTTCGTTGGCGTTCTTGGCTCTCCGGCGTTTTGGCGTTCCATCTGTGAGTCGGCTGCCGACGTCGCAGAGGCAGGCGTTAGCGTTTCGCTAGTCTTCGCTCTGCGGTTTCAGGCACTCGCTTCGTGCGATCGCGTTTGCGAGGGTGACACCGTCGAGCGAAACCTTGGCCTTCACGTTGTCGATGCGAAAACCGGCCGGGCCTGTGAGGTTCCGCGCGGGCGCGGGCAGCGTGCCGCGCCACACGACCTCGTGGTCGGCCCACACGACGAGCTCGTCGCGTTCGATCGCTGCGGCGAGCGTGTGCTGCGTGTTCGGCTCGAGCGCGGGCGGCGGCTTGCGCACCGCAGCTTTGACTCGCGTGTATCCGGTGATGCCGCAGTCCTCGTGCGTCGCGCTGCCCGGGTTCGCTTTCACTTGCACGGTGATCTCCGACTTCGGCGACACGCGCCACATCACGTAGATCACGTTGCAGCTGTTCTGCGCGCGCAACTTGAGGCCGAGCTGTGCGCGCGTAGCACCCGACGCGAGCGCTGACGTCGTGGCGGTCACACCATCGTATGTGAACGCGAGCGTCGCGCTATCGCCCGTCGAGCCACGCGCGTAACCGCGCACGGCCGGTGCCCCCACTGTGCCGTTCGTGATGCAGAGCTCGTGCGCCTGCGTCGGCTTTGGCTCTGCGATGGGACCCGGCGCTCGTGGTTTGTCGCCGCTGCAGGCAGCGATCAACAGCGCGAGCGCACACCCGTTCATTTGCCGAGCACCTGGTTCAGGCTCGCAACCTGCGCGGCCGCGAACGCGTGCTCGGCCTCGAGCTTCACGAGATCGAACCAGAGCGTGCGTTGATAGCGCCGGCCATCGTCGCCGCCGAGCTTCACGATCGTCGCGATCTGCGCCTTTAGATCGGCGATCAGCGCGGTGGTTTGCTCGAGCCGCTGCGACTGCGCGACAAGCTCCGCCTCGAGCTCGGCGAGCGACGCGTCGAGACCGTCGATCCGCGTGCGGCGATCGCGAACCAACCGGCTGCGCGCGGCGGCGGCTCGTTCGTTGGCACCACCCTGGAACAACATACCGGTGTTGATCGAGACCGAGACCATCGCGAAGTACGGCTTGTCGTCGTCGCGATCGAGAAACCGATCGTAACCGCCGCGCAACGTGACATCGATCCCGGCGAGCCTGCGCAGCCGCCCATCCATGCGCTCGATCTCGTCATCGGCGCGCGCGTAGGTCGCGACCGCAGCCGTCGCCTGCGCCGGCGGTGGTTGCGCGGCTAGCTCCTTGCGCGTCGTCGCGGCGAGCCTGCGCAGATCGTCGACGCGTAGCCGCATCGCGACGAGCTCTTGCTCGGTGGCGACGCGCTCGCGCACCTCGACCGCGAGCTTGCCAAGCTGCTGGTCGGCCTCGCCCACCGCCGCGTCGAGTACCTTCGCGCGCGCTTCGAGACCGCGGTACGTGCTCGCGCCTTGCAGCTGCGTCAATGCCGTGTGGCGCTGGCACACCGCGCGGGCACGGGCGCGTTTCGCGCTGCCCTCGAGCAAGCCCGTCAGGTCGTACGCGACACCCGCGGTAACGCGCATCCCCGACGTCACGACCGGATCGCCCACGCCGTCGACCTCGGAGGTCTTGAGGTAGCCGGCCGTGCCGAACAGCTGCGGCGCGACGTCGAGCGCGCTCTGGGCGCTTGCGACGGCCTGCGCGTGGTCGCACGCATCGTCGGCGTGCGCGACGTCGGCGCCGGCCAGCGCAGCGATAACCATGACAGCCCGCATCACAGCCACAGCGGCGAGCCGCCCGCGAACAGCACGTCGTCCTGCGCAGCACTGGCAACATCGAGGCGAAGCTCGACGAGCTGACCGCGTACCAGCTTGTCTCGATTCGGGTGCTTGAACTGAACCTCGCCCGGCAGCACTTCGATCACGCGACCGACTTGGCGGCACAACAACATCTCGAGCGCGCAACCGTAGAGCGCGGTGCCCGGCTTCACGTTCGCGAGATTGCTGTAGGGCACGAGCGCGACAGTTGCCTTGTCGCGAAGCGCACGCAGATACGCCGACGACTGGAGATTCGCGATGTTCTTGTCCTGGCGGCTCAGGCTGGCGAGCAGCGTCTTGCGCGTCTCGACCGCTTTCTCGACGGCGAGCTTCGATGCGTCGTAGTCGCGCTTGATCTTGAGCACGTCGTAGCTCAGCGGCACGTCGCGATTGGCGAGCAGCGCATCGAGCGCCTTCGTGTGGCGCGACAACTCGGCTGCCTGCATCTCGAACGCGGACTGCCGTTCGGCGAGCGAGAGGTTCGAGCTCGAGATCTCGGCGAGCTTCTGCTTGCCGCCGAGCATCGAGTGGCGATCGATGATACCGGCGTCGAACTGCTTGTCGATGCGCGACGACGACGACGCGGCGAACGCTTCGCTCGAGCGCCGGATGTCGTCGCGCGTGGCCGCGGCTGCATCCGCGAGCTGGCGTGCGCGAGCGAGCGCAGCCCGGCGTCCGCGCAGGTCGGACTCGATCGCTGCGGCGAACTTCGCTTGGAATTGTTGTTCGACCGCGATCGCGCGGTCCGCTTCCGCGAGCGCGTCGGAGATCTTGTCGCGCTCGGTCTCTAGCGCAGCAAGCTCGGTCTGCAGCGTGACGACCTTCTCGTCGCTCGGCGACACGATCGTCGGCACGATCCACGTGTCGCTGAACAAGTAGAACACCGTCAGCGCCACGTAACCGACGAGCGCGAACACGACCGCCGTCAGGATGCCAAAGCCGAGCAGGCGATACGTCGACACCATCAGCTTGGCCAGGCGCGTGGAGCGCGCTTGCTTCTTGCCGAGGCCGATCGCCTTGAACTCCGCCCACTCCTCTTCAGGGGTCGTCACGCGCTCGTTCTGATTGAGCGGTACGCCCTCGAGCGTTTCGGGCGCCAACTTGTAGAACCTCGTCGTCGGCCCCAATGCCTCGGGGTGATCGGTATGGATGGCGGTCGGGACGGCATTGTCGTGCACGAGCGACGCACTGGTCGCGAGCTCGCTTTCGACAACCACCAACGGCGGCCGCGACTTCGTGATCGTGACCGCGCGCGGATTGGTAGCGGCCATTGCAGCGACTACACGCGCCTGTGAGATCGGCACGACCGGAACGGCTAGTGGAGTTCCTTCAGCGAGATGAAGGGGTGGATCCACGAGGGTTGGGCCACCGAAATCATCTTCACTCAGTAAACGGTCGAGTTTAGGCGTCTGCATGTCGGGTCGCTGAAGAGATGCCGCTACATTTCGGATGTAGCGGTCATCTTTCGAGTGACCGTGACCCTCGCAATTCACCTGTTTATCTTGCTGGTATTCCTGAACCGCTACGTGTTCGGGCTGTACCTGCGGCTGGTTCGCCGCAAGCGTATCGCCGAGCGCATCGACGGCTACGAACCGACGATCACGGTCGTGATCCCGCTCTTTAATGAGGGCGCATCGATCTACGAGACGATCGTCAGCATCGTCAAGCTCGACTATCCGCGGGACAAGCTGTCGGTGACCGTCGTCGACGACTGCTCGACCGACGACAGCTACGAGTGGGCGAGCAAGGCCGCGCGCGAATTCTCGAACGTGCGTGTGCTGCGCAACCCTCACAACATGGGCAAGCGCAAAGGCATCAACCACGCCGTGCGCGAAGCGACCGCCGAGATCATCGTGTCGGTCGACTCCGACGTGATCGTTCATCCGCGCGCGCTGCGCGAGCTGGTTGCGCGCTTCACCGATCCGAAGGTTGCTGCCGTTGGCGGACGCGTTCACATCTCGAACCCGAACGACAACTGGCTGACGAAGATGCAGACGATCAAGTACTACTTCGGTCAGGAACATCTAAAGAACCTCGAGCGCTCGCTCGACTCGGTGATGTGCCTGTCGGGCTGTTTGACCGCCTATCGCCGTCACGTGCTGATGGAGCTCGAGCCGATCCTCGAGGATCGGAACATTCTTGGCGTGCCGATCAAGTATGGCGAGGATCGCTTCCTCACCCACCAGATCGTCAAACGCGGATACCGCACCAAGATGACGATGGACGCGATGTGCTTCACGAAGGCGCCGAAGACCCTGAGCGGCTACTTCAATCAGCAGCTGCGCTGGAAGCGTTCGAACATCGCCGACTTCATCGTCGGCATCGGTCACGCGTGGCAGCTCCATCCACTGCTCTGCCTCCACTACCTGTCGCTGATGCTGCTGTTGGTCGTGTATCCGTTCGTGATCGCGATCCACGTGCTGCAGCACGAATTCTTAGGGCTCGCGATGTTTCACATCGAGCTCGTCGCGTTCTTCGGCCTCGTCTACCACTTCGCGCCATCGCAGAAGCGCTTGCCGCCGTGGCTGCGGGTGCACCCGCTCGCGTTCGTACCGATGGCGGTGCTGATGCCCGTGGCGTATTTACTGCTGACGCCGCTCGGCATCTTCACGCTCGACACGTCGAGCTGGGAGACGCGCGGTCACGGCGCCGTCCCGCAAGGACCGGCACGGTGATCGTCGCCGCACATCAGCCTGCGTATCTGCCGTGGCTCGGCTACCTCGCGAAGCTCGCCGCCGCCGATCTCTTTGTCGTCATGGACGACCTGCAGTACGAGGCGCAGAACTTCCAGAACCGCAATCGAGTCAAGCTCGCGCACGGCGCCGCATGGCTGACCGTGCCGCTGCTGCGCGGCTCGCTGCACGACCGCATCCTCGACAAACAAATCGATAACGCGGGCAATCCTCGCCAGCACTGGCAGCGCCGCACGTGGCGTACGCTCGAGCTGAGCTACGGCCGCGCGCCGTACTTTCGCGTATACGCCGACGAGCTCCGCGACGTGTACATGCGCACGTGGACCTCGCTCGTCGAGCTCGACCTCCACATGCTCGAGCTGGCGCGGCGCTGGCTCGCGATCACCACGCCGATCATCCGATCGTCCAGCCTCGACCTTGGCGGCGCGAAGACCGAGCGCATCATCGAGCTGTGCCGCGCGGTCGGCGCGCGTACGTACCTCTCCGGCACCGGCGGCTCGACCTCGTATCTCGACATCGACATGCTTGCTCGCGCCGGCATCACGACGCGCTGGCAGCGCTTTGGTCATCCGGTCTATCCGCAGCGCTTTGCCGCGCTCGGTTTCGTCCCCAAGCTCGCGTTTCTCGATCTCGTGCTCAATTGCGGGCCGGCGAGCAGAGACGTCTTGTTCGCGTGCCGGGAGGCAGCATGAGTCGGTTGCTCGCTCAGCGTGACGAGGTGCTCGCGTTCGGTGCGCATCCCGACGACCTCGAGGTCGGTGCCGGCGGTCTACTCGCGCGACTCGCCGCCGCCGGCGCTCGCGTCACACTCGTCGTCGTCTCGGTGCCAAGCCATGCCGAGCAGCGGATCGCCGAGGCCAAGGCGGGAGCCGCGATCCTCGGCGCCGAGGTCGTGATCATGTTTCCCGAGCGTGCTTGCCGCGTCGAGGACATCGCGATGCACGAGCTCGTGCGGCGTTTCGACATCCTGGTCGGCGACCTTCGCCCCGAGCTCGTGATCACGCACTCCGCGCACGACCTGCATTGGGATCACTCCCTCGTCCATCGCGCGACCATTTCGGCGTTGCGGCGCACGCCGTGTGATCTGCTCGCGTATCTATCGAGTCCCGAGCTCAACGCGCAGAGCCGTTCGCTTGGCCAGTGCTTCGCCGATGTCTCGTCGACGATCGACACGAAGCTCGCCGCGATCCGCGCCCACGCGACACAGCTCGGCAAGCTCGATGTCGAAGCGAGTCGCGATCTCGCACGTGGCCTCGGCCGGATTTCGGGGGTCGCCTACGCTGAGGCGTACGAGGCGCTGCGCCTCCGCCTGTGACACGGCTTATCGGGTGCGCACCATCGGGCCGATGTACTCGGTCGCGGCGACAACGTTGTCGTACCACTTGCGCGTCGCGATCGTCGGGTTACTGCCGAAGTGCAGCGAGATTCCGAACCGATCGATCTTTAGCGTCTCGACGTCGCGCAGGCGCAGGTTCGGGAAGTCCGCCACGATCTGCCCATCGACCCAGCACGTGACGCGCCCGTTGCGCATGTTTGGCGTATTTGCGCGCAGCATCACCTCGAACGCGTACCAGCGACCAAGCTCGGGCGTGAAGTTCGGCCGCATCACGAAGTCGGGCCCGAAGTCGTACGGCAGGCTCGTATTCGGCATCACGCGCCCGTCGGGGAAGAAGTGGTCGCCGTAATTCGAGCGCTGCTCCGGGTGATAGATGTAGATGTTCTGCTCGCCCGGCGTGGTGGTCGCGGTCTCGCCGCGCCAGTTCTCGTACGCGATGAGGTACTTGTTCGTGCCGTTGGCCGGGACGCCCGGCGTCGCGTTGCCATTGACGAAGTAGCCGGCGGAGATCTCGGCGCCGTTGTGGCTCGAGCCCACGATGTCGAACGTCGTGTCGTATTTCGAGTAGTAGCGGAGGTAGAGGGTGTCGAGCCGGTTCGTGATCATCTTCGCGAGACCGGTCGACAGCTCGCTCGTCTGTTGGGGCGCACCCATCTCGACGGACTGCTGCCCTTCATACGGCTCGGCCGTCGAGATCGAGATCTGGTGATAGCGCGCATCCCATCGGCCATCGATATCGGCCGCGCTCGCATAGCTCTCGAAATCGTCGGCGAAGATCACGCGCGGATCGCCGCCGATCCCGACGTCGCCTGGATACATCGCCGAGATGCCTTCGCCCGGCGGATCGCCGGTGGCGTCCGTGCCGGTGTCGTCACCGCCAGCGTTGCCGCCGCACGCGACGAGCAACGTGAGCCAAAGCGCGTGCCCCATCCGTCCATCGTATCAGCCCCAGCGCGGCGAACGCGCGAAGATGAA
>DATDCH010000640.1:0-2237 GCA_036524455.1 Kofleriaceae bacterium | reverse complement strand
CATCGCGAGCCCACCGCCGACGGTGACGCGAAGCGAAGCACGCAGCATCGACGCACCACCGAGGTAGCCGCCGAGCGCGCCGAGCGCTGCAAGGCTCACGAGCGTGACCGCGCCGATTGTCTCCATGCGCAGCGACGCGGGCGCGACGAGCAGCGCGAGCACCGGCAACAGCGCGAACAGCGCGAAGCTCACGGCCGAGATCCACGCGGCTTGCAGGGGACGCGCGCGTTGCTCGTCGATGATCCCGAGCTCGTCGCGCAGGTGAGCGCCGAGTCGATCGTGCTCGCTCAGCTGTTGCGCGACCTGAAGCGCCAGCTGCTTGTCGAGGCCGCGCTGCACGTAGATATTCGCGAGCTCCTGCAGCTCCGCCTCGGGCGCCTTTGCGAGCTCCTCTCGCTCGAGCACGATGTCGGCGTGCTCGGCATCGCGTTGCGAGCTGACCGACACGAACTCACCCGCGGCCATCGACATTGCCCCGGCGACCAAACCGGCGATTCCCGCGACGAGGATCGCGTCTTTCGGCGCATCTGCTGCGGCCACGCCCATCATCAGGGATGCCGTCGATACGATCGCGTCGTTCGAGCCGAGCACCGCGGCGCGTAACCAACCGGCGCGTCCGCTGCGGTGCCCTTCGCGATGGTGGCGACGAACCATCCCGGCAGTCTACAGTTAACGTGTGACCGTACGCTTCGCCACGGACGACAAGGTGCGCCTGCGCCGTGTGATCCTCCGCCGCGGACACACCATTGCAACGCTGCTCGCCGACGTGCTCGCCGGCAAGCGGCCTCCATCGCTCGCGTCGATGCTCGCGCAGAAGCCTGGTATGCGCCCGGAGGAAGTCCTCCGCCTCGCGCTCGATCAGATCGAAGGGCGCCGCAAGTTGCTCGATGCCGATGACGACCGCTTCGGGCGATGCGACGTGTGCGGACTCGATCTCGGATTACCTTCGCTCGACGAGGTGCCGTGGGCCGATCGCTGCGCCGCGCACTCTACGATCTAGAGCTGTGACACGAGGCCGTGCTCGCGGGCCAGCTCGACGAGCTCCTGCGCAGGCTTCAATGCGTTGCGTGGCGGGGTGACGAAGTGCTGGGTGTGGAACACGTTGAACAACAGCCTGCGGCCAGCATCGTCGCGCTGCGCCAGCGTGAGGATCGCGTTCGAGAACACGTTGTGCTCGGGCTTCGAGATCAGGCCGTGGCCGACGATCACGTCATTGGGAATCGGCATCGTCCATTCGAGCACGCGCACGTGTCGATCGGGCGCGACGTGAAGAAAGCCGGTGCGCTCGATCGGCCTGCCGTCGTCGGGCAGCTGCGCGTAGGTCGCACCGAGATCCGCGCGGCCATCGAGCACCGCTCGAATCGCCTCCGCGTGCGAGCGCAGGAACAGCTCCTTGCCGAAGAAATGCGCCGGATCCAAGCCGCGCGCCGCGAGGTGAATGCGCGGCACGATGTAGCCGGCCGCCGACGTGCGATCGACCCACGCGACGGTGCCGCCGCGCGCGTCCTCGAGCGAATGAATCGGGCGCTTGCCGTCGCAGAACAACACCGCGCGATAGTCGGTGCGATCGTCGCGCATCGCCGACAGTATCGGGCGCAGCTGGATATTCTCGTTCGTCAGGATCATCAGCGTCGGCGACATCCACGCGTAGTCGACGCGATCCTTCTCGAGCTCTTGCGCGAGATCCGAGTACGTCGCGCAGTTGATGCCGTGCACGGGCGTGTCGAGCAGCCTCGTCAGTGCGATGCACAGCGAGTCGAGTGCGAGGCGGGCGTCGCCGGGCGTCGACGACGGCACGACTGCGAGCGTGATCTCGCCCATTTCGTCCAGTCTACCAGCTATCGTGCGTCGGCTTGCATTCGGCTGCGAAGACCGCGGGACTGACGGTGGCGGCGATGATCGGCTTCGCTGCCAACTCGCTGCTGTGTCGTGCCGCGCTGCGTGGCGATGCCATCGATGCAGCGAGTTTCACGGCGATCCGACTCGCGACCGGTGCCGCGGTGCTCGTCGCGATCGTGGCCGTACGCAGATCTAGCGTGCGCGGCGAAGGTACGTGGCTGTCGGCGATCGCGCTCGCCGCCTACGCGGTCGCGTTCTCGTACGCCTATCTCGAGATCGGTGCAGCTGCCGGTGCGCTGCTGCTGTTCGGTGCCGTGCAGCTCACCATGATCGCGGGAGCTCTACTGCGCGGCGAGCGACCGACGCCGAGACAGTGGCTCGGCTGGCTACTCGCTATC
>DATDCH010000639.1:0-2438 GCA_036524455.1 Kofleriaceae bacterium | reverse complement strand
AGCATCGCCGGCGTGTACCTGCGCGACGAGGATGGCTATGGCCTGCGTCCCAACATCGGCATGCGCGGCGCCGCGGCCGATCGCAGCGCGAAGATCACGATGATGGAGGACGGCGTGCTGATCGCGCCGGCGCCGTACAGCGCGCCCGCTGCGTATTACGTCCCGCTCGTCACCCGGCTGTCGCGCATCGAGGTCACGAAGGGCCCAGCCGCCGTGCGGTTCGGACCGGCGACCGTCGGCGGTGCGATCGATCTGATCGGCGAGCCGATGCCGGCCGAGCGCGCCGGCTACGTCGACGTCGCGGGCGGCACCGACCTCTACGGCAAGCTGCACGCGCGTGCCGCGGAACGCCGCGAGCGCTGGGGCGTGATGGCCGAGTACGTCCACCTGCGCAGCGATGGTTTCAAGGTCCTCGACGGTGGCGGACCGACCGGATTCGACAAGAACGACGTCCAGCTCACCGCGCGGTTCATGTCGCCGCCGAGCGCGACCACGTATCACCAGTGGGATCTGCGCGCGGGCTATGGCAACGAGACGTCGCACGAGACGTACATCGGGCTCACCGAGCAGGACTTCAACGCGAAGCCGCAGCGGCGCTACGTCGCGTCGTCGCTCGACGAGATGAACTGGGACCACTGGCGGATGCGCGCGACGCATCGCGTGGAGTTCGGCCGTGCGACGCGCGTCGAGACCGTCGCGTACCGGCACAAGTTCGATCGCGCGTGGGGCAAGGTCGACGGCCTCGTCGGCCAGCGCGACCTCTACGGCCTGCTCGCCAATCCGATGACCGGCGCGAACCAGGCCTACTACCAGATCCTCAGCGGTCAGCTCGACTCGGGCAGCCCCGAGGAGCAGCTGATCCTCGGCACGAACGATCGCAGCTTCACGTCGCAAGGCGTGCAGAGCACGCTGTCGCTCGAACGCTCGACCGGACCGCTCGCGCATCACGTCGATGCCGGCGTGCGCATCCACTTCGATCGCGCGAACCGCCGCCGCTACGAAGACACCTACGACATGCTCGGTGGCCAGCTCGTGCGCACGGTGCGTCCGCGCGCGCTCGTGCTCGACAGCCGCGCCGAGACGACCGCGCTCGCGACGTACGTGCAGGACAAGGTGCACTACAAGCGGCTCGAGGTCGCAGCCGGCACGCGGCTCGAGCTGATCGACTACCGGTTCGCCGACTACCTCATGATGACGCAGCACGAAGGCAGCTACGCCGTCGTGATCCCCGGCGCAGGCGCCGAGTACCACATCACCGACGAGGCGAGCGTGCTCGCCGGCGTGCACCGCGGCTTCGTGCCGGTCGCGCCGTCGGCGGATTCCGGCGTGCGTCCCGAATCGAGCATCAACTACGAGGCCGGCGCGCGCTGGCGCGACGAGCGAGTCGCCGTCGACGTGATCGGCTTTGTCAGCGACTACTCGAACCTCAAGGGCTCGTGCACGCTCGCCGCGGGCTGCACCGAAACGCAGGAGGGCGAGGAGTACAACGGCGGCGCCGTGCTCGCGTGGGGCGTCGAGGCGCAGCTCAACGCAGACATTCCGATCGTCGAGCGCAAGCTATCGCTGCCGATCGCGGCCGCGTACACGCTGACGCGCTCGCAGTTCCGCCACGGCTTCGACTCCGAGTTCGCCGGCTGGGGCACCGTGATGGAAGGCGACGAGCTGCCGTACCTGCCGCATCACGTGCTGTCGGCAAGCGCCGGCGTCAAGACGCCGCGCTACGAGCTGTCGGCGACGACGCGTTACCAGAGCGAGTCGCGCGATGTCGCGGGCCAAGGCGCGATCGATACCCGCGAGCGCCTCGCGCCGCTCCTCACGTTCGATCTCGCCGCGCATGCGAGGCTCAAGAACTGGGCAGAGCTGTACGCGACGTGCAGCAACCTGCTCGACGAACAAGTCATCGTGTCGCGCCGCCCGTACGGAGCGCGTCCAAATCCTCCTCGGATGTTCGCGATTGGATACAAGGCAAGGTTCTAGTGAAGAAGCTCGTTACTCTCCCCCTCCTCTTCCTCGCCGCCTGCGGCGATAACAGCGTCGGCACGAACCCCGATGCGGCGCAGTCACCCGATGTCGCGGTCGACGGCGACGTTACGATCTTCCCACCCGCGCCGTTCGGCATGTCGCTCGCGCCCGCCGGTCCCGACCAGCTGATGTCGGTCGCGGCCGGTCCGAGCGGCTCGTTCTACGCGGCGGGCTTCGCGGCGCAGACCGTCGCCGGTGCGAAATTCCTCGTCGTGGTGAAGCTCACCGCGACCGGTTCGCTCGACACCACGTTCGCGGGCACCGGCGTCTACACGTCGACGCTCGATTTCAAGGGCGGCAGCGACGAGATCGACATCGTCACGCAGTCCGACGGCAAGATCGTCGTGTCGGCGACGATCGCCGATGAAACCGAACCCGCGGATCGCGACATCGGCCTGTTCCGCCTCGACGCGACC
>DATDCH010000638.1:0-8448 GCA_036524455.1 Kofleriaceae bacterium | reverse complement strand
TCTCGCGTGGCAGATTTCGCAGCTTCCTGACGGCACCGAGCTCACATTCGAGATCACACCGTAGTGGCGAGCTATCCACCTTTGCCGGTGGGCGTCCCCTGGGCCTCTAGTCCGATCACGTTGGGCAGCCACCAGAACGATTGGTTCGTGTCGTTCTCGACGAAGTTGGTCTCGTAGCTGCCCATCCGTAGCAGCTCTGCCTCGCTGCCACGCACGACGAGCGATGCTTCGGGGCCGCCTTCGAGGAACAGCGCGGCGGTGAGATCGAGGGACGCGAGCGTGTTCGAGAGCTCGCTCATCGTGACCGCGCCGCGCGCGTGCACGAACACAACACGGCCCGCGCGATCGAAGCCGATCGCCGCGGCGGAGTATTGTTTCTTGTCCTGCCATGGCAGCGCTTCACCGGTGCAGCCGAGCAGGCGAGGGCTCTGCACGATCGAGCGGTAGCGCTTGCGCAGATCGTCGAGTGAATAGTTCTCGCAGTCGCGACCGGTAAAGATGATCGGCGCGTCGGCCGGTGAACGCGGATCGAACGCGAGGTAGCCGAGGTACTTCTTGTTGTCCTTCGATAACGGGACGCCGTCTTCGATGATGAGCGCGACCGGCGTGCCGCTCGCGTGGAACATGCCCGCATTGGTGACCGCGATCAGTCGAAACGTCTCGCGCCAGGTCGGTGCGGGTTGCGAGCGACCGTCGCGCGCCGCGGTCAGTACGCGGAGGCGATGGTGTGCGAGGTCCGCGCGCACGATGTCGACACACGGCGGACCGGCGGCGGGCGTGCCGAGCAGGCCGGCTTGCTCGGCGGTGAGCCCGGGACCGAGCTTGGTGATCGTCGAGGAGCACGGCGACGGCGGGCCCGCGGCCGCGGCCTCGGCAAGCGCGGGCGTTGGTTCGAGCGTTGCTGCTCCGGAGGCGACGCCCGCCTCGCGACCGCAGGCTACTAATAGAAGGAAGAGCCAGGGGCCACGCACCGGTCCTTCAACGCCTCAGCGCGGGCAATGATTTCAGGCGGCGAGCAATTTTCCGCGCGAAGCCGCTTCGCGCACCGCAGATTTCCGCCGCCGACCGCTTCGCGTCGCCGCAGATTTCCGCGGGCACTACGGCCGCGCGTGCACACCGGCGTCAACTGCCTCTACCAGCCGTCCGATCACATCCGGGATGCCCTGCCATGCGGCCCGCAGCACCGCGACGGCGTCGGCGCCCGCGAGCGCCGCGTGCCGCGCCCGCGCGGGACCATCGATGCCGCCGATCGCGACAAGCCGCGCCGGGATCTTCAGCTTCAGCGCGTCGACACCGATCGGCGGGCCCTTGCCCGGCGTCGGCCACACCGGCCCGTACTGCACGAGCTCGGCGCCTTGCTCGGCCGCCGCCGCAACCGACTCCGGCGTGTGGCGCGAACATCCGATCGCGAGCTCGCGGCCCACCGCGCTCGCCGCCGCACGCGCATCCGCGATCGACAGGCCGTGCTCGGGCAAGTGCACACCGTCGGCACCTGCCGCGAGCGCGACATCGACGCGATCGTTGACCCAGACCGGTGCGCCCGCCGGCTTTGCCACCTCGAGCACCTCGTGAACGAGTCGCAATAGCGGTCCGCCATCGAGATCCTTCTCGCGCACCTGGATCAGCACCGAGCCGCGCGGCGCGGTCGCCAGCATCGCCGCCACGCGTCCCGCGATCTCTTCGCTGCCGTACAGCTTGCGATCGGTGACGACGACGACCCGGATCACGGATCGACCACTACTCGATCAATCCGCCCACGGGCGACGACGCGTTCGCGTAGTCGCGCTTCGGCATCCGGCCCGCGAGGAACGCTTTGCGACCGGCATCGACCGCGAGTCGCATCGCTTCCGCCATCAGCACCGGTTTCTTCGCGCCGGCAATGCCGGTGTTCATCAACACGGCGGTGCAGCCGAGCTCCATCGCGATCGCGGCATCGCTCGCCGTGCCGACGCCCGCATCGACGATCACCGGGATGCCGACGTTGTCCAAGATGAGGCGAATGTTGTGCGGGTTGCGAATGCCGAGGCCCGAGCCGATCGGCGCGGCGAGCGGCATCACCGCGAGGCAGCCTGCTTCTTCGAGCCGCTTGCACGTGATCAAGTCATCCGAGCAGTACGGCAGCACCTTGAAGCCTTCCTTGACCAGGCGCCTTGCCGCCTCGACCGTCGCCGCGTTGTCGGGGAACAGCGTCTTCGGATCGCCGATCACCTCGAGCTTGACGAATTCGTCCATGCCGAGCTCGCGCGCGAGGTGGAGCGTGCGCACGGCTTCGTCAGCCGTGTAGCAGCCGGCCGTATTCGGCAGCAGCACGTACTTCTTGCGATCGATCGCGTCGAGGACCGTTGGCGCGCCACTCGACAGGTCGACTCGTCGCAACGCGACCGTCACCATCTCGGCGCCACTCGCCACGATCGCTTCGCGCGTCTCTTCGATCGACGCGTACTTGCCGGTGCCTACAATGATGCGCGACGTGAACGTGCGCGGGCCGAGCTTCCATGGATCAGACATTACGAGCCTCCACCGACGAACGTGACGAGCTCGAGGCGGTCACCGGCTGCGAGCACCGTCGTGGCGTGCTCGGCGCGCGGCACGACCTCGCGGTTGCGCTCGACAGCGACACGCCGGTCGCCCAGACCGAGCTCCCCGATCAGCGCCGCGACGGTCGTACCTTGTAGGACCGTGCGGGTCTGTCCGTTGATGACGACCTCGATGCTCTCCTGCATCGGGGCGGAAACTACCACGCGTTGCCGGGGAGGCTGCTCCCAGGCCGGTCGTCCCCACGAAGTCAATGACGCAATCCGCTAGGTGTGATGACCACGACATCTGTGCCGTGGGTGCCAACGAAATTGTGAAGCATCCGTCACAGGAATAACCCCCAAGTGGAGGGTCAAACACTCGAAATCCCGTGAGCGAGGTGTGATCCCCATTCCGGGCACAGCGCTCGCAGTGTTCGGAGCCGTGATCCAAGACCTCGGGTCACAGGAGCTTCCTTATGTCTCTCGGAATTGCTCGGCCGCTTACCCCCGTGATGCCTGCTCGCCCATCGACGCCCGATCCTCGCAACCTCGGCGAAGACCCGGCTCGCATCCGCGCCACGATCGCGCGAGCTCCGCTGTTTGCGGCGATGCCGATCTCGGCGATCGAAGATCTGACAGCTCGCGTTTCGGTTCGAAAGGTTTCGGTCGGCGCGGCGGTGGTCGCGCAGGACGAGCCCGGCGACGCGATGTTCCTCATCATGTCGGGTCGTGTGAAGGTCGTCATGTTCGGTGAGAGCGGCCGCGAAGTGACGCTGTCGCTGCTTCGCGCCGGCGATACGTTCGGCGAGATGTCGCTGTTCGATCAAGGCCCGCGTTCGGCGCACTGCCTGGCCGTCGAGCCCACCACGCTGCTCGTGCTCAGCCGCGACGACTTGATGAAGCACATGCAGGCGCACCCGCGCACTGCGATCAACTTGGTGTCGGAGATGGCGCGCCGCCTACGCAAGGCCGACGAGACCATCGCGCAGCTCGCGCTGTGCGACGTCAACGAGCGCCTCATCCACCGCCTCGTCGCGCTCGGTCGCGAAGAGGGCGCGTCGGGCCCCGACGGCCTCGTGGTTCGCCGCCGCCCCACGCAGCAGGAGCTCGCGAACATGATCGGCAGCTGCCGCGAGACGATCTCTCGCGCGTTCAACCAGCTCGCCCGCGACGGCCTCATCATTCCGCGCGGTCGCTCGCTCGTTGTCACGCCTGCGCTGATCGAGCGCGCCGAGAAGAAGAAGGCCGCGTAGCTCGCGTCAACACGCGCGTGAAGGAAGCGTCGCCTCCGGGCGGCGCTTTCGCATTTTTCGGCGTCGCCACTTCGCGTGACGTAGATCGCCTAACCTTGACATGCTCGTCGGTGGGGCGCCAAATCCTCGTACGTGACCGAGGGCACGATGATCCGTAGAACGCGGGTCGAGATCGACTTGCAGGCGATCGTCGGCAACGCGGCCGCGGTGCGTGCGGTGACCGGCAGCGAGCTCTACGCGGTCGTCAAAGCCGATGCGTACGGCCACGGCGCGGTGGCGGTCGCGACGGCGCTCGCGCAGGCCAAGGCGGCCAGCGGGTTGTGCGTGAGCCTGGTCGAAGAAGGCGTCGCGCTCCGCGATGCCGGCGTCGCGCTGCCGATCCTCGTGATGGGGCCGAGCCAGGTCGGCGGCGAGGACGACATGGTCGCCGCGAAGCTGACACCGGTGATCTCGAGCGACGAGGACCTCGAGGCGCTCGTCGACGTCGCGAAGCGGCGCAGCGTTGCGGTCGAGGCTCACCTCAAGATCGATACCGGCATGGGCCGGCTCGGCGTGCCGGTCGAGCGCGCGGGCGAGCTCGCGGTGGTCGCGGGTCGCAATGGCATTCGCATCGTCGGCCTGATGACGCACTTCGCGAACGCCGACACCGACGAGGCCGCCGACGCGGCGAGCCTCACGCGGACCCAGCTCGCGCGGTTTGGCGAGGTCGATCGTGCGGTCACCGCCGCGGGCGCGCCGATTCGCGTGCGGCACGCCGCGAACAGCTCGGGCGCGCTCGTGTTCCCCGAGGCGCGTTTTGATCTCGTGCGCTGCGGGATCGCGCTCTACGGCAACGGGCGGTGGGCGCATCCCGGTGAACGCGACCTGGCGAGCAGCGCCGCACGCGATCCGAAGAACCACGTCGAGCCCGCGATGCGGCTTGTCACCGCGATCGCGCAGCTGCGCCGGGTGCCGATCGGCGCGTCGGTCGGCTACGGGGCGACCTGGCGTGCGGCGCGCGACAGCACGATCGCGGTGCTGCCGTGCGGCTACGCCGATGGCCTGCCGCGCCGCGCGAGTGGCCACGCGCAGGTGGGAATTCGCGGCAAACGCGTGCCGCTTGTCGGATTGATCTCGATGGATATCGCGCTCGCCGACGTGACCGACGTGGTTGATGTTACCGTCGGCGACGCGGCAGTGCTGCTCGGACGTGCTAGTGGCGGCGCATCGATTACCGCGGCTGAATACGGCGGCTGGGCAGGGCTCTCCGAATACGAAGTGACGTGCGGAATGTCCAAACGCGTGCCACGCACCTACGTGGAGGCCCGGTGAGTACGCCCGGAGACGAGGAAACGACGAACGTCGCAGCGCCCAAGGTGCCGGCCCCGTCCGATCCGAGCGATCCGAACGCGCCGCGTCCCGAGGGGAGCGATCCGAATTCGCCGCAGCAGCAGCAAGCGCTGACCACCACCGAGCCGAAAGAGCCGAAGGAGTCGGTCGGGCGCGCGATCGTGGTCGGCTTCAAAGACGCCGGCATGCCGGTCGTCAAATTCCTCGATACCGTCGGCGGCCACCTGATCATGGTCGGGCGCGCGTTCGCGTGGCTGCCGCGCCGGCCGTTTCGCGGTCGCAATTACCTCGAGGCGATGGAGTACATCGGGTTCGGCAGCCTACCGATCATCTTGCTCGTCGGTGTGTTCACCGGCGCGGTGACGTCGCTGCAGTCGGTCAACGCGTTCCGCGTGTTCGGCTTCGAGTCGTTCTCCGGTGGCGCGACCGGCAAGGCGCTCGCGGTCGAGCTCGCGCCCGTGTTCACGTCGCTGATGCTGTCGGGCCGCGTGAGCACCGGCATTGCGACCGAGCTCGGCACGATGCGCATCACCGAGCAGATCGACGCGCTCGAGTCGATGGCCGTCAACCCGCACCAATATCTGATCCTGCCGCGGCTCGTCGGCGGCATCATCGTGACGCCGATCCTCGCGCTGATCTTCTTCATCGTGGCGATGGGCGGCGCGTACATCGTGGCGGTGCTCGTGCTCGGCGTGCCGCAGGGGCCGTGGATCGCGAACCTGCGCGAGATCGTCGAGGCGCGCGACGTCGTGCAGGGCTGCCTCAAGGCGATCTTCTTCGGCTTCATGGTCGCGATGATCGGCTGCTATCAGGGCTATCACGCGAGCGGTGGTGGTCGCGGCGTCGGCATCGGCACGGCGCGCGCGGTCGTCAGCGCATCGGTCGCGACGCTCGTGATGGACTACTTCCTGACCGACATCCTCTATCACCTGATGCCATCGTCGCGAGGTGAATGGTGAGCGAGGAGGTGTCTCGCGCGTCGGAGATCATCGGGCTCACGCCGCCCGACCAACCCGATCCGCGCTGGCACATTCGCGTGCGGCAGCTGACGAAGTCGTTCGGCACGAACCTCGTGCTCGACAAAGTCGATCTCGATCTCGAGCGTCACCAGGTCAACGTGATTCTCGGCGCGTCGGGCGCCGGCAAGAGCGTGCTCATCAAACACTTCATGTGCCTACTGCGACCCGACAGCGGGCATCTCTGGGTCGACGGCACCGACGTGTTCTCGCTCGACACGAAAGAGCTCGGCCAGTTCCGCCGCAAGTTCGGTCTCGTGTTTCAATTCGCGGCGCTGTTCGATTCGCTCACCGTCGAGGAGAACTGTGCCTTTCCACTTCGTGAGCACACCAACAAATCAAAAAGTGAGATCCGCGACATCGTCGCCGACCGATTGGGTGCGCTAGGCCTCGCAGGTACACAGCGGAAGTATCCAGGTGAGCTGTCAGGTGGTATGCGCAAACGCGTCGGTCTGGCACGCGCACTCGTGCTCGAGCCCGAAATACTTATGTATGACGAGCCGACGACGGGACTTGACCCACTTGCGACCCGCAACGTCGACGAAATGATTCTCGAAGCCGGCGAACGATATAAAGTTACGTCGGTGGTCATCTCGCACGACATGGCGTCGGTATTCCGGATCGCGGACCGGATCGCCATCCTCCATAACAAGCGCATCCTCGAGGCGGGGAGCGCGGAGGTGATCGCGAGCAGCCGTGACCCGTACATCTATGAGTTCCTGCGCGCATCCGGCGTGGCGGCGGTTGGCAAGCTCGCCGGGGGCCACGCGTGAAGAACCTCTCGGCCGGCGTGCGCGTGGGCATCTTGTTCATGATGCTCGCGGTGGGCGCCTACCTCGTGTGGAAGAACCTCGGCGAGGACGACGCGGCAGGCGGCCAGGAGTTCTTCGTGCGCATGCGCGACGCATCGGGTCTGCCCAAGGGCAGCAAGGTCGTCGTCGCGGGCCTCAAGAAGGGCATCGTCACCAAGCTCGAGGTCGACGGCCGCTACGCGAAGATCCACTTCAATCTCAGCGACCAGATTCCGGTGTGGTCGAGCGCGGTCGTCTACAAGAAGGCGAGCTCGCTGCTCGGCGAGAACTACCTCGAGATCGATCCAGGCGAGCAGGTCAGGCAGGCGCCCGACGGCACCGCGGTCAAGTTCACGCCGCTCGGCAAGCCGTGCCCCGACTACAACGCGCCGGCCGGTCCCAAGCGCGACGCGTGTCGCGAGATCCCATCCAAGGTCGAGGCGGTCACCCCCGATCAATTGATCCAGCGCATCGAGGCGTCGACGCAGAACGTCGACAAGGTGCTCGATAGCGTGCGCGATCTCTCCGAAGACGTGCGCCGCATCGTCAACGGGCCGATGACGCGCGTCGCGAACCGCATCGACGGTCTCGTGCAAAAGGAAGCCGACACGATCCAATCGATCATCGAGCGCGCCGATCGCACGCTGGGCGCGGTCGAAGCGCTCACCAAGGACGTCCGCAACATCACCGCGAACGCAGATCCGAAGATCGACAAGATGCTCGACGACCTGCAGGCGGCCTCCGCCGAAGCGAAGGTCCTCGTGCAGACCGCGAACAAAGAGCTGCAGGCCACCGGCGACGCCGTGCGCACCAAGCTCGACAAGCTCGACGGCGTGATCGACAGCTCGCAATCGATCGTCAAGAAGATCGACGAAGACAAGGGCACGCTCGGCCGGCTCGTCAACGACCCCGCGATCGCCGACAACGTCGAAGCGATCACCGATGACGCCAAAGGCTTCCTCGGCACGCTGTTCGGTCTCAAGGCCTACGTCGGTCTGCGCAGCGAGTTCAACTTCGGATCGCGGCTCGCGCGCCACTACGTCAGCGTCGAGCTGCACACGCGGCCCGACAAGTACTATCTGATCGAGCTCGAGAAGGGCCCGCGCGGCGACTATCCCGAAGTCACGCTGACGTTCGATCCATTGATCGATCCGAACAACTGGTACAAGCGCACCGTCATCCACGACGAGATCCGCTTCACGTTCCAGTTCGCGAAGCGCTTCGACTGGCTGACGCTGCGCTACGGCATCAAGGAATCGACCGGTGGCATCGGTGTCGATGCGGACGTGCGCTGGTGGAACCGCAACATTCGGCTATCCGCGGACGTGTTCGATGCGACCTTCGATCAGTTGCCGCGCGTCAAGCTCACCGCGGCGATGGAGCTGTTCCGCCACCTCTACATCCTCGGCGGTGTCGACGAGCTGATCAATCCGCCCGATCAGCTGACGATCGTCGCCGGCAACTCCGACGTGCCGATCCAATTCGAGACGTTCCAGTTCGGCCGCGACTACTTCCTCGGCGGCATGCTGCGCTTCAACGACGA
>DATDCH010000637.1:0-14162 GCA_036524455.1 Kofleriaceae bacterium | reverse complement strand
AGGTGCGCAAGGCACGGTGTCGCGCCCGCCGGTGGCGTCGCCCGATTCGTATGCACAGACGATGGCGCCCGGCTACGCGCCGACGATGGCGCCGGTGGGTAGCCCGACCGGTGGCCCGCACATCAGCGGCGCACAGACCGGCGGCGCGCTGACGACGAACAGCGGCTCGGCGGCGCAGATGGTCGCGATGACCGAGCACAAGAAGTCGGGCAAGGGCGTCGCGATCGGCGTCGGCGCACTGGTGCTCGTGCTCGGCGGCATCGGCGTCGGCGTCGCGCTCAACAGCGGTGACGACAAGCCCGCGCAAGTCGCGAGCGCACCGGACCCCGCGAGGGTCGAGTATGTGCGGACGCCAGATCCGGTGAAGCCCGAAGCCGGCAAGCCCGAAGCCGGCAAGCCCGAAGCTGGCAAGCCCGAGAAGCCGGCGATCGAAGCGAAGGGCGCCCCCCAAGTACCGCCGCCACACCGCGAGCCCGAAAAGCCGCAGGGACCGCCGTGCCCCGAGGGGATGGCAAAGACCGTCGACACGAACGGCCACTGCTGCTGGCCCGGTCAGGCGTGGTCGAGCGCGAAGAATCGCTGCATCGGCGCGCCGACCTGCCCGCCGAGCATGAAGGCCAGGGGCGAGCAGTGCATCGCGCAACAGATCGCGACCGCATCACACGCCACATTCAAGCTCGACGCGTCGACCTACGCGCCCGACGCGCCGATCACGATCAAGTTTCCCGGTGCGATGAGCTCGAAGGCCAACAACCGCGCGTGGATCACGATCGTCGAGGCTGGTAAGCCGCCGGCTGCGTACGGAGGCTGGGAATTCGTTGCCGATGGCGCGACCACGGCGAAGCTCGCCGCGCCGAAGCAACCGGGCGGCTACGAGCTCCGGCTGCACACCGAGTACCCGGCGAAGAGCACGAACCTGGTGCACAAAGTCGCGTTTAGCGTCGACGCTGCAGCACCACAGCCACAATTGCCGGCGACGAAGTGGCGCTTTCACGTCAAAGACAAGACCGTGCAAGCCGGCGAAGCGGTCGAGCTGAAGTTCGCGCAGGCGATGGAGGCGGCACCCGGCGAAAAATTCTGGGTGACGATCGTCAAGCCCGACGCCGATGCCGCCAGCTACAGCAAGTACGAGTACGTCCCGCCCGGCGCACACAAGATGTTGTTCGCGGTGCCGAATGAGCCGGGCGACTACGAGCTGCGCCTGCACGCGAACTACCCGACGAAGGCGACCAACCTCGTGCATCGCGTAAAGATCCGCGTCGGCGATTGAGTTACTCTTCGCGCATGCAGACGGTGTCCACGTTTGTCCCGCGTGATGCGGACACGTGCTGGCGCGTCTTCATCGACATTCCGCGGCTCACGCAATGGGTGCCGGGTCTGCGTCACGCCGAGATCATCTCGAAGGAGCGCGGGTTGCCGAGCGAGGTGCACTACCAGTTCGCGAGCTCGCTCGCGTATACGCTCGTGTACTCCTACGACAAGGACAAGCGCGAGATCCGCTGGGAGCCGAAGCTGGGGCGTCGCGAAGGCGTGACGGGCTGGGTGCGCTTCGAGCCGTTCGAAGACGGCACGCGCTTCACGTACGCGCTCGAGCACGGCGATGGGCGTGGCGCAGCGGAGCGTGAGGTCGGCGATCTGCAGCGCCTCGTCGACGCGTTCGCGACCTGGCTGACGACGACGACCTAGAAATCGCCCGCGACACCGACGCCGGGAATGGTATCCGACGGGGTCGTCACGACGACCGGTGACAGCACGATGTTGAACCGCTGCTGCTCGTAGCTCGGCAAGCGCGCATGGACTTGCTCGCGCAGCACGCGCCAGATCCACGGCATCTCGACCTCGCCCGGATCGAGCTTCGCGGGTGCATCGCCAAACGTGAGGTGATGGTCAGGCGCGAGGTGCACGCTCCGCACGTCGGGGATCGCCACGGGCTTGGTGGTGCGCGCGACTTCCGGCGACGTCGTTCCGGGCTGCACGATGCAGAGGAGGTGGCGCGGGCAGGCGAGTGCAGGGCCGGTCGTCATGCCAACAACGCACGCGGAGACGACCAACAAACGCACAAGGCGCTCATAAGGCAAACTACGTACCGCTCCCGCGCGATCCGAAGTGCGCGGGATCGCGAATGCCGGTGCGGGACACACACTCCCACGGCTGCTCGACTTGCCACGGTCTACGTGCACCGTGCGGCTGTGACGCGCGCGTCTTGGCCATGTGTGCTGACAACGCCTTGGCCCGAAATGTTATGCCCGGCGCATGGGGCTGAATCTTTACATCGCGACTCGCAAGGGTGTCTGGATCGCATCGACGAGCGATCGCAAGACGTGGAAGCTCGAAGGACCGTCGTTCTTGGGCACGCAATGCCATCACGTCGTGCTCGATCCGCGCGATCGCAAGACGCTGCTGTGTGCGTCGCGGCAGTGGCACCTCGGTCCGACGGTGTTTCGCAGCGCCGACGGAGGCGCGACGTGGAAAGAGGCCGGCACGCCGCCGCAATTTGCGAAGGGCGAGCCGCGCGGCCGCGCCGTCGATCACGTGTTCTGGTTGACGCCGGGCCACGCGAGCGAGCCGAGCGTTTGGTACGCGGGCACGTCGCCGAAGGGGTTGTTCCGCAGCGAGGACGGCGGCGTGACGTGGGAGCCGGTGTCGGGCTTCAACGATCATCCCGAGCAGCAGAAGTGGGTCGGTAGCGACAAGGACGAGACGCCCGACGGCGGCAAGCTGCACTCGATCCTCGTCGACCCGCGCGACGCGAAGCATCTCTACTTGTCGATGTCGGGCGGCGGCACGTTCGAGTCGCTCGATCGCGGCGCGTCGTGGAAGCCGCTCAACCTCGGCGTCGACATGGACTTCGCCCCGCCCAAGACCGACGGCACCGAGTACGAGTTCGGCCACGATCCACACTGCGTGATCCAACACCCGGCGAATCCCGACCGGTTGTGGATGCAGAACCACTGCGGCATCTACCGCATCGATCGACCGAGCGAGCGCTGGGTGCGCGTCGGCCGCAACATGCCGAAGGACATCGGCGACGTCGGCTTCGGCATCGTCTCGCATCAAAAGGAGCCGAATTCCGCGTGGGTGTTCCCGATGGATGGCACCGAGAACTGGCCGCGCACGCCTCCCGGCGGCAGGCCGGCGATGTACATGACGCGCGATGCGGGCGAGACCTGGAAGCGTTGCGACGAAGGGTTGCCGCGCGAGCAAGCGTGGTGGACGGTGAAGCGGCAAGCGCTCGCGGCCGACACGCGCGATCCGATGGGCATCTACTTCGGCAACACCGGCGGTGAGCTGTGGGCGACCACCGACGAGGGTCGTAGCTTCCAGTGCCTGTACCGCCACCTGCCGCACATCTTCGCGGTCACCGTCGGCGAGGCCCCATGACCTCGCTTCGCTCGGCATGCGGCACGAGAACCCCTTCGGGGCCGGGCTGATGGCAACGCGCGTCGTCGTGCCGACGCAGCTGCGCAGCTACACCGGCGGGCAGAGCGAAGTCGAAGCGAGCGGCACGACGCTCGACGACGTGTTGCGCGATCTCGATCGTCAGTTCCCCGGGTTTCGGTTCCGCGTGATCGACGAGCAGGACCGCGTGCGCCGCCACGTGATCATCTTCGTAGGCGCCGAGCGCGAGGAGAATCTGGGTGCAGCGATACCAGCAGGCGCCGATGTGCAGATCGTTGGTGCCCTGAGCGGTGGCTGAGCGGTCGTGACGGCACGCCGGTTGCTGTTCTTCGGCGTATGAAGATCCTAGCCAATGCAGTTGTCGCCGGCGGCATGATTGCCGCGGCTGTTCTGCTCAAGAAGCTCGTGCAATCACGGCGCGGTGCGCACGCCACGCCCACGGACGAGACCGGCTTCGGCAGGTTTGCGGGGCACGGTGACGACGAGCCTGGGTACCAGGCGCTCGCCTCGCTCGACGACGATCTGCGCGCTATCGCTCACGAGGAAATTCCCGAGGCGCGCGCCGCGCTCAAGTGAACTGCAGGACGCCGTCGGCGAGCTTCGACCGCTCGATCAAGAACAGATCGAGCGGGTAGTTCTGATAAAGCTTCCACGGCACCTTCGCGCCCTGGCGTGGGAACTCTTTGATCGCACGCTGCACGTAGCCAGAGGTGAAATCGAGCAGCGGCACTTCCGCCATGTTCGGATCGCGGCGCGGCCGCGCTTCGGTGAAGCCATGCTTGTCGAGGTGGTTGACGAGGCGGCACACGTAGCGGCTCGTCAGATCGCACTTGAGCGTCCACGATGCGTTCGTGTAACCGACGGCGAACGCGAGGTTTGGCACGTCGGACAGCATCATGCCCTTGTAGACCATCGCCTTCGGGATCTCGACGGGCGTGCCGTCGACGGTGAGCGCGAGCCCACCGAACCGTCGCAGCTTGAGCCCCGTCGCGGTGACGATGATGTCTGCCTCGAGCTGCTCGCCAGACTTCAGTGCGATGCCGGTTTCGGTGAACGAGTCGATCTCGTCGGTGACAACCGACACGGTGCCCTCGCGCAGCGCCGCGAACAGATCGGCGTCTGGCACGAGGCAGAGCCGCTGATCCCACGGGTTGTAGCGCGGCGTGAAGTGCTTCTCGACGTCCACGTTCGGCACCATGCGCTTCACACCGCCGACGAGCAGCTTCTTCGCATGCTCGGGGAACCGCCGGCTGTACGTGTAGAACAGCGCACCGAGTAGTACGTTCTTCCAGCGCGTCAGCGAGTACGCCTGCTCGGTCGACAGTCGCTTGCGCAACCAGTCCGCGATCGGGTCGCGCGCAGGCCGCGACATGATGTACGTCGGCGAGCGCTGCAGCATCGTGACGTGCGCGGCGCGCTTCGCGAGCTCGGGCACGAGCGTCACCGCGGTGGCGCCACTGCCGATCACGACGATGCGCGTGCCCGCGTAGTCGAGATCCTCGGGCCAGTGCTGCGGGTGGATGACGGCACCGCGAAACCGCTCGCGGCCTGCGAGCTCGGGCGTGTAGCCCTCGTCGTAGTCGTAGTAGCCCGAGCACAAGAACAGAAACTTGCAGCTCATGGTGTGCGCGACGCCGTCGGCTGTCACCTCCAGGTGCCAGCGGCCGTCGTGCCAGCTCGCGGCCTCCACGCGGTGGCGGTACCGAATGTGACGATCGATACCGTAGGCCTCGGCCGTCTCACGGATGTACTCGAGGATCGAGTCGCCATCCGCGATCGCCATTCCGTTCGTCCACGGCCGAAATGGGAACCCAAGCGTGTACATGTCGGAGTCCGACCGGATGCCGGGATACCGAAACAAGTCCCAAGTGCCGCCCAGCGTGTCGCGTGCTTCGAGAATCGCGTACGACTTGTTGGGACAGGTCGTCTGCAGGTGGTAGGCGGCGTCGATCCCCGAAATGCCTGCGCCTACGATCAGCACATCGACGTCGTGGCCCATGCGCCGAGAATACGCTCGGACTCCCGGCTAGAATAGCGGCGTGGGTACCCCTGCGGGTGGTCAGACGTTTGGCACGTACATCGTGTACGAGCAGATCGGCAAGGGCGGCATGGCGACCGTGCACCGTGCCGAGATGCGCGACAAGAACGGCAAGCTGGTGCCGATCGCGCTCAAGCGCCTGCTTCCCAAGGCCGCTGCACACAAGGAGATCGTCGCGTCGTTCCTCCAGGAGTCCAAGCTGCTCGAGGAGCTCCATCACCCCGGCATCATGGAGACATACGAGTCGGGCAAGGTGTTCGGCCACTACTTCATCGCGATGGAGTACATCCCGGGGCCGACGCTCAAGGAGCTGGTCGCGCAATGCGGCACCACGGTGGGCGCGGTGCCCGAACCGATCACGCTCAACATCGCCGCCCAGCTCTGCGACGCGCTCCACCACGCCCACACGAAGAAGGACGGGAAGGGGCGTGCGCTCGGCATCATCCACCGCGACATCTCCCCGGCGAACATCATCCTGTCGACCGACGGCATCGTGAAGCTGATCGACTGGGGGCTTGCCAAAGCGCAGCTGACGAAAGAGGACACCGGCGAGACCCACATCAAGGGCAAGTACGGCTACGTCGCGCCGGAGTACCTGGGCGGCAAGCTGTCGCCGCGTTCGGATCTGTGGGCGGTCGGCATCATCATGTACGAGCTGCTCACGAGCCGGCGGCTGTTCGACGGCGCGAACGACTTCGAGACGGTGTCGCGGGTGAAGAACATGCCGATCCCGCGGCCATCGATCATGAACCCGAAGGTCACCGCGCAACTCGACCAGATCGTGATGAAGGCGCTCGAGCGCGATCCGACGTATCGCTGGAAGACGGCGCGCGAGATGAGCGAGGCGATGCGGGAGGTGATCGCGCAGCCGGGGTACTACACCGACAACGCGCACGTCACCGAGTGGGTGAAGTGGGTGTACACACAAAAGCCGGGCACCGCCGCGAGCGGCATCTCGCACCTGCATTCGATCGTGACGTCGAAGAATGCACCCGAGATCACGCCGTCCCAGTTGGCGGCGCAGGCGATCGAGGATCACACCGTGCCGTCGGGGCCGCCGCTCGCGATGGAGGAGCCGACGCCGCGGCTCACCGGCTCGCGTTACACGGGCTTCTGGATCGCGCTCGCGTTTGTCGTCGCTGCGCTGATCGCGTGGCGCGTCACGTAGCGAGCGGCGCGAGCAGATCGTGGAGGTCGCGCTCGCTGAGCGTGGTCGCGGCGGCGCTGCCGCGATCGAGGATCGCTGCGGCGAGCTGACGTTTATGCCGCTGCAGCGACAGCATGCGTTCCTCGACGGAGCCAGCGACGATCAAGTCGTGCACGAACACCGGCTTGGTCTGGCCGATGCGGTGCGCGCGATCGGTTGCCTGCGCCTGCGCCGCAGGATTCCACCACGGGTCGTAGTGGATCACGGTGTCGGCGCCGACGAGGTTGAGGCCAGCGCCGCCCGCCTTGAGCGAGATGAGAAAGACGTCGACCTTGCCCTGCTGGAACGCGTCGATCGGCTTCTGCCGATCCGGCGTACGACCGGTCAGCGCGACGTGCCGGATGCCACGCGCGAGCAGTGCCTCGGAGATCAGGCCGAGCATGCGCGCGAACTGCGAGAACACGAGCACGCGACGGCCGTCGCCGAGCTGTTGCGCGAGCAGCTCGAGCAGCACGTCGAGCTTCGCGCTGCCCGTGACATCGCGTGCGGCGTCGACCGACACCAACCGCGGATCGCAGCACACCTGGCGTAGCTTGAGCAGCGCGTCGAGGATCGCGATCTGCGACGCCGCGAAGCCGCGCTGGCGAATATGCTGGCGGACCTGGCCGTGCGCGGAGACGCGAATGCTCTCGTAGAGCTCGCGCTGCGCACCGCCGAGCTCGATCGCGCGAACGAGCTGCGTCTTGCGCGGAAGCTCGGGCGCGACTGCGTCCTTGGTGCGCCGCAAGATGAACGGCCGCACGCGATCGCGCAGCGCGGCGAGCCGCACCTTGTCGTCGCGCTCTTCGATCGGCACGCGAAACTGCGCGGTGAACTCGTCCTTGCTGGCGAGCAGACCTGGATTGATGAAGTCGAACAACGACCACAATTCGCCGAGGTGGTTCTCGATCGGCGTGCCCGTCAAGCAGATGCGCTGGCGCGCCGATAACCGACGCACCGCTTCGCTCGCCTGCGCGCCGCTGTTCTTGATCGCGTGGGCCTCGTCGAGCACGAGCATGTGGAGTGGGACGTCGGCGAGCTCGTCGCGATCGCGGGCGACGAGCGGGTACGTCGTGACAATGACGTCGGCGCGAGCGAGCGCGGAAGTGCGCTCGTGCCGATCGGCGCCGTGATGGATCGCGATCGTCAAGCTCGGCGCGAACCGCTCGAGCTCGCGCCGCCAGTTGCCGACGAGACTCGTCAGGGTGACGATCATCGCCGGTCGATCGAGCCGGCCTTGCTCCTTCTCCGCGAGCACGTGCGCGATCGTCTGCAGCGTCTTGCCGAGGCCCATGTCGTCGGCGAGCACGCCGCCGGCGCCGTGCGCGCGCAGGTGCTGCAACCACTCGACACCATCGCGCTGGTACGGGCGCAGCTCGGCGCGCAGCCCTGCCGGCGGTGCCTTGCGCGCAGCCGGTCGCGGTCCGAGCGCGAATGCGTACGCCTGCTCGCGGATCTTGTGATCGCCGATCCAGCGCAGCGGACGTGTGCCATCGTGGAGCGCGGCGCACAGCTCGACGATCAGCGGTGCACGCACCGCCGGTGCACGCACCTTGCCGCCCACGCCGTAGAGCTCGAGGAGCACCTTTGCGAGTAGCTGGAGCCGCGCCGGCGGTACCGGCAGCCAGTGTTTGTCGTCGACGCGGACGGCGATGCAGCGCCGCGACGACCGAGTGAGTGCCTTCAAGTCGCCCGCAGCGTCGAGCATGTCGAGTAGCGCGGGCAGTAGATCGACGCGATGGCCGTCGACCTCGACGCCGAGCTCGAGGCCGAACCAATCGGGCCGATCGCGCTCGGGCAGCGCCGCTGCATAGAGCGGGACGTCGTCGCCGACCACTTGCCAGGGGTAGTCGGCGTCGACCTCGACACGCCAGCCCAGCGCGCGCAGCTGCGGGACGGCATACGCGGAGAACCCGCACAGCGTGTGGACGTCACCCTCGAGCGACACCACGTAGTCGATGCCGGCGCCCGGCGTCACCGCGCAGTCATCGAGGTGGGCGAGGTCGATTGCACCGAGGCCCTCGAGCACGCGGCACACTTGATGTTCGACGCTGCGCGGGCAGGTGAGCTGCAGCATGCCGGTGGTGACTTCCGAGCCGTCGTCGGTGAATAGCGTGTCGGCGAACAAGCGCAGACACGGCATCGCGGGCGCGGCCTCATCCCGCGCGCCTGAGTCGAACGACATCGGAGCATCCACATTGCCGGCATCGCCCCAACCCGACAAGTTTTCGCCAACCCGCGCGAGATCTCCGCACAAACGAAACGATTGCGCGAATTCAGCGTCTATGGGCTGGCATGGGGTTCGCTACTTCACTGGGGCATGAAGGCAAGCGAGCTCACCGTCTCCGACTTGATGACCACGCAGTTGATCACCATCAAAGCGAGCGAACCGCTCAAGGAGGCGCGCGCCGACATGCAGATCGGTGTGATCCGCCACCTCCCCGTGGTCGACGATCGCGGCCGACTCGTCGGCGTGGTCTCGGATCGCGACTTGCTCGCGACCAAGCGCGCACAGCGTGTCGCCGACGTGATGACGCGTGATGTGATCACGACGCGGCCTGACGCTTCCGCCGTCGAAGCAGCGTCCGCGATGCTCGACAACAAGATCAGCTCGGTGCTCGTCGTCGACGACACGATGCAGCTCGTCGGGATGGTGACGCAGACCGACTATCTCGAGCTTGCGCGGCGCGCGTTGCTCGGCTTGCCGCTCGAGCGTTAGCACGCTCGCTGCGAGATCGTCGAAGTCGAGGAGGGCACCTAAAGCGGGCACACGAGCACGCCGGACTCGCCCTTCTCGATCACGACCTGTTGCTCGCAGGTCTTCTTCTGACCGATGATCTTGATGGTGTGCATGCCAGCGGCGAGCTCGAGGACCTGTTTGTCCTTGACGATGCTCACGCGGCCGTCGATGACGATCTTCGCGACCTTATCCGGTGACATCTGCACCTCTAGCTTGCCCGTGCCGGGTGGCGGGTCGATCGAGTACTGGCGTGGTGCGACCGCGTCGTGCTGACGATCGTCCTCGTCGAGCGGCGCGATCACGATGATCTTGCCGTTCTCGCGGTAGCGGTACCCAAGCTTGTGCGCGGCGAGCGTCGCTTCGAACAGCTGGTGCCACGGTACGTTGACCGCGCGGATCGTCACGTTACCGCCGATCGAGTCGGGGACGACGAGGTTTACCTTTTCGCCGCTCGCGATCATCGCCAGCACGTCACGTAGTGGTGCGAGCTTGATGTCGACGTCGACGCCCTTACCCGCCGGCAGCCGCGATGGTTCGTCGTCGGTCTCGTCGTCGATATCTTTACGGGTGCCGATGCGCACCAGCTTCGCGTCGGGCGTGTAGACGTACAAGAGCCCTTGTGCTTCGAGCAGCACTTCGAGCGCCTGATCGCACGGCACGTCGTTCAAGTTGATCGTGACCTTTGGCTGGATGTGATCGGGCACGACGACGTTGAAACCGCACGTCGTCGACGCGAGCCGCATCACGTCGTGAAACGGCGACTTGTTGAACTTCCACGACACCTTGTTGTCGCTGCGAAGCCGCGGCGGATCATCATCGGGCGCGAGCGCGGGCTTGACGTCAGCGGCGGTCACGTAACAATCGAGCACAGTTTCAGAGCCCGCCTTCACGTCGACAGCCGGATCGTCGCAGGCGAGGCCGTTCCCGAGGTTGACCCTGACGTGATGCTTGCCGGGAACGAGCTGGATGACGTCGCCCGACTTCGCGTGGTGCTCTTGCCCGTCGACGAGGACCTTCGCGACGCCGTCGGGTAGGCGCATGCGGATCGTTCCAAAGCTGGCTGCGCCTGCCTGCACCATGTTTGCGTCGCGCTCCTCCTCGTGCGTGTGGGTCAGCGCGAACATGCCGCCGCCGACGGCGAGTAGGCCTGCCGCGGCGACGGCGTAACGCCAGCGAGCGCGTGGTTCCTTGGCAACGATCACGAGAGCCTCCTTGGTGTCGAGTGCGACGAGTGCGTCCTTCGCAGACGCGAAGCGATCGCGCGGGTTGGTCGCGATCAGCTTGTCGAGGAACGCGCGCAGCGGCGCCGACACGTTGGCCGTGGTCTTGGTCTGCGCGAGCCGCCACGGCTCCTGGCGCGTGAGCAGATACAGCAGCGTCGCGCCGAGCGCATAGCAATCGGTCGTCGCGTCGACGATGCCGGCGAGCTGCTCGACCGGCATGTAGCCGAACGTGCCGATCGTCGTCGAGCCTGCGGTCGTGCCGTGCACGTGCGCGGCGCCGAAGTCGACGAGCGCGATCGAGCCGTCGCTGCGCTTGACGAGGTTCGCGGGCTTGATGTCGCGGTGGATCACCATCGGTGACAGCGACTGCAGATAGACGAGGATCGCGAGTACCTGCTTCGCGATGTCGACGATCTCGGCTTCGCTGTACCAGTGGTCATCGAGCCGATCGAGCGGCGTGCCCTCGACGAGCTCCTGCGCGAGGTAGTAGCGCGCGTGCACGCCTTTGCCTTCTTCGAAGCTCGCGCAGAACCGCGGGATGGCCGGGTGGTCGAGCGCGCGCAGGAACTTCGCTTCGCGCTCGAACGCGGCATGCGCGGCGGGCGACGGCGCGTGCACGAACGCGAGCTCCTTGAGTGCGACGCGCTTGCCATCGGCATCGCGCGCGACATACATCCGGCCGTGCGCGTTCGACACCAGCACGCGCTCGACGGTGTAGCCGCCAGGCCGCGCCGATGCACCACAGGCGTCGCAGCGCTCGCTGCGCACGAGCGCGTCGCATGCGGGGCAAAACGTCGCGGTCGCCGCGGCATCGCGCAGCACGATGTCGAGCTTCGCTTCCTCGGCGACGATCGCGGCGAGCTTCGGATCCTCGGCGATCGCGCGCTCGAGCGCTTCGATATCACCGTCGTAGTTTCCGGTCACGTACAGCTCCAGGTCTTCGCGGGTCGGCGTCATCGCGTTCCCTCCAATGCACGACGAATGTGATTGCGCGTCTCGCACAGGATCTGGCGCACGCGCTGCAGCGACAGCCCGACGGCCTGCGCCGCGCTCGCACAGTTGCCACCCGGCGTCGCGTAGACGAGACGAAACACTTGCTTCGCGGTCGGCGAGCAGCCCTCGAGCGCATCGAGCACGCGCTCGATCTCCTCGCGGCTTGCGATCACGCGATCGATACCGGGCTCGGGCGCCGATTCGGGCACCGCGGCGAGCACGCGCATCTCGACCTTGCGCCGTTGCATCTCGTTGAGCGCGAGGAAGCGGGCCTGGCGGATCGCGAGGCCGGGGAAGTCGAGTGCGGTCAGCGCACCAGCGGCGTGCTGCTCCATGAGGCGCGTCCACGTCGCTTGCACGATCTCGCGAGCGCGGTCGGGGGGCAGACCCAGCGCGAGCACCGATAGATAGACCCGGCGGTCGTGACGGCGGATCGCGTCATCCCACAGCTCGGGCGTTACGGTTTGCATCGCTTCCACGTGACAAGAACAGGCCAGCGCGGGAACCATATCGCATGAAAAACTTCGCAGACCGCGCAGCCTGGATTACCGGCGCTGCCAGTGGCATCGGCCTGGCGCTGGCACATCGGCTTGCGGCCGAGCGCATGAAGCTCGTGCTCGTCGATGTCGAAGCAGGCCCGCTGGCCGAAGCCGAGGCGGCGCTGCGCGAGAAGGGCGCGACCGTGCTCGCGCTGCGCACCGACGTGTCGAATGCAACCGAGATGGAGGCGTCCGCGAAACGCGCACTCGACGCGTTCGGCGTCATTCCGCTGATCATCAACAACGCGGGCGTGGGCGGCGGTGGCGGGCCGATGTGGAAGCTCAGCGAAGCCGATTGGAAGTGGGCGCTCGACGTCAACCTGTGGGGCGTGATCCACGGCATCCGGTTCTTGCTCGCGCCGCTGGTCGACAGCGGCGAAGAAGGCCACGTCGTCAACACCGCGTCGATCGCGGGTCTGACATCGACGCCGTTCATGGGGCCGTACACAGCGACGAAGCACGCAGTCGTCTCGATCTCCGAGTGCCTCTCGAAAGAGCTCGAGCTTGCGAAGGTCAACGTCGGCGTGTCGGTGCTGTGCCCCGGCTTCGTCAAGACGAAGATCGCGTCGTCGCATCGCAACCGCCCCGGCGCGCAGCAGCGAGTCGACGACAACCCGCTCGCGCAAAAGTTCGCGGGGGTGCTGCAACAGCTCGTCGATACCGGCCAGTCACCCGATAAGATCGCCGGTGACGTCTTCGCGGCGGTGCGCGACCGCAAGTTCTACATCCTCACGCATCCTGAGATGAAGCCCGCGGTCGAGCACCGCATGTCGCAGATCCTGGGTGAACAGCAGCCAGGCATCGATCCGATGTTCCGATCACTGTTCGGTTAGCCTGCGACGCCGCACGCGCGTCGCATGGTGTCGCGCGCAACTCGTTGCAACTGCTCGGCACTCGACCTGTCCCGGTCACACAACCAAAAGGAGCTTCTATGCAAAACGCTTATCACCTCGGTGGCTGGGGCATGTACCCGACGACGATCTTCGGCTTCGTGTTGCTCGCCTTCGCGGTGCAGTACGCGCGCAACCCGGAGCGGCGTCGACTGCTCGTGCTGCGTCACCTCAACGTGCTGGTCGCGATGTCGGGCCTGCTCGGCTTCACCGCCGGCTGCATCAACACGTTCACGCACGTCGAAGGCGACAAGACGTTCGTTGCGATCATCGGTGTCGGCGAGTCGCTCGTCAACGTGGGCCTGTCGCTGTGCATGCTGATCCTCGCACGCATGATCATGGCGTTCGGCACGACGTTCGGCGCCGCACGCGATGCCGACTCGGCGCTCCTCGATCCACGCGCGCCCTGATTACCGGCGCTCGAGGATGATCAGCTCGACGCGGTCGTTGATCCCGGCCGCGCCTTTTTGCGACGGCGACACGAGCGGCTTCGAGCCACCAAAGCCCTTCGCATCGATGCGCTCGTGCTCGATGCCGGCTTTGACGAGCCAATCGCGCACCGCGGCCGCGCGCTTGTCCGACAGCGCTTGATCCTTGTCTGCCTTGTTCGTCGGCTGCACGTGCACGCCGACGCGCAGGCGGATGATGTCGCCGCGTGCACGTAACGTGGTGGCGAGCTGGCCGAGCACGTCCGCGCTCGTTTTCGCGACGCCAGTGCCGGTGAACGCTACAGACTCGAGCAGCTCGAGCCGATCCGGCGTCGAGATCACGAGCGACTCGCCCTTGTCGGGGCAACCGTCGTTGTCTTCGATGCCGTTGATCTTCTCGGCCTCGTTGGGGCACTTGTCGGCTTTGTCTGCCACGCCGTCTTTGTCGTTGTCGTCCTCGGGACAACCGTCGGTGTCTTCGAACTTGTCGCGGTCCTCGACGTGCGCGGGGCACTTGTCCTTCTCGTCGGGCACGCCGTCTCGGTCGTTATCGAAATCGGGGCAGCCGTCGTCGTCTTCGAAGCCGTCCTTGTCCTCGCGTTGATCGGGACACTTGTCGTCCGCATCCACGAGCTTGTCGAAGTCGGTGTCGTGCTTCGTCGGATCGATGGGCACGATGACCGGCGGCTTGCGGAATACGGGGAGCGGCCGGCCGCTCGGCGTATA
>DATDCH010000636.1:0-9350 GCA_036524455.1 Kofleriaceae bacterium | reverse complement strand
GACGCGGATGATGTCTTCGGCGTCCCACAGATCCTGTTTGTCGTCGAGCGGCGCCCACGGCACGACGTCGGCGCGCAGCGCGCGCAGCACGGTGAACTTCTCGGGCCGCGACTCGACGAACTCGTGATAGCGCTCGGCGAGCTCGTCGCCGGTGTCGGCACTCTTGTCGGCTTCGATGCGCTGGCGTTCCTTCTGCTTGCTACCTTCGATCCAGTCTTCGATCGCGTTCGCGAGCTCGCGCACGGTCTCGAGGCGCTGCTCGCGATCGACGGCGATCGCTTGCATGCAGATCTCCTCGACCTCGCGCGGAATCTCGACCGGCACGCGCGTCGACGGCAGCGGTGGAGTCTTGTAGATCCGCGTCGGGTCTTTGCCGATCGCGGTGACGTCGGAGCTGCGCGCTTCCTCGAACGCCGCAGCGCCGGTCAGGATCTCGTAGATGATCGCGCCGAGCGCGAACACGTCGGTGCGCCAATCGAGCCGCTGGATCGTCGTGTCCATCTGCTCGGGCGCCATGTAGCCGAGCGTGCCGCCACGGACGCCGAGCGGATGATTGCGTGACTGCGCGAGCCCCCAATCGACGAGCAAGACCTCGCCGTAATCACCGAGCAGGATGTTCGCCGGCTTGATGTCGCAATGGACCACGCCGCGGTGGTGCGCGTAGTCGACCGCGTTGCAGACCTGCAGGAAGTAGCGCAGCAAGCGATTGAGCGTGTAGTCGTGCGGATTGCCCTGCCCCGTCTTGCGCTGATGCAAGATCATCTCGAGCGAGGTCTCGGTGACCTGACGCATCACGTAGAACGGCCCGCGCGCTGAATCGGTGCCAGCGTCGTAGATCGGGATGATGTTCGGGTGCTCGAGGCCCGAGATGATCCGCGCCTCGCGCGCGAGGATCACCTTCGTCGAGTACGAGTCGACATCGCCCTTCTGATGACCGACCTTGAGCGCGACGGTGCGCTGCAGCACCGTGTCGTCGCACGCGAGCACCTCGCCAAGGCCGCCCTTGCCGAGCTGTGACACCTTCTTGTAGCGGCTCGCGATCAGATCGATCAGCGCGCCCGGCGGAAACCGATCGGTTCCAGGATCGAGCAGTGCGGGATCCGGCGGCGGTGGATCATCCACGATCGACGCAGCGGTTGGCGCGGTCTCCTGGCCGGGTGGGATCCGCCCACGGCCGTGACCGACATCGGTGGTGGCCGGGGCGGGCTTCAGCGGCGCCTGCATCATGATCGTTTCGGAGGTCTTGCCGAGACTCGCGAGCACCAGCTCGAGCTGCGCGGCCGTCATGTGGCCTTGGCCCACCCACAAGTCGTGCACCGACTGGCCGTTCGACTTCGCGAGCGCAGCGACAGCGGTGACGAACGCGTCATGCGTGATGAATCCACGCGTGAGCGCGGCGATACCCACACTGATGTGGATCTCGGCCATTAGTCCGTCTCCCCTCGACCGACGTAACGCAGGACCATGATTGTACAGTCATCAGCCAGCGTCGGGGAATGCTTGGTCACGGCGTCGAACAGTGCGTTCTGGATCACGGATACCGGCTGCGTCGCGCGCGCTTCGATCACCTCTACAACGCCTTCGTAGCCAAACGATTTGCCGGCGCTGCTCTCCGCTTCAGTAACACCGTCGGTAAGTAGGACGAGCAGGTCTCCGGCGCGCAGCGACCACTCCTGCTCGATGTTGACGTGGTCGATGTCGTCGGAGATTGCGAGGAACGTGCCCGGTGTGCGGAGCATCTCGGTGGTCTGCGTCGCAGCGCGCCAACACACCGCGTCCATGTGCGCGCCCGCGACGACGAGCGAGCCGTTGCGGTCATAGCGCATCAGCGACAGCGTCATGTGCCGCTCGGCCTGGAGGCGGTCGTGCACGTTCTCGAACAACACGCGGTTGAGGGTCTTGAGCACGGCGCTCGGCTTCGCCAGCGGATCGGCGTGCACGAGCGTCGCGACGCCGGTCTGGACCATCATCATGACAAGGCCGGATGTCAGGCCGTGGCCCGACGCATCGCCGATCGCGATCCAGCTGCCGGTCTTGGTCGGCAGCACGTCGTAGTAATCGCCGCCGACCTCGGTCGCGGTCATCATGCGCGCCGCGATTTCGAGCCCCTCGACGGTGATGTTGCGCGGCAGGATCGAGGTCTGGATGCGCGCGGCGATCTCGAGCTCGCGTGCCAGCCGCTCCTTGTCGGCGAGCGCGACGCGCGATTCGTCGATCTCCTTGGCCATCCGGTCCATTGCGGTGCCGAGTGCCTGCACCTCCGTCGGGCCGGCCACCGGTTTTGGCCCGAGGTCGCCCTGCGCGATTGCCAGCGTGCGCGTGACGAGCGCATCGATCGGTCGCGACAGCCGGCGCGCAAGCACGAGCGCGAGCAACAGCGCCGACAGTACGGCGGACGCGAGCAACGCGATGATGATGCGGATGACCTGGCGCCCGGGCGCGAGTGCTTCGTCGATCGAATGGAGCAGCAGGTAGTCGACTCGGCCTGAACCGCGATAGCCGGGCGCACCGACGAGCTGAGCGTAGTAGTGCGTGCCGCCGAGCTCGACCTCGCCCGCACCCTTGCGGACCGCGGCGACCGCGTTCGCCAGATCCTTGTTTGGGATCTGTTTGGGCACCGTCGTCAACGCGGTCTTGTCGCCGACCACGACCATCCTGCCGCCGGTCTGCCGCTCGACGGTCCCGACGAGCTCGTCACCGATCGCGTGGCCGATCACGAGAGCACCGACGACGCGCGCGCCGAACTCGAGCCGACATCCTTCGACTTGGTACGCGCGGTCGGCCAACCACACGCCCATCTCGTGTCCGTTGGCCAGCGCATTCGCGACCACCGCGTTGCCGGCCATGCTGTCGCCCGCTGCCGATGGATTATTGCTGTCCGCGATCAGGTTGCCCTCGGCGTCGACGATCACGAACACGTCTGCACGTAGCGTCTCGGCGAGCGTGCGCACCGCGTCGAGGATCGTGTCGCGCGCCACGTCTTCGGTCGCGACCACGGCCTTGAGACGCGGCTCCTCGGCGACGACGCGACACTCTTGCCTGAGCAGCGACGCGCGCGATGCGTGCAAGTCCAACGTGACAACGCGGCTGCGTGCGAGATCCTCCGCGACGCGCGCGCGAGTCGAGCGATCGAACACGAATGCAATCGTGCCGATGGTCGCGCCGAGCACGGCAACGACGAGCAGCAGCACCCACATGAACACGGTGGTGCGCAGCTTCACGGCGCCGCCTGCTTCTTCGGGCGCTTGCCCGGTGGCGGGGGCTTGACGCTCACCGACTTCGGCAGCGCTCCGCCGAGCCGGATCTTCGCACTCACCATCGGATGCTCTTCGATCTCGGGCAGCGCGAGCTCCTTCGCGACCGCATCGGAGGCGCCGCGATAAATGACATCGACCTCGACCGTGCCTGCCTTCGTCGCGGCGAGCTTGAATGTGTCCTGCCAGCTAGCGTCGACCGCGATACGCGTATCGCTGCCGACCTTGGTCGCCCGCCAGAATGGCGCTTCCTTGCCGGTCGCGTCGACGAGCACACGCCCGAGCACACGCGTTTCGACGGCCACCTCCGCACCGGTTGCGTCGACGACACGTACGCGCACGACCACCCGCCGCTCCGGCAAGCCTGCCGGCACCGCGTGCCCCGCGTTGTTGTTGCGCACGCTCACTGCGACCGCGAGTGCGCCCGCGTCGTCTTTGACGGTGACGTCGAGGCCGAGCGCGCGCTTGCGCAGATCCTTCGCGAGCCCGAGCAGGCCGTGATGCGGGACCTCACTGCGCATCGGCGAGCCGGTCGCGATGACCGCACGCTCCTTCGGCATGTGGCAGTCCTGACAGATGAGCCCGCGCGCTGCCTCGGGCCCCGCCTTCCAATCCGGGTACTCGGTGAACACCGGCAGGCCTTTCGGTTCCCACCAATGACACGTGCCGCACAGCTCGGCCTGTTTGTGCTCCGGCGAGCAACCCATGCGATGGAAGTAATGATCCTTGAGGTCGCAGCGCGGCCCGTACTTGACCATGTCGTCGACGGCGAGCCGAAAGGCGCCGCCGTCCACCGACGGCTTGGGATCGCGCAGCGTATGGCACACGTCGCAGGTCACGCCCTCGCCGGCCGTCATGTCGCGCGGCGCGACCTTGGCAAGTGGCGCGTGGCAGCGATCGCACGTCGCGTCGTTCGCGGCCGCTACCGATGCGCGATAGAACGCGGAGGTCATCGCGTCCGCATGCCCCGAGACTTCCCACTCGTCGTACATCTTCTCGTGACACTCGCCGCAACGCCCCGCGCCGGTGATGAACACCTTCGCCTCGGTCGCGTCGACCATAGGCGCAGCCGCGGCGTCGCTGACCTTGGCGACGGCCGCATCCTCGCGCTTGACGGGCGCGCGCTTCGGAGGTTCACACGCGGCGAGCAGCAGCAGGATTACTTGTAACGCCCGTATGGCGTGCCGTCCTTTCGCGTGTGGGTGTCCTTCTTCGCCACCTCGCTGACCTCGAGCTTCACGTCGGCCGCCTCACCTGCTTTCACGGTCACGGTGCCCTTCACTTCGTCGCCCGTCGGCAGCCACGCCACCACCGGATATTCGCCGGGCGGCACGTTACCGATTTCGAATTTCCCGTCGCTGCCCGTGATCGTGTAGTAGCCGTTCTCGAGCACCTTCACCTTCGCGATCATCTCCGGGTGAATGTTGCAGTACACGTCGACGGTGCCCGCGCGCTTCATCTCGACGGACTTCGCGGTGCCGCTCTTGTAGAGACCGAGGTCGAAGCGCGCCGGCCGGCTGACCGAGAACACGTTGTGAAAGATTTTGTCCTCGTTCGGGAAGTCGACCGTGGTGCCTTTGACGACGATCGTCAGCGGCGGATCGAACTGCTTCTCGCGCTGGCGAATCACTGCGCTCTTCTTCGGCTTCGCCACCGTGCCGGCCACGTTCTCGAGATAGACGACGACGCCCTTCTTGTCGGCTTTCGGTTTGCCTGCGACAAGCACGCTCACGTTGCCGCGCACCGTGCCGTTCGCGCCCTTGCTGCTGGCATCGCCGGCCAGCAGTGCCATCGCGATGAAGATGATCGTCGTTCGCATGAGCGCTCCTAGTACTTGATCACCAGCGAGCTGGTGACGACGTCGTTGGGAAACTGCGGCCCTTCGAGCTCGCGGCTCTTGGTTGCCTCGAGCTTCGCGATCACGCGGGTGCCGATTTCCGCGCGCAACCCGACGGTGCCGCGAAGCACCGCCGAGATGTAGACGAAGCTGGCGCCGGATTCATGCAATGCATCGCGCCAGTCGACGCGCAGGTAGGGCACGAACGTATTCGTGACGCGGTACGCAACGAGGCCATACGCACCTTTGTAGTCAAGGCATGGCGCGACGTCGCAGAGCGCATCGTCGGGCTCGGTATCCGACGTGACCCCCTTGGCCTTGCCCTGCACGTACTCGGCGGTGACCTCGAGGTCTTTCCAGTCGACGTGGAGGTCGGCGCCGTAGTGCCACTGGTAGACGTCGTTCGCAGGCTGGAAGTCTTGCGCGCCCCACGCGCCCGACACACCGAGCTCGATCTTGTTTGCGATCAGATACGAGATGCGGCCGCCGCCCGTCTTCATGTTGTTCGTGTCGGTCTCGCTGGCGAACGGGAACGTCTCGTTGAAGTAGCTGCCGTTCGTCACGGCCACGTTGATGACGAGCGCTTCGTCGAGGAAACGCCCGCGTGCCTTGACGCCGATCGGCCGGCCGCATGTGTAGCGACAGATCAAAGACGGCACGACGCCGATGCGATCGGGCGACTCGATCGAGCGGTACTCGAAGCCCAGCACCGAGTCGAACTTGCCGATCTGGAACATCACATCCGCTGCTTCGATGCGCGGTCGCCACTCGCCGTACGCGAGCTTGACGTCGAGGAAGTCGCCGACGAACAGCCCGCCCGGATCCGAGATGTCGCGTGCGCGCGGCACGAGATCGACGCTCGCGTTGACCTGTGCAGTTTCGCCGATGCCCGAGAACAGCGTCAGGTTGACCGCATTGACGAGCATCGTCGACTTGCCGCGCGAGTTGATCGGATCGAACACGACGGCGCGCGATTCACCGCTATCCGCGACATCGCCGCGCGAGTTGATCTGCGTCGTCAGCGGGTCGCCCCAGAACACCCACGAGCCGGGCACGACGTCCGCGTAGTCGGGGAAGTAGGTGCCTACGTAGTCCGCGCGCGTGCCGGCACCGTTGCCGCTCGTCACGAACGCGCCGATATCGAGATAGCCACCGATCTTGAGCGGAACCAGTCCGGCGATCTTGTCCTCGAGAAACGCGTTGTCGTCCTTCGCCGCTTCGAGCTCCTCTTCGACTTTTTGCAGCCGCTGCTCGAGGTCTTGCACCGTCGGTGCGGCGGGCGGCGGCTCGTCGGGCGGCGGCTCCGGCTCTTGCGGCTGCGGCTGTGGCTGCGGCTGCGGCGGTTGCGGGTCCGGCGCCTGCGCGAGCGCGGGTGTCGCAACGAGCAGCGAGGCAAGCACGGCGCGCTTCATAGCGATTGGATCCATGAGCGAATGAGGGCAATGCCCGCATCATCCGTGCGTTCCGTCGCGAGCGGAGGCATTTGCACCATCATCGTACGCTGCGTGATGCGATAGAACGCGGCGCTCTGGTCAGGATCGCCCGCAACAATCCGATACGCGTAGCCGTGTCCGATCCATTGCTCGAGCGCGACACCGACGGTGGTCTGCACGATCGGATTTTGCGTGGCGTCGCGGTCATCGACCGCAAGTCGCAAGATCATGCGCGAGTCGGACCACGCGCCACCGTTTGGATTGTGGCAATGGCCGCAGTTCGCGTGCAGGTAGCCGAGCGCAGCATTCGGCGCAGCGTACGTGGTGCCCGCCGGTGGCGGATCCGAGAGTGGAAGCGCCGAGACATCGCCGAGCTGCAACGCTGTGACGCCGAGTGCATGCCCCGGCTCGCCGAGATGACAGCGCCAGCACAGCTCCGCCGACGGTGCATCGTGCTGCGTTCCACGCACGTTCTGCTCGCCGTCCTTGACGAAGAACGCCTCGGTCTCGGCGTCGTTCCATACAAACGAGCCGACGAGCGTGTCCTTCTCGCGGTTGCCGCTGTCGCCGACCCGCCAGATCAGGCGCGTCTCGAGCCGCTTACCGTCGAGAGCGAACTCTTTGAAGAACTTCGTGCCGACCGGGAACCGCCAGTGGTCGAGGTCGGCCGAGTCGATCATCGCGCCCATCGGCAGCTGGTACCAACGCAGCTTCTCCGCGCCGTCGGACCACAGCACGTTCGCCGGCGTGAACTCGACGAGGCGCGACGCCAGCGTCTTGGTCACGATGTCCTTGTACAGCCCCGTCTCCGACAACCGCGGTGGCATCTCCATCGGCAAGACTTCCGCATCGGGCGGTATCACTGGAGGATCGGAACAGCCCGCGAGCGCGACGACGGCAGTCAGGCGAACAAGCACTCAGGGCACCGGCGGACCTGCGCAGTTGCCACAACCCGGCCCCATGCACGTCGTCGTATCGTTCGCCACCGCCGGGAGGCTGTAGATGTACTCGGTGATGTCGTCGAGGTCCTGCTCCTCCAGCGCGGCGTACGGCGAAATCGCACCGCCGTGGGTGGCCGCGCAGACCGACTTGTTGTCACGGTCGCGGCCTTCGGCGATCGCGCCTTTGATCTGGTCACGCGACCAACCCATGAGACCGGTCGCGTCGGACGTCAGGTTGCGCGTCATGATCAAGGCGGGATACGACGGGTCGATCAGACCGAGTGCTTCCTTCGGGAACACGCGACCGCCGCCATAGGCGCGAGAGAAGTCGAGCGGGAAGAACGTCGCCGGGGTGACCTCGGGCGTGTGGCAGTCGATGCACAGGCCCGCCATCGATGACAGGTAACGCCCGCGCATCGCGCTCGCGTTGTTGACGCCGCCGCGCGGCAACGGGATGTCGGTGGTGGGATTGACAAGGGGCACCGGTGGAATCATCCCGTCGTTGAACAGCGACCACGGCGGCTCGTTCGGCCGCACCGGGTGGTCGACGCCGGGTACCGTGCGCAGATACGCGACGATCGCGTCAGCGTCATCGTCCGTCATGTTGTGGAAGATCCAGTACGGCATCACCGGCGCGAGCAGCTTGTTGTCGGTGCGTATGCCGTTGCGAAACGCGTTCTTGATCTGCGTGTCAGTCGCGTTCGCGAGACCGGTAGCATGATTGGTCAGGTTGCGCGTCGACAAGCAGCCCATCCCGTTGCCGTTGTCCACGCCGCTCGGGCTGTCCGCGTCGAAGAAGCAATCGACGCCGGCGAGCAGGTTCGCCGGATCGCGCATGCCGTTCAGCAACAGCGGCGTATGACAGAACGTGCACGCACCGAGCACGTTCATCAGGTACTGGCCGCGGGCGACCGCACTCTGGGCATCGCTGCCACCACCGCCTGAATCGACGACCGGCGCCTCCCGGTTATCCCCACAACCCGCCGCGGCAACCAACACCAACACCAATCCAAGCTTGTTCATCCGTAGTCCTTTCTAAAACGCAGAAGCAGGAGGCACGGTCGGCTCTGCGATCACCGCGGGATCGAGCTGACCGGTCAGACTCTCGAGAAACGCGACGAGATCGTCGATCTCTTGTTCGCTGAGATTGAGCACTTTGACCTTCTCGTCGATCACGCCGATCGACTCGCCGCCGCGATCGTGAATGCCACCGTCGTTGTAGTGGACGATCGTCTCGCGCAGCGTCTTATACATGCCGTTATGCATGTACGGCGCCGTCAGCGCGACATCGCGGAGGCCGGGTGTCTTCCACTGACCGCGCTGCTCGTCGGTGAGCGCGAGGCTGTAGTACTTGACGCGGCCATCGCATTCCTCGGGATGCTCCTCGGCGTAGCTCGCCTGCGCGTGAAGCGCGAAGTGGCGACGGCACTCTTCGTCGTCGCTCCACTCCGAGTCGCGGCGGAACCGATTCGCCTGCAACTTGCGTAGACCGTCGCGCGCGCCGATCGGTAAACAGTTCTCGGGCAGGTTGAAGTCGTTGCTGACGCAGTCGCACCACCCGTTCACCGGGCAATCGCTCGTCGTCGGCACGTACTGGCCGAGCTGCGGCACGCCGATCTGATGAAACTCGTTGTCGGTGAACAGCGGGCCGGCGTGACACTCCGCGCACGCGGCCTTGCCGACGAACAAACGCGCACCGCGGATCGCCGACGGTGAAACCTGCGTTCCGTTCACTGGAAAGCCCGCGTCGGCCCACTTGTCGAACGGCGCGTCCTTGGAGATCAGCGTGAACTCGTACGCGGCGATCGCCTTCGCGAAGTTGACGTAGATGCGCGTCGCGAGCCGCTGATCGGCGAGCTGCATGCAATCCCACGCATCCTGATAG
>DATDCH010000635.1:0-21084 GCA_036524455.1 Kofleriaceae bacterium | reverse complement strand
CGGAGCCCTGTAGACCGCACATCATGATGCCGGTCGGCGTCTTGCTCTTGCTCCACTTCAGCTCGGTGTCGACAGGGCCCATCATCTTGACGAGCTCTTCCTGACAGATCGCGATGAACGCCTGCTCCGGCGTGATCGACTTGGTGCCGTACTCCTGGCTCTTCGCGCGTAGCTCGATCTGCTTGCCGCGTGCTTGCTCTTTGACGCGCTCGAGGAAGCGTTTGACGACCTTGAACTCGACGTCACCTTCGAGCAGTGACAGGCGAACGTCGCGCAGCGCTTCGTCGATGACTTCGTCGGTGAGCTCGGCGACGCCGGTCAGCCGCTGGCGGGCCGCACGGAATCCCTTGGCGAGGGTCTCTAGCACCGTCGTCCTATACCATACGGAAGCTGATTCAACGTCGTCCCTCGGCGGCAGGACTGAACCCGGCCGCGTGCATTCCAGGGGTCAGCGTGGCCACAGCGCGATGGCGGCAACCTCGGGGACGGGGTCGCGGGCCAGGCGGTCGAGTACGCCTAGGTCGCCTCCGACTGCACGTCGGATCCAGGCGGCTCGTGCACACGCGGCGCGCACGGCCGGATCCGGATCGCGGGACAGGTGCTCGATCACGAGCCCGTCGCCGATCAGCGGGAAGGACCACTCGAGCGCGCGCGCGATGCCGAGCCGCCGCATCGGATCAGGCGAGACCGCCCAACTCGACGCGAGGTGCGTGGCATCGATCGGCTTCATGCCGTCGAGCGCGATCGCGAGGCCGCGGCCGAGGAGCGCCGCTGCATCCTGCTTGTCGACATTGCCCGCGTCGATGAACCCGTCGGCGACCAGCTCCGCGTCGGGCGCGACCTGGTCGTTCGGGGAGGTGAGGGCGGGAGACGAGGTCGCGAGTGCGATCACCGCCAGCTTGGACAACAAACGTCGTAGCGAGATTTTGCGCATAGCGGTGGGCCCAACCTGGCCATGGCCCCTCGGGTGTCAAGCCGGGTTATCTTCGCCCCGATGTGGAGGCCAACCATCTGCCTGGTACTGCTGGCCTGTGGGTCCAGTGCCCCGACGCAAAAGCCGGCGAGTAGCTCGACGACACCGGCGCAACAAATCGTGACACCACGCACGGAGAGCTCCGCAACGACTTCGACAGAAGTTCCCGCGGTCCCGGGGAGCGGCAATCGCTGCGACATGGTGCCGACCTCGGACCTGTCGATCGACGGCCTGCTCGACGACTGGCGCGACAAGCACGTGCTGACCCGCGTCGGCGCGCCCGCAGACGGCGCCGTCGAAGTGCGCTGCGCCTGGGATGGCAAAGCGATCGCGTTCGCGTTCGACATCAAGGACGACCGCGTGATCCGCGTGAAGGGCGGCAAAGAAGATCACGTCACGCTATCGCTCGCGGCAGGCGCGCGGCCCGTCGTCGTCGACGTCTATCCCGGCAACTCGATGGCGAAGCCGAAGATCACGAAGCCGGCGCGCGTCGAGGCCGCCGATTCGCTGCAGCCGAAGGGATTCTCCGTCGAGGTGATGATTCCCGCCGGCGCGATCGCCGACTTCTCGCCGGGAACGACCTCGTTCGCGCTCGAGCTCGTGTTCCACGATTCCGACGCGGCCACCGGTGGCGACCTCACGCCCGTCGCCATCAAGCAGCCGATCGAGCTCGGCGACCGCAAAGACATGCTCGACGACTTCTTGATGACGGTGCGGCTCAAGAAGACCGACATCAAGCTCGACACGCTCGTCGAGCTCGAGCCGGATCGCAAAGGCAAGGAGCGCTTGATCGCGGGCGGCACCGTGATCGGCGTGCTCACCGAACAGTACGCGTACGTGTCGCTGCCGGCTGCGTCGGCGGATGACGTCAAGAAGGTCGAGCTGATGCCGCTCGGCCCCAAGGGCCAACAGATCGTGTCGGCGATCGTGCGTCAGACCGGCAACGGCGGCTCGCGCGACCTGTTGATGCTGTGGACCGTATGGAGCGGACAGCTCCAACCGCTCGTCAACATCGAGGTCCGCAAGGAGATGAGCGGCAACGTGCTCGAGGCGACGTGGAAGCTCGTCAAGGGCAAGAAGGCGACCGAGCTCGTCGTCGAGCCGAAGCCCGCGGTTGGCTTCACTGCCGCGACGTTCAACGAGGTGCCGGCGGGCGACAGCGACTCGATCGTCCTGCCGTGGGATGCCGAGCGCGCAGGCGTCGCGTACACGCTCAAGGGCGCCGAGATCGAGCGCCGCGATCTGCCGAAAAAGAAAAAGCGCTAGCGGCAACGCCGGTCACCTAACGAGTGAGCGGCAGTGACGCTAGCGCCAATGCTGTGGTCAGATCAGATTGCAGCCCAGCGTGACGGTGCGCGAGAACGTGGTCGTCATGCCGGTGCTGTCGGTCGCTTCGAGGATGATCTGGTAGTCGCGGTATTGCGACGCGGTCGAGCAGAACGGCCAGCCGCCGTCGACGCTCGCGGAAGGCGTCCACAGATCGACCGCGCTCGAGAGCGTCGTCTCGTCGAGCAGCATCTCCGATCCGGTCGCGATCGGGAACGTCGTCGTCTGGCCGACGCGGCGACCGTACACGCGGTACGTGATCGGTTCGTTGTGCTCGGAGTCGCCGAGCCGGATGATGATCGCCATCTCGCGCTCGATGAAGTAGACGTCCGGCAAGTCAGGCTCTGACAGCTCGAAGTACGCCGTCGGCGGGCACCCCGTCGCGGTACACGCCGACACCGTAAAGTCGACCGTGTCGGGTGCGCTCCACAGATGGCCGTCGGTGCCGAGGAGCGTGAGCGTCCGCGGGCCGGCGCCGCCCGCCAGGCGCAGGGTCGGGTTGCATCCCGTGGCCGACGAGAACACATCGCTTGCATTGCTGCTCGTCCAACGCAATGACGTGCATGGCAGCGTGCCGGTGTTGGAGTTGATGTCGCTGCCACGTCCCGACAAGAACAAATATGTGCCGCTCGCGACGACGATGCCGTCCGTCGGCCGCACGATGGTCACGGTCGGCGCCGTGTTGACGATATCGACGGTCAGCGTCGCCGTGGCGGTCGCGCCACCGAGATCCTCGACGGTGACGCTAATCGTTTGCGGGCCCGCGTCGGTGAACCGGAAGGAACCGATGCGGGTGTCGGTCGAGCCCGTCGTCGGCACCGGATTCCACGTGAAGCGGCAATCGACGCACGCGCCGTCCTCGGCGTCGGTCGCAGTCGCGATCAGCGAGAACACCTGGTTCATGTGCTGCTGCGTGTTGCCGTTGCTCGCGACCACCGAGATCGTCGGCCCGGCGTTCGAGAAGTTGAGCACCATACTGCGTGACGTGATCGTGATGCCGTCGACCACAAAGCTCGCGGTGATGTTGTTGAGGCCGGCAGGTACCTGACTCGCGCGGATCGTGATCGCGTTACCGGTGCCCAGCGGAGTCGCTACGCGATCGCTGGTCCACACGACGCGATCGACCTGCGGCCGACCGCGATCGTAATCGAGCCTGAGCGAGAATCGATCACCTGACTGCCCGGCCGTCGCACCGAGGATGCGGAACACCGGCGGGTAGAGCCGGTAGGCGCCGTACAGATCACCCTCGCTGAGGTTGTCGCGTTGGCCAATGATGGCTTCAGGCGGATCGGTCGGGTAGACGCTGCAGTGCGCGAAGTTGGGCGGCGACAAGACGCGACCCGTGTTGCACGCGGTCTCGTCTTTCGCGAACGCATCCCAGCGGTAGTGCATGATCGATCCGTAGTTGTATGCACCGCGGTCGACGATGAAGTCGCCGAACTGGAAGAAGTTGCCGATCTTGTCTTCTTTGACCGCGCCAAAATCAACGACGACCCAGTTGTTGCGGTCGTTACGCTGCTGCTCGTGATAGAGGCCGATCGCGTGGCCGATCTCGTGCATCGCGATTCCCTTGGTGTCGCATCCGCTGTTGTTGAGCGTGATGCTCTGCGAATCGAACCCGGTAAACACCACGCGCCCGAGTCCCGACGAGCAACCATCGCCGTCGCGGAACTGGAGAAACTCGCCTGACGTGCGCGGCACGAAACGGATGCCGATCTGCCGGGTCCATTCCTCCATCGCGTCTTCGATGATCGTCCGCATCCGCCGGTTCTCGTCGTCGTCGCCCCAATTGTTCGCGAACGAGTAACCGATCACGCCGTCGGTCCACGCGCTGCACGCGAAGTCGGTATGCAGCGACGGATTGCACGTCGCGCTGCGCGCTTGCAGTCGCGCTTCGAGCGTGGCTGCATCACCGAGCACGACGTCTCCGCCGACGATCGCGAGGCCGTTGATCACTTCGTACGTGATCACCTCGCCGTTGATCGTGAGCGCCTTGACGACGCCCGTCACACCGGGCGCGTATTCCTCGGCCCCGGCGACATCAGCGCCGCCTGTGGTTGGCGCCTGCACGCTCACGACCAGCGCTTCGTGGTCCTCGTAGAACGCGAGCTTGCCGTCCAACGCGTAGTGGATCTCCTGCGGCGCCGCGGTGTCGCTCACCGCGATCGCGAGCGTCGCTAGATTTCCCTTGGTCAGCGTGGTGTCGAGCGTCACCGTCACGCCGCTAGTGCCGCCACCGGTGAGAGCCAGCATCACGGGATGCTCGGGATCCGGTTCCTCGCGGCGAATCTCCACCTGCACCGTCACTTGATGTCCCGGCGTCAGCACGACGCGGTTCTCCATCACGAGATCGAGCGGCGCCACGCGCGCCGGATCGAGCTCTAAAGTCCCAGACTCGAAGCAACCACCCACCAACAAGACCGCACCGACCAACGAGCCCGGGAGAAACCAACCCTTTTTCATATCGGGTAGAGACGGGTCTCACGGAACGTGAAGGACGACGCGTCGAAATTCGTCGATCAGCGCGCCAGCGGCCTGAAATGCCATGCGTGCTACGAGGTTGAAGCGGAGTGCCCCGGCTAGCGGCGCTTGTCGCCGATGATCTGATCGGCGAGCTTGTGGGCGCGTAGCTGAGCGGGATGGTTGTCGAGGACGAGCCGCGCTGCCGTCGCGCGCGACCGGGCGGCGGCGCGGTTGCCCAGGCCCAGCTCGACCTGCGCGAGGCCGAGATCGATGAGTGCGAGCTGATCGTCGCGCACGCGTGCCTTGCGCGCGATCAAGCCGGCGGTCTCGAACGCGACGCGTGCGTCCTGCCACCTGCGCAGCGCGATCAGGCACTCGCCGAGCATGCGGTGTAGCGGTCCGCGCGCGCGCTCCTCGGCCTTCAGCTCGTCGAGCGTCGCGAGCGCCTGCCGCACGAGCCGCTCGCAGTCACGCGGCTTGCCGCGGCGATTTGCGACGTCGGCCTCGATCCCGGTCAGCCAGGCCCGCGACACGGCATCGCGCTTCGCGTCGGCGGCAAACACGCGTGCGAGCGCTGCGAGCGTTCGTTCGGCGTCGCCGAGCCGGTCGAGCTCGAGCTCGATGTCGAGCAGTGTCTGATACGCCTCGACGGTCCGCAGATGCGTTAGCCCGTTGTCGGCAAGCGCGTTCTCGACGGCCTCGCGCGCGAACGCCAGTGCAGCTTCGGTCTGTCCCGTCTCGAACGAGGCCGACGCGAGTTGCCGGCGAATCGACGACCGTTGCGCGCGCACGCTGTCGTTCTTGTCGATCCACTTCGCCGCTTCCGCGAACTGCTCGCGCGCCGCTTCGGCCGACCCCATCGACGCGAGGTCGCGAGCGTAGTCGAGGTGCTGCACGACGAGCTGTGAGTGCCCGGGCGGCAGCGTCGCGCTGAAGAGGTCGAGCGCTCGCTTGCTCAGGACGACCGCGCCGGCGAAGTCGCCGGTGGCGCGCTTCGCGCCGGCGAGCGCGTCGAGCGCCGTTGCATAGTTGGTGTCGCGCTCGCCGAACAGCAGCTTCGCGCGGGCGACGAGAATCTCGCCCGCCGCGACGGCATCTTTGCGGCGCTCGGTGATGGCGGTGAGCGCGCCGACATGGTGGACGCGCAGATCGAGCTCGAGCTCTGGAAGGTTCAGTTTCGCGTTCTCGACGATCGCGATGCCCTGCTCGGCGTGCTTCAGGGCGGTGACGTGGTCGCTCTGCAGGAACGCAGCGCGCATGTACGCCTGCGCGATCTGCGCGCGGAGTGCGTCCGTTCCCCTGAACCGCTTGACGAGGTCGTCGGCGGCTTTCGCGTAGCTCAGCGCAGCTTGCGGATCGCTCTCGCCGTGCGCGCGGTGAATCGCCACGAGCGCAGCGAGCTCCAGCTCACCGGCGGCGAGCGCATCGCGATCGAGCTCGGCGAGAACCTTTTCGTGCTGCGCGCGGGTCGCCGGCGTCGCCAGCTCACCGCTGCGCGCGAACCGTACCCAGAGCGAGCGCACGCGCTCCTCGTCGGTAAACGGGGGCGCGACCGTCTCGACGCACGGTTCGCCGCCATCGGAGACGCGGATGCGGTGCGCGGTGCCAGGCGCGCCGGCAACGAGGCGATCGACCATGTCGTCGTACGCGAATACGCGCCGCGCCAGGCATGCACGGCGCATCGTCGCTTGCTCGTCGGTGATCGACTTCTGCCGCATGCCGGTGCAGACGTCGCCGAACTGGCCGTCGAGCTTCGTCTGGAGCGCGGTCAGCGTGGCCGCGATGCCGGCGGCGTCTGGATGCGTGCGTTCGTAGTGGCGCACGCGGCCGAGGTCGAACGCGGTGAGCCACGTCGGTCCCTTGTCGCATGGGAGGTCGGAGGTGCCGGCAAGCAGCATGATCGTTGCGGTCGCGCCGCCACTGACGAGCGCGGCGATGCTCGCGGCTAGGACATAGCGCGGGCGCTTGCGCGAGCTGCGCGGCTCGAGCGCGGCGATCACGCTGGCGAGCTCGGGAGTCTTATGATCGAGCGCGGCACGCAACCGCTTCGGCATCGCATCGGCGCCAAGCGCAGCGCGCAGCGTCGCGCAAAACGCGCGGACATCCGACGCGACGCTCGCGGGCTCGCGGGTCAGACCCGTATCGGTAATGCGTGGCCGATCGTCGGGACTGACGAGCACGTTGGTCGCCTTGAAATCACCGTGCGCGATGCCGTGCTCGTGTGCCGCGGCGAGCCCACGCCCGATCTGCGCGAAGACGGCCATCACGGCCGCAGGCTTGCGCAGTTTGGCCGCCAGCCACGTCGCGAGGTCGCGACCGGCGACGTCCTCCATCACGATGAACGAGGTGCCGCTGTCGTCCTCGCCGACCTCGAACACCTGCACGAGATTTGGATGCGAGACTTGCGCCATCGCGCGTGCCTGCGCGACGAGGTCGTCGTCGATCACGCGGATCGCGACGTCGCGCTGCAATTGCGGATCGCGCGCACGATAGACGAGCCCGAGCGTCCCGCCGCCGAGCAAGGCGACGAGCTCGAAGCGCTGAATGCGACGGCGCGCGACCACGAGCGCACGAGCATATCAGCGTCCAGCGAGCGGGCGGTCCGCTTGGGTCAGCGAGCGCGCCGCAACCAGCGCAGCATCTCGCCGAACCCCGGTTCTTTGCCGTACATCAACATGCCGGCCTGGTAGATGCGCGCGGCGATCCGCCGCAAGAACCAGGTCGACACGAGCAGCACTGCGAAGCTGACCGCGATCGTGACCGGTGCGACCTCGCCGAGCACCAGCCGGGCGGGAATGACGGTCGTCGCGGTGATCGGCACGTACGACAGGATCTGCATCATGCTGCTGTCCGGACTGCCGAGGCCGATGAATGCGACCGACAGCGGCAGCGCTGGCAGCATCATCACCGACGAGCGTGCCGAGCTGTTCGGGTCGTCGATCGTTGCGAACAACCCGGCGGTCGTTGCCATCCAAAACGCCGCGCCGGCGAGCGCGAACCCGAGCAGCACGACGAGATCGATGGCGCCGATTCCGGCGAGCGCGCCGAGCACGCTGGCGAGGCTGTTGCTGCTGAACGAGTGCCACGTCACGAGCGTGATCGCGAGCATCTGAATGACCGAGAGCGTCGCGAGGGCGCTGGCGCCGAGCAGCTTGCCGTCCATCAGCACCTGCGGCGTTGCCATCGTGAATAGCTGCTCGGTCGCGCGCTGCTGCTTCTCGCCGGTGATCGACATGAACAGGTAACCGGTGCCCGCGAACAAGAAGATGAGCATCAGCACGATCAGAACGACAGCGGCGAACTTCGCGGAGCCGCGGTGCGTTCCGCTCGTCAGCTCGATCGCGGTCGGCACCGGTGCCAGCGCGCCGGCGACGGCCTCGGGGGTGACGCCGAGCTGCTCGAGCCGCTTGACCTGCACGGCGCTCGTCACCGCGGTTCGAACGGCGCCGAGCCACATGGGCTCTTTGCGCACGATCACGCGCATTCGCTCGGCGGAGGCGATCACGAGCCCGTCGCGATCACCGCGCTCGACTTCGGCGCGCAGCGCGGCCTCGTCGCCGGCGGGACGCGACTCGAGCTCGAACCCCGGGATCGAGCCGAGCTCGAGCTCCGAGATCACCGCGATCCGAACCGTGTCACGCGAGCTGCTTTGCCACGCCGAGACAGCCCACGTCGTCACGCTGACGATGGCGACGATCACGAGCGACAACACGACGTCGCGCCACTTGAAGAACCGACGTAGCTCCCAGCGCGCGACCTCGAGCGTTTGTCGCCATGCCGTCATGACGCCCCCATCAGCCGAACGTAGAGCTCGTGCAGGTCGGTGCCATCCGAGCGCAGCTCGCTCAACGAGCCTTCGCGGACGATGCGCCCCTCGCGAACGAATATCGCGCGGTCGGCGACGCGCTCGACGAGGCTCATCTGGTGCGCCGACAACAGCACGCATGCTCGCCGCGCGCGCAGCTCGCCGATCACAGCGATGAGCAGCTCTTGGTTGATCGGATCGAGCCCCGAGAACGGTTCGTCGAGCATGACCAAGCTCGGCTCGTGCAGCAGCGTCGCGATCAGCTGGACCTTCTGCTGGTTGCCCTTGGACAGCGCCTCGATCTTCTCACCGGCGCGATCGGACAGCCCGAGTCGGCCGAGCCACGCATCGATACGGGGCCGGGCCTGCTTGCGCGGCAGCCCGAGTAACGCGCCGTAGAACTCGAGCGTCCTGACGATCGGCACGCCCTTGTGCAACCCGCGCTCCTCCGGCAGGTAGCCGATGTCTGCGCGCACCGCTGCGCGCTCGCCGACGCGTAGCTCGATCGATCCCGCGTCGGGGAGCATGATCCCGAGGATCATCCGGATCAAGCTGGTCTTGCCCGCTCCGTTGGGGCCGAGCAACGCCACGACCTGCCCGGGCTCGACGCGCAGGGAAACACCGTCGACGGCGGTGACCGTCCGAAACCGCTTCGTCGCGTTGCGAACGTCGATCATCGCGCCTTCGATGCTTATCACAGCTGATCGAGTTGCTGTGCGAGCTACTTCGACGCGGCTTCTTGGTCGAAGTGGCCGTCGTCGTACGGCTCGTCGGCGTAGTCCTCGCGATACAGCTCGCCGAGGTGACGCGTCACGAACACTTCGATCAGCTCGGGGTCGTACATCTTGCCGGCGGTCTTGCGCAGCACGGCCTCGCACTCTTCGAGCGGTAGCGCCAGCTTGTACGGTCGGTCGGTCGCCATCGCGTCGAACGCGTCCGCGATCGCGACGATGCGCGCGGCGAGCGGAATCTCATCCGAGACCATCTTGTCGGGATAGCCGCTGCCGTCCCAGCGCTCGTGGTGATTGCGCACCGCGCTCATGATCGGCTTGAGCATCTCGATCTTCGATGCGATCTCGTAGCCCTTCACCGGATGCTCGCGCATGTGAGTCCACTCGGCGTCGTCGAGCGGGCCGGGCTTGAGCAACACGGCGTCCTTGATGCCGATCTTGCCGATGTCGTGCAAGAACGCGCCGAACTCCAGCGTCTCGAGGCCGTCGACCGGATAGCCGGCTTCCTTCGCGAGCACGAGCGAGTACGCGGCGACGCGGCCGCAGTGACCCTTCGTGTACGGATCTTTCGCTTCGATCGCTTCGGCCAAACCGAACAGCGCCTGGCGGTTCGCCGCTTTGAGTTTTTCGTAGCTCTCTTCGAGCTCCTTCGTGCGCTCTTTGACAACGGTGTCGAGCAGGAGCTCGCGGCGCTGCAACTTTGTCTGATCGATGGACAACTTGCGCACGAGGTCGCGCTGCTGCTCGACCAAGTTGAGCAGTTTCACGCCTTCGTTGACGAGCGCCACCAAGCGACTGCGCTCGCTCGGCCGCGCGATCAGCCGGATGATCGTGCCGCCGTGTGCGGGGCGATAATCGAGCTCGACGGCTTCGTCCGGCGACGACACGAGCGCGATACGGAGCGCCTCGGGCGCGTGCAGCACACTCGCCTCGAGCATGCCTACACCGTCGAAGCTGCCTGTCACGTGGTGTGCGACGATCACATGTGCGGGCGCCGAGCGCAGCTTGTTGAGCGCTTCGACCGTCGAGCGCGCGGTCTCGACCGCGAGCCCCGTGGTGCCCAGCAATTCCGCCAGCTCGCCGAGCGCTTCGGTCTGGGGATGTGCGACTAGCGCGCGGAATTTCCCCTTCACAGAGGCGACTATATCCGTGGCACTTCGCGCTGCAACGGGTAGATTGCTCTCGCGTGAACGATCAGGTAACGGGCAATACTCAAGGACTCAAGGCAAGCGAGATCAAGGCGCTGGAACGCCTGTATCGCCGTCGTGTTGCGCCTACCGAGATCGTGTCGTCGGAGCTCGCCACGCAGCTCGCGACACAGACGGCGGAGCTCCATCGCCAGGTCGGCGTGCTCATCGATCGCCGCGGCGCGATCCAGCACGTGATGGTCGGGGACGCCTCGAAGATCACGCTGCCCGACTTCGGTCGTATCCGCGGTGGCAGCGGACGCTTCCGCGGCCTCCGCCTCGTGCACACCCACCTGCGCAACGAAGCGCTGACGCGCGACGATCTCACCGACCTCGCGCTACTCCGCCTCGACGCCGTCGCCGCGATCATCGTCGATGCCGCGGGCCGGCCCGGCAAGCTGTTCGTCGCCCACATGGTCCCCGACGGTCCGGCCGTCGAGCTGCCCGCCGAACAGGCGACGGCCGCGAAGACCAACTTCATCGAGCTGATCACCCGCGTCGAGCAGCAGTTCGGCCGCGTGCATCGCATCGCCTCCACCGATCAAGGCAAGGACCGCGCGCTGGTCGTGCATGTCCAGATCGGTCGCGCCCGCGATACAGAAGCCCGCATCGCCGAGCTGCGCGAGCTGTGCCGCACGGCCGGCGTCAAAGTTCTCGACGTGCTCGTGCAGCGCCGGCCCGAGCCGGATCCGAAATTCTTGGTCGGCCGCGGCAAGCTCGACGAAATCCTGCTGCGGGCGATGCAACTCGGCGCCGAGGTCGTGATCTTCGATCCCGATCTCACGCCCGGTCAGGCGCGCGCGATCAGCGAAGCAACCGAGCTCAAGGTCCTCGATCGCACGATGCTGATCCTCGACATCTTCGCGCAGCACGCGTCGAGTCGCGACGGTAAGCTGCAGGTCGAGCTCGCGCAGCTGCGCTACGCACTACCGCGGCTCGTCGAAAAAAACACGATGATGTCGCGCCTGACCGCCGGTCCCGGTGGTCAAGCCGGTCTCGGCGGCCGCGGTCCGGGTGAAACGAAGCTCGAGATCAATCGCCGCCGCGCACGCGAGCGCATCCAGCTGCTCACAAAAAGGCTCGCCGATCTCGCCGACGATCGCCGCTTGCGCCGCCAGCGCCGCACCGGCCGCGAGATCCCGATCATCGCGATCTGCGGCTACACGAATGCCGGCAAGTCGACGCTGCTCAACGCGCTCACCGACGGCAACGCGCTCGCCGCCGACAAGTTGTTCGCGACGCTCGATCCGATCAGCCGCCGCCTCCGCTTCCCGCAGGAGCGCGAGGTCGTGATCACCGACACCGTGGGCTTCATCCGCGATCTGCCGAAGGAGCTCGTCGCCGCGTTCCGCGCCACACTCGAGGAAATGGCCGACGCCGATCTGCTCGTCCACGTCGTCGACGCGAGCGACCCGGATCGCGATCAGCAGATCCGCGCGGTCGAAGAAATCCTCAACGACCTCGGCCTCGGCGACAAACCGCGCATCCTGGTGTGGAACAAAGCCGACCAGCTCGAGCCCACCGACGCCGAGCACCTCGCGCAGCACGGCGGCGGCTTCGTGGTCTCCGCGCTCGATCAGGCGACGTTCGGTCCGCTCCTGCTCGGCATCGAGCGCTTGCTGTGGCGCCAGGGCAAAGAGACCCCCGTCGCACGCGCACTCGCCTGAGCAGCACCGCTACGGATAACCGGGCTCGGCCTTCTTCTGGCGGGTCGTGCGGAACCGGATGTACTCCTTCGTGTACGCGTCGGGCCACACGTCGATGAGATGCCCGCGCTTGGTCTTCTTCGGAAACACCACGAACGCCCGCTGGCCGGCCTTCAGCCCTTCGACTTCCTCGACGGGGACAGTTACCGACGGAAACGATTCGCGCTGGACGTCGTGTCGGCTCACCTTGCACTTCTGTTTGACGGCGAGCTTGTTGCCCGATGCCGTCGTCGGATCTGCGGCAACCACGACATAGCGATCGCCGCATTCGTAACCCGTACTCGACGACTCGCGCACCGCGAACCGAATCGTCGCAGTTGTCTTCGTGCGCACGACCGCGCGCACTTCCTCGGCGACAAACTCGATCTGATCTTCGAGCTCACGCATGTCTTCCGGCGACCTGACGTTGGCAGGCCCTTCATCGACGCCCTGGCGTGCGGCCTCGCGCTTGGCCTGTTCACTGCGCAGGTCGGGATAGAAGAACAGCGAGTACGCCTCGACGTACGCGCCGACCTTGTCGCCGATCTGGAGCCGCTGCTTCGAGAGCGCCTCCGTGATGTCGCGCGCGAACGTGCCATTCCAACACGCCACCGTCGAGAACCCGGACTCCTCCACGCAACGCTTCACAAAGCGCGCGCGCAGCTTGTCGGCATCGGCGACGAGCTTCGCATCGGCTGCGCCACCACCCGCGAGCCGGGGCTGCAGCTCGCGAAACTCGGCAAGCTCGGCGGCAAACTTGGCGTCGAACGCGGCCTGCTTTTCGGCCCACGCGGCGGACTCGGGATCGAGGGGAGCCTGGACGGGCGGCGACGGAGCGGTGGAGGAGGAGGGAGTCGTCGACTGCGTGCCGAGCGGCACGCACGCTCCACACGCCACGAGAACGAGTGACAGTCGCTTCATGCGACCGGCCATCAGCAAGCGACGTGCCCGCGCAACCGTTCAACTTCGCGTGCACGCCACCGCAGGTGCACGGGTGCGGCCGAGGTGCAGCGCGCGTGCGAGTCGGGCTCAGGCCTTCGTGTGCAACGCGCGTGTTGCGCCGGGCTTACACGCCAGATCGCGCAGATCCTCGTCGGATTCTGCTCGTTGATCGCTGCATGCGAATCATTAGCCTCGTCCTCGGTTCACTCCTCGCTGTCTCGGCCTGCCGCTCGGCGCCCGCGCCGACCACGAAGCCAGCACCAACCGTCATTGCCGCGCCCGACGGCACGTACAAGAGCGGCGGCAGCTGCGCGCAGGGCACGCCCGAAAACCCGACGTGCCTCCAGACGCTCGAGCTCGCCGCCGGCGGCAAGGGTTCGTTCATCGGTGACGACATCGTGGAACCCGCGACGTGGACGCAAGCGGGCGACAAGATCACGGTTGCGATCGGTGGTCGCACGATGGAGCTACAGGCGAAGGCCGACGGCACGCTCGTCGACGCCAACGGCACCGTGTGGAAGCGCGAACCGGCTAGCGTGCAGTAGCTAACGTCGCTTCACGAAACCGACGCCGATGCCGGCGATCACGATCGCGCTGCCCAGCGCCGCGTGCGCCGGTGGTTGCTCGCCGAATGCGACCCACGTGATCAGCGAGCTGCCGATCGGCTCGCCGAGCACGAACAGCGCGACGAGGTGCGTCGGTGTCACGCGTACGGCCGCATTGAGCAGGCTGTGGCCGACGAAGCTCGCAATCACGGCGGCGCCCGCGCACGCGACGTACGCGTGCGGCTCGAGCGCGATGAGGTTCGCGCCGGTCGCAGTTGCCGCAATCGCGAGCGCGACGGCCGCGATGCCGTTGACGACGCCGAGATACGGGAACAGCGGCACCGCCGAGCGCAGCCTCCGGCCGAGCACGAGATAGCCAGCGACGCTGATCGCGCCGACGATCGCGAGTGCATCGCCGATCAACGCATCGCCGCCCGCGCGCCAATCGCCGCCCGCGAGCACCGCGCAGCCGGCGACCGCGATCGCGATGCCGGCGAGCTCGCGGCGCGTCACTCGATCGCCGAGGAACGTGCCGAATAGCGCGGCCCACATCGGGTTCGTCGTTACGAGCGACACCGACGCCGCCGTCGACGTGAACGACAGCGACGCGATCCACGAGCCGAAGTGAATCGCGAGCAGGAGCCCACTCGCGATCACGAGCCACAGCTCGCGGCCGCGCAGCTTGCCGAGCTCGCGGATCTCGCGCCAGCCGAAGCCGAACAGCAGCAGCGATGCGATGCCCACGCGCAGCGCGGCGATCGCGAGCGGCGGGGCAGGGTCTGCCCAGCGCGCGAACGGTGCGCCCGTGGAGACGCAGACAATCGCGAGGACGAGGCGCAGCACCGCGCGGGCAGCTTACTGCGCTCTGCGCACGGAGGCCGCGTCTCTGGCCGCACGAACTGCTAGGCGCCAGGGATATCGCTACATCACGTCGAACTCGATGTTCGTGCAACCGCCCGACGACGCCTCGACGACGAAATACTCGATCGTCCCGCTCGTAAACGTTGTCTGCAGCACGCCGGTGCAGGTCGTGGTCGTCGTGCAGCCCGCATTCAAGCGTCCGGTCGTGTTCGAGATGTTCATCGTGCCGGCATCGAACGCACGCACCGTGTACGTGCCAGTGGCCGGCACGAAGAACTTGAACACGACCTCGAAGGTACTGTTCGGGCCGCAACCGTCGAACCGATCGTTATTGCCGGCGCACGTGCTGATCGCGATCGGCGTGCCGGCCTGCACGGTCATCGCGGTTGCGCACGCCGCCGGTTGCGCGTCGGGCATGGGCGCGTCGCCGCCGGTGATGCTGCCGTCGCTGGCACCACCGCCATCACCGCCGCCCGAACCGCCGCCACCGTCATCGCCGGGCCCCGAGCCGGGCGTCGGGTCGAACCCGACTCGCCCGCAGCCGACGAGCGCGACCATGACCACCAGCCGGCGCATGCCCAAGCATACCTGGCCAACGTGAAGCGCGGATGAAGATCGAGCTACGACGACGATGACTGCGGGTTGCCTTCATCGTCGAGCACGGTGAGCGCGATCGCCATGGCCTTGCGGGCACGCGCGACCATCGCCTCGTCGCTTTTGATCTTCTGGTACGCGCGGAGCACCTGCTCCTGGTAGTTCGCGTTCTCTTGCTCGAGCGACTCGAGCTCGGAGCGCAGCTGGGCGATCCGCTGGTCGCGCTCGGCGATCGCTTGCGCGTGCGCTCGCAGATCCGCATTGCGGTCCGCGATCGTCTGCACCGCCGACGCGAGCTCGCCTTCGGACCGCTTGAGCGAGTCGCGCGCGCCCGTCAGACCCTTGCGGAGCTCCTCGCGCTCGGCTTCGAGCTCGGTGATCGCCTTCGTGCGCTCGTCCTCGAGCTGGCGCAGCATGCGATCGGCTTCGCTCTTGAGCGACGCGATCGCGTGCCTGTGCTCCGCGTCCGCAGCCGCCTTCGCCTTCGCGTGCTCGCCGTTCGCGATCGACAGCTCGCGCTCGTGCTTCGCCTCGATCTCGTCGATCCGCTCGGCGTGCAGGCGCGTCGCCTCGTCGCGCTCCGCCTGATGGCGAACGGCGGCTTCCTCGGCGGCTCGCTTCGCCGCGTGCAGCTGGTTGGTCAGCTCCGAGATCTCGTGCGCGGAGTTGTTCTGCAGCTCGGAGATCTGGCGCTCGTACTTCGCCTGGGTGTCTGCCATCTCCTGGCGGTGCTTGTCGGCCGCGCGCCGCGCGCCGTCGGCCATGAGCTCGAGCTCTTGCTCTTGGGCTTCGTTGAGCGCCGCAATCGCGAGCTCGTGGGAGTGCGCGAGCTCGGCCTTTTCCTGGTGATGCTTCGCGACCAGGACCTCGTTGTCGTGACGTACGGAGGCGAGCTTGACCTCGTGCGACGCGATCGCCCGATCGAGCTGTTGCTTGAGCTGCGCCAGCGCCTGGCCGTGCGCCTGCGCGTCGCGCTCGAGCACTTCCTGATGCTCTTCTTCGCGCGCTTCGACGTCGGCCGCGTGCTGCGCCTTGAGCCGCTCGAGATCCTGCACGCGCTGTGTCTCGGCCGCGGCGAGTGCATCGCCCTTCGACTGCTCGACCGCGGCAACTTCGGTCTCGCGCTGCTCGTGAGCTGCCGCGAGCTCGGCTTCGCGCCGCGCGTGGGCCGCATTGACGGCCGCATCGCGATCCTGCTGGGCCTCGGCAATGCCCGCGTCGCGCTCTTGCTTTGCAGCTGCGAGGGCGGCGTCGCGCTCCTCGCCGGCGGCGTGCAGCGCGGCGACCCGAGATGCGTGTGCTTCGGCGAGCTCGCCATTGAGGCGCTCGATCTCGCCGCCGAGCTCGCTTTTCGTGCGGCTCAGCTCTCCCGCGTGCTCGGACTTGATGTGCACGAGCTCCGCGTTGTGCTGCTCCTGGATCTTGCCGACGACTTCGGCGTGCTCCGCGGCGTTCGCGCGGCGCGTCTCTTCGATCGCTTCCTCGACGGCAGCGGCACGCGCAGCCTCGAGCTCCTCGCGCATGCGCCCCATCAGGAGCTCTTGCTGCGCTTCGATCTCGGCCTTCTGCGCCGCGAGCTCGCCCTTGTGACGGATCAATACGTGATCGCGCTCGCTGCGCAGCTTGCGCTCGGCTTCCGACGCCGACGCAGCGCCGGTGGCGCGCTCGTTGGCGAGGTCTTTCTCGAGCTGCGCGACGGTCGCCTCGGCGGATGCCGCCGCTTTGGTCTTGGTCTCGAGCTCGTGCTCGAGCTGACCGGCCTGCGCGGTCGCTTCACGCAAGCTCGTCGCGAGCTCTTTGACCTTTGCGCCATCCTCGGCGAGCTGGTGTTCGATCTCGCTGTTCTTGGTCTCGAGCGACGACTTTGCCTGCAACGCCTGGCGCAGCTTCTCCTGCGCTTCGGCGAGCTCCTTGCTCTGTTGCTCGAGCGCGGTCTTGGCCTGCTTGAGCTCTTTCTCCTTCGCGAGGTTCGACTCGCGCAGGTTCAAGAACTGCGACTCGCGGCCGCTGCCCTTGGCCGCTTGGTCGGCGACGGTGCGCGTCCGCTCGAGCTCGTTCTTGAGCTGCGAGATCTGGCGCTCGAGCTCGCCGATCTTGCGCAGCGACTTGCGGTCGTAGACGCCCGACTGTTCGGACTCGGCGTCCTGGGCGAGCTTGTCGAGGCCGAGATCGATCGACGCTTGCGAGCCGGTCGCGCGCTTTGCACGCGCATGCTCGGCGACGATTGGCATCGGCATCGGCATCGGCGCCGACGGCTCCTTGACCGGCGGGAGAGACACCGTCGGCGTCTCCACCTTCGCTTCTTCGAACGGCTCCGGCGACGGCTCGTCGATCTCTTCGAGCCCTTCGTCGTCGTCGAGCGAGACCAGGTCGTCGTCGACCATCGGGATCGACGACGCCGAGACCTCGTGCCCGGTTTCCTCGTCGACCACGACGGATGCGAGCGGCGCGTCGTCGGGGCGCGGCGCAGCTGGCAGATCGTCGACGTTCGGCTCGCCCGACTTGGCCACGATCGCTGCCTCGACAGCCTCGTAGCCGCCGGTCGAGCGTCCGCCGTCCATGATCCGCTCGGGGATGCTGCCCTCGATATCGAACTCGCTCTTTTGCGGAACGACTTCTTCGTCGTCGGGAATCTTGTGCGGGACCGGCTCCGGAATCCCCGAGTCGTCCGCGGGCGCTGCCTCGGGCACTGCGTCGACGGGCTCCGGCACGGGCTCCCGCACCGAGTCGGACGCGGAGATCTCGCCGGAAACTTCGATCGCTCCGGCTTTCGCCGGCGTGATCATCTCGGGGACCGAGCCCATGTCGGGCAGCTCGGATGGCCCATCGGCGAGCAGCGAGTCGAATGCGCCGTCGAGCTCCTTGGACACCATCGAGTCGACGAGCATCTGGTTGTTGCCGCCGACCGTCGCTATCTCGTGCGGATTTCCGAACTCGCTCTCCGGATCGTCATCGAGCTGCTCGTCGAGCACGACATCACCGTCGGCGATCTCCATCGGGATCTCGTCCTCGACGGGAATCGACACATCTTCTTCCTGGAGATCGCCCAGCCCCATCAGGTTGTCGATCTTGCCGATGAGCTCGTCCGTCGTGAGCCCGCGCTTGTCGATGTACTCGTCGGCGTGGATCTTGAGGCTGCGATGCTTCGAGAAACTGTCTTTCGACATCGACTTCGTGACGAGCACCACCGGTAGCTTCGCGGGGAGCTGCTTGCGCGCCTTCTGGAACGTCTTGAACCCGGCCTTGTCGGGCTCCTCGACTGCGATGATCAGGAGGTCTGGCGGATCCGATGCGGCCAGCGCGAGCCCGCGATCGGGGTCGGGCTCGGTCATCACGATGACTCGATATCGACCGATCTGCTGCGTCAGCGTGTCGCGGAATGCCTTGTCAGCATCGATCAAAAGGATACGGCGGCTCATTCCCCTGCCGGAGATGATAGCCGAGTTACGTCCGCGGCATCACGAAGCCACCGCTTATAGAGGTGCTTCAGAGGTGCTCAGAAGTGCTTCAGAGGTCTTCGGATCGGAGAACTACTGGGGACCGGTGAGGTTCATGCGGCCAACGAGGCTGATCAGCTCGCCGACCGATAGCTCGGGCGCGACGAACATGAAGCCGACGCGGTTGGGCGCCACGTACGACACCACCACTTCGCCCTTCTTCGACTCGAACACGAACATCGTGCGGTCGTTGATGCGCACCGGCGCGCCTTCCCGCATCTCGTGGTCGCGCAGGTCGTGGACCGCAAGCACCGACAACACGAACGGGGCCCGGCCCGCGAGCACGACCTGGTAGGACATCAGCGCCGCGTCGTGACCGTTGATGCCGTTCGGCAGCAGGCGCGCACCGATCAGCTCGGCACCGCTCTCGACAAACTGTGGCGGCTCGACGCTCTCTGCGAAGTGCCGCTGCAGCCACGGACCGGTACTGGCGCCTTGGACTTCAAGTGGTAGCGACCGCGACGTTTGCTTCACCGCGTCGCTCGCGACGTTCGTGACGCGCTCGGTACTGGGCGCTTGCGCGCCGACGAACAGCGCGATGGCAGCAGCGGCCGCGGCGATCGCCGAGCTCGGCAACAAGTACGACGTCCAGCGCCGCCGCTGCTCCTTGGTCTCCACCCGATCCTGCTCGTCGAGCACGCGCGAGATGCGCGCACGCAACATGTCAGGTGCAGCCGGCGCAGCCAGCGCGCGCCGAATCAGGCTGCGGTCCGCTCGCTCGCTCTCGAGCGTTGCACGACAGCTCGCGCACTCCGTCAAGTGTGCTTCGAGCTCGTGACGCTCTTCGGCAGCGAGCTCGTCGTCGAGATACGCCATCGAGAGAGTGTCGATAGTCTTACAGAGGCTCATTGCGATCCCTCACGCGCTTTGGCGGCGCGGTACTTCTGAAAATCGATCGTTTCCTCGGACTTCTTGTCCTCGGACTTCTTGGCTTCGGCCTTCTTGTCGTCGGTCTTTACGTAGCCCTCGGCGACCGCGAACTCGCGCAGTGCCGCTGCAAGCAACTTGCGGCCGCGAAACAGTCGGCTCATCACCGTGCCGACCGGCGTTTCCATGATGTCGGCGATCTCTTTGTAGGAGAGGCCTTGCATGTCGCAGAGGATCACGGCGGTGCGGAAATCGTCGGGCAATTGCTCGAGCGCCTTCTGCACGTCGTCGCTGACGCTCGCTTGCAGCAGCGCCTGATCGGGCGACTGCTTGTCACGCGCCGTCGTGTGCACCAGCACGCCGTCGGTCGCGTCCTGCTCGGCCGTTGCCGCGTCGAGCACTTCGCGCGAACGCTTGCGCCGCTGATATTCATTGATGAACGTGTTCGTCACGATGCGCAGCAGCCACGCCTTGCAGTTCGAGTCCTGCTGGAACGAGTCCCAGAACTTGTACGCGCGGAGCAGCGAGTCCTGCACGAGGTCCTCGGCGTCGCGTGCGTTGCGGGTCAGCCGATATGCGGCACCGTAGAGCGCATCGACGTGGGCGAGAGCCTGCCTCTCGAACTCGTTGCGCTTTTGTTTCACGGCGACCATTCAGGCATGTCTACCTGTCTCCAGGCTGACATTGTTCCCGAGATTCCATCCAGGTGCTCGTTCCCGTGACCTGCCCGAAACTCCTGGGAGTTACCCCAGGTTAGACGTGAAACGGTTTCGCAGGAACCCCGAGCGCCTCGGCCACCGCGGGGTGTGGCACCGATCCCTTGTACGTGTTGATGCCGGTCACGAGGTGCGGCACCGCGGCGACCGCCTTCTCGAGGCCGTGGTCGGCGAGCGTGAGCACGTATTTGATGGTGGCGTTGGTCAGCGCGTACGTCGACGTGCGCGGCACCGCGCCCGGCATGTTCGCCACCATGTAGTGGATGACGTCGTGGACGATGTACGTCGGGTTGTCGTGATAGGTCGGCCGCGCCGTTTCGACGCAACCGCCCTGATCGATCGACACGTCGACGATCACCGAGCCCGCTTCCATTTCTTTGATCATCCGCTCGGTGACGAGGCGCGGCGCGCGCGCACCGGGCAGCAGCACCGCGCCGATCACGAGATCGCTCTCGAGGCATGCGCGCTCGATGCTCAACGGATCCGAATACTGCGTCGAGATGCGACCCGCGTAGATGTCGTCGAGGTACGCGAGCGTCTTCAAGTTGACGTCGAGCACGGTCACGTTCGCGCCGAGGCCGACGGCCATCTTCACCGCGTTCGCGCCGACGACGCCGCCACCGATCACGGTGACGCGTCCACGCTTGACGCCCGGTACGCCGCCCAGCAGCACGCCTTTGCCGCCGCGCTCGCGCTCGAGGTGCGTCGCGCCCGCTTGCACCGCCATGCGTCCCGCGACTGCGCTCATCGGCGTGAGCAGCGGGAGGTCACCAGGCGTCGGCTCGATCGTCTCGTAGGCGACACCGTTGACGCCGCGGTTCAAGAGCTCCTTGCCGAGCTCCTGCGCGGCGGCGAGGTGGAGGTACGTGAACAGCAGCAGATCTTTGCGCAT
>DATDCH010000634.1:0-16705 GCA_036524455.1 Kofleriaceae bacterium | reverse complement strand
TCGATCCGAACGGACTGCGCCGGCTACGCGTGTTGGTAGCGGGCCTCTAATATCGTAAAACGACGATGACTCAAGCGACTATCGCAAATCGACGATGACCCTCGACGCGCAGGCACCGATCCGAAGTTACGCCGCCGAGGCGCTCGGCACGGCGCTATTGCTTGCTGCTGTCGTCGGCAGCGGCATCATGGCGGAGCAGCTGTCGGCGGGGAACACCGGCGTCGCGCTGCTCGCGAATGCGATCGCAACCGGCGGCGCTCTCTACGTGCTGATCCTCGGCATCGGCCCGATCTCGGGTGCGCACTTCAATCCGCTGGTCTCGCTGATCGAGGCGGCGTTCAAACGACTGCCACGCAAGCAGCTGCCGGGTTACCTCGTTGCACAATTTGTGGGTGCGCTCGCCGGCGTGCTGCTCGCACACGCGATGTTCAACCTCGAGCTCGTGCAGCACTCCGAGCACGTGCGTTCGACGCGCGGCGAGATCATCAGCGAGGTCGTCGCGGCGTTTGGGCTGTGGTTCGTGATCGCGACGTCGAGTCGTGCGAATCCCGCGAAGACGCCGATGGCGGTCGCGCTCTATATCGTGGCGGCGTACTGGTTCACCGCGTCGACGTCGTTCGCGAACCCGGCGGTCACCCTGGCGCGCTCGTTCACGAACACGTTTGCAGGCATTCGCATCGACGATGTCGCGCCGTTTATCGCGGCGCAGCTCGCGGGCGGTGCGTTGGCCGCGGCGCTGACGGCGTGGTTGTTTCCGCGCACGCGGGAGGCTGCGTGAGCGAGCGGGACCCTGGCGCGTGGCAGTTGTTCCGGCGGGAGGTCGCTTGAGCGAGCTCAAGCCGGGCATCTTGTTTCTGTGCGTCGCGAACTCCGCGCGCAGCCAGCTCGCCGAAGGTCTCGCGCGTGCCCGGTTCGGCGATCGGTTCCACATCCAGAGCGCCGGCAGCAAGCCGACGAAGGTGAACCCGTACGCGATCGAGATCATGGCGGAGGCCAAGCTCGACATCACGTCGCATGCGAGCAAGCTCGTCGATGACACCGATGCAGACGGCATCGACCTCGTCGTCACGCTGTGTGCAGAAGAAGTCTGTCCCGTGTTTCTGCGCCCGGTGCGACGGCTGCACTGGCCAATTCCCGATCCGGCGAGCACGACTCCGCTGCCCGACAACGAGATGCGTGCCCGGTTTCGCCTCGCGCGCCGCACGATCGCGGGCCGGCTCGACGGGCTCGAGGCCGCGCTCGCGCTGCCGCCGCGTGTGTCGATCATGCCGGCGAGTGAGAGCGATCGCGACGAGCTGGTCGCGTTGCTGCACGCGGTGAACCTGCCGCTCGATGGCCTCGACGACGCGTTTCCGCGCGGCTTCGCAGTGGCGCGTCTCGATGGTGCGCTCGTCGGCGCGGCGGGACTCGAGCAATGGGACAATCATGCGCTACTCCGCTCGGTCGCCGTCGCGGATGCGCATCGCAACCAGCACATCGCCGCCGCACTGGTCGCCGATCGGCTGGCGTGGGCCAAGTCGCTGATGCGCGACGAGCCCGCGGGCACGCAGTCGGTCGCCTCGGTGTCGCTGCTGACGAGCGATGCCGATCGATTCTTCGAGCGGTTCGGCTTCGAGCGCGTCGCGCGCGAGGAGCTGCCGCCCGCACTCGCGGCGTCGTCGCAGCTGCAGCTACCGCGCTGCTCGACGGCAGTTGCGATGTTCAAACGGTTCTACTTCACGACCGACGAGCAGCTCGCAGAGTCGATCGCGAAAGAGCTCGCCGAGCACGCGACGCTGGTGCCGCCGTGGCGGAAGTTTCCCGACCTGCCGCGCCGCTCGATGGGTTGGCGGATGGGCCCGGGCGAGTGGTACGTGTGGATGTGGCAGCGCTGGTTCGGAGCGTTGACCGACGCGGAGCGCGCGGACTACCTCGCGGCGTGGGAGCCGAAGGCGCCGGCCGAGTGGAAGAACTGGATGACGTCATGACCCGCGGCCACCACGTGAGCACGGGCCGCTGCTCGACGTCGATTTCCTGCGTCCATCCGGTTCGAGCTCCGTCTTCGAGGTCGGAGGCACCATGAAGACCGATGATCAGATTCGTACCGACGTTCGCGAGCACTACAGCGCCATCGCACGAGGCGCTAACTCACAGACCGAGTCTCCAGCGCCGCAGACCGGTTGTTGCGGCGGCACGGGCCGTAGCCCGATCGACGCGAGCCGCCAGCTCGGCTACTCCGACGCAGAGCTCTCTGCGGCACCCGAGATGGCAAACCTCGGCCTGGGCTGTGGCAACCCGCAGGCAATCGCCGAGCTGCGCGCAGGCGAGGTGGTCGTCGATCTCGGCGCGGGTGGCGGCTTCGACGCGTTCCTCGCCGCGCGCGCGGTCGGCCCGACCGGCCGCGTGATCGGCGTCGACATGAGCAGCGACATGGTCGCGCTCGCGCGCAGCAACGCGGAGAAACACCCCGCATACAACGTCGAGTTTCGGCTCGGCGAGATCGAGCACCTGCCACTGCCCGATGGCAGCGCGGATGTCGTGATCTCGAACTGCGTGATCAACCTCGCGCCAGACAAGCGCGCGGTCTACGCCGACGCGCTGCGCGTGCTCAAGCCCGGCGGTCGCATCGCGATCAGCGACGTGGTCGCGCTCGCGCCGATGCCTGCCGAGCTCGCCGATGATGTCGCCGCGCATTGCGGCTGCGTCGCCGGAGCCGCGCTCGCCGACGAGCTGCCGGCGATGCTCGAGTCGCTCGGCTTCACCGATGTGCGCGTCGACATCGATCCCGCGAGCGAACAGGTGATCGCCGGCTGGGCGCCCGACCGCGGCTTCGAGCGGTTTGTCGCCTCGGCGCGGATCACCGCAACCAAGCCGGGCAGCGGCGCGCGGGCGAGCGCAGGCGCGAAAACGTCGGGCGCGTGCTGCGCCCCGGGATGCTGTTCATGATCGCAGTTCGAGCTACATGCAACTCGGTTGCATATCGTCTGTTGGCGACGGACATGCTCGGCGCGCCGGCGAGGATCGCGATGGCAGAGCAGCCGCGCGTCGAACCGGCCACATGCAACTCGGTTGCATATCGTCGTTTCGCGGCGGAGCTGCTCGGAGCCACGCCATGATCGCGCTCGCGGCTCCGTCGTCGAACGCGGTTGCGTGGGATGCGGTGCGCGCGGAGCTCTATCGCTTCGTGGCGCGGCGCGTGCCCGCAGCCGACGCCGAGGACATCGTGCAGGAGTCGCTGCTGCGCATCCATCGCGGGCTCGGCGGCGTGCGCAACGACGGCGCGGTCGTCGGCTGGATCTACCAGGTCACGCGCAACGCTCTCGCCGATCACTTGCGCGCGTCGCGGCCGACCGATGAGCTCGGCGACGACGACCTCGTCGAGCCAATCGATCCCGATGACATGGCGTTCAAGGGGCTCGCGGCCTGCGTCGCGCCCTTTGTCACTGCGCTGCCGCTGCACTATCGCGAGGCGCTCGAGCTGGTCGAGTTGCGCGGCATGTCGCAAGTGCAGGCGGCGGCGCAGTTGGGCGTGCCCCTATCGACGATGAAGTCGCGCGTGCAGCGGGGCAGGGCGCAGTTGCGTGAGTTGCTCGACGCGTGCTGCGCGATCGACCTCGATTCGCGCGGCCATGTGGTCGACGTGACGCCGCGCATCCAATGTCGCTGTGGCGGCGTCGCACGGCCGCAGTAGCCGCCAACCTGCCTAGAGAGGGCGGTCGGTGATCAGAAACGCGGTAGCTCGGAAATGCTCTGGGCGAACAGATACGGCGGTTTGCCGGGCTGGCGCACGACCTGGACCGGCTCGTCGTTGACCTTGGCGACGCCGCCGCTCTCGATCCACTTGATCATGTCGTTGACGTTGGTGTCGCCCATCGCCTGCCGCCAACGCAGCATGATGATGTGCTCGGGTCCGGTGCCTTCGCCATCGAAGCGCACGTGGGTGATGTAGACCATGGCGGGATGCTCTCAGCAGGGACTGACATTGGAGAAACGCGTGAGGGCCCTCCCTTCATCCAATGCGGCCGACGTCGGCCGCCGCGCAGCCTCCGTCTTCGGCTACGCTTGTGGTGTGAAGACCGCGGTCATCGACATCGGCACCAACACCCTGTTGTTGTTAATCGTCGACGAACAGCTCCACCGCGTCGTGGACCTGTGCCGGTTCGGCAGGCTCGGCAAGGGCATGGACGCGAGCGGGCGGCTCGCCGACGACGCGATCGCCAAGAGCCTGGACATCTGCCGCGAGTACCGCGCGGTGATGACCGAGCACGGGGTGCAGAAGCCGCACGTGATCGGGACCCAGGCGCTGCGCGAGGCAGCCAACGCGCGCGACTTCGTCGGGCCGGCCGAGGAGATCCTCGGTGCGCGGATCGAGATCATCGAAGGGCCGCGCGAGGCCGAGCTGGCGTACCTGTCGGTCGCGCGTACGTTCCCCGAGCTGGGCGATACGTGCTTCGTGGTCGTCGACGTCGGCGGCGGCTCGACCGAGCTGATCACCGCGAACGACGGCGGCGTGGTCAGCGCCGTTAGCGTACCGATCGGCGCGGTGCGCCTGACCGAGCGCTACCTCGAGAGCGATCCGCCCGCGGTGGGCGAGGCGCTACGCCTCGACGACAAGATCGACCGCACGCTCGCACCGCTCGAGCTGCCGCCCGGCGTGCCCGTGATCGGCACCGCCGGCACCGCCACCACGATGGCCGCATTCTCGCTCGGCCTCGCGACCTACGATCCCGACAAGGTCACCGGCCACCGGCTGTCCCCCGAAGAGATCGACCAGCTGCGGGCGCGGCTGTTCCGCGCGACGACTGCCGAGCGGCGCGAGATGCCGGGTATCGAGCCGCAACGCGCCGACGTGATCGCGGCCGGCGTCGCGATCTACCACCGCGTGATGCACCGCATGGGCGCATCCGTGCTCATCACGTGCGATCGCGGCATCCGCTGGGGCCTGGCGTACGAGCTTGCTGCACGAACGCCCGCGCCTTGAGCGCCGCTCAAGTTGCGTTCGTGCAACACCCTCGACGTGGTTCGTGTCTAGAGTCCCGGCGTGCGTCGAATTCTGATTCCCGTCGGTGTGCTCCTCGTCGTCGCGCTCGGCCTCGTGTGGTGGCTGCGCAGCCGCGACGATGACCGCACCACCACCAAGGCCGGCACGGCGCAGACCACGGGGTCGGGCAAGCGCGCGAGCGGACCACGCGCACCGGCGAAGCCGGCCACGATCTCCGGGCGGGTTACGAAGAAAGCCGATGGCAGCCCGATCGCGGGCGCCGTCGTGTCGATCGCGTATGCGGAGCTCGGAGCCGACATCTCGTCGGTGAAGAAGCCGACACTCCTCGCGACGACCGACGACAAGGGCGCATGGATCGCGAAGGATGTGCCGCCGGGCGACTACATGCTCGCGGCGACCGCGAAGGGAATGCTGCCGGGGTCGCGCGACAAGCTCGTCGTCGCGTCAGGCGAGCAGCGAAGCGGTATCGACTTCGCGCTCGACGCGGGCGGCACCAGCATTCGCGGCACGGTCAGCGACGTACTCGGCGGTCCGATCGCGAGCGCGCGCATCACGGCGAAGCGCGATAGCTGGTCGATGACTGCCGACGCCGAGCTCGTCACGCTGAGTGGCGTCGACGGCACGTACGAGCTCAGCGTCGCCGACGGCGAGTATCGAATGAGTGCGGCGCACGACGACTACACGCGATCGACAGAGTCGGTCGAAGTCGAGGGCAAGCCGGTCACCGTGGACTTCACGCTGATTCCGGGCGGCGTGATCCGCGGTCAGGTCGTCGCGCGCGATACGCGCAAGCCGGTGCCGGGTGCACTCGTCAGCGTCGATGCGGGCCGGCAGAATTTTCGTTCGGGTGACATCACCGCGATGGCCGACGCCGATGGCCAGTTCATCGTGCGTGGGCTGTCGTCGGGCAACGCGTCGATCACGGCGCGCGGCCGCGGCTACGCGTCGGCACAACCAACACCGGTGCAGCTCGGCATCGGCGAGCAGGTCGATGACATCATCGTGCTCGTCGACGGTGCGTTCTCGATCAGCGGGCGCGTCGTCAGGAAGGGCACGAAGGAAGGCATCGCGGGTGCGCGGCTCGGCGCGTTCTCGATGGGCAATGGCGCACAGGGCGAAGCGCTCGAGCCGAGCGACGCCGATGGCGCCTTCGAGATTCCGGGCCTGCGCCCAGGCAGCTACATGATGTTCGCCGGCGCTGAAGGCTCGATGCTCGAGATCGGCAAGAATGTCGACATCGTCGATCGCGACGTCACCGACGTGATCGTCGAGCTCGGCGCCGGTGTGACGCTGAGCGGGCGCGTCGATCCGGCGATGGTCGCGACGGTGTCGCTCGAGCTCGAAGGCGAGATCGGGATCACGAACATGTTCGAGATGGTCAAAGCGGCGATGTGCCGCGGCCAGAGCGAGGCGAACGGTACGTTCACACTGAAGAATGCACCGCCGGGCAAGTTCAAGCTGCGCGCGGTCGCGAAGGACGGCACGTCGGGATCGATCGCGCTCACGGTCGCTGCCGTCGATCAATCGGGGCTCGTCGTGCCGATCACGCCGCGCGCGTCGATCGCAGGCCGCGTCGTCGATACGAGCGGCAAACCGGTGCCGGGGTTCGATGTCATCGCGGAGCCGGACGAGGAACGCAAGCAGTCGTTCTCGATGGGCAACCTGAAAGAGAACGCGACGAGCGGCGCCGATGGCTCATTCAAGATCGTCGGGCTCGAGCCCGGCAAGTACGAGGTGCGCGCGCGCATGCGTGAGGATTTCGGCGAGATGGTGATGGCGAGGGACCCCGACAAGAAGAAGGACAAGAAGAAGCTGATCGTCGAGATCGCCGAGGCGCAGCAAAAGACCGGCGTGACGATCACCGTCGAGGCGCGCGACGGCGTGCTCCGCGGCGTCGTGATGGGAACCGACGGCAAACCCGCCGCCGATTCGTGGGTGACTGCGAGCATGGAGTACGAGCTGCCGAAGGGGATGCCGGACGAGTTTGCGGGCCGGTTTGGCATGTTCTTCCAGACCGAACCGGTGCTGACGAACGCCGACGGCAGGTTCACGATCACGAAGCTGAAAAAGGGCAAGTACACGCTCGTCGCCGAGGGACCGCGCGGCAACTCGCGCGGCGAGAAGAAGAGCGTCAACACCGGCGACTCGACGACGATCCAGCTGACCTCGCTCGGCACGCTCGAGGTCACCGTCACGCAGGCGAGTAAGCCGGTGACGAAATACGATCTGTCGTGCGAGAGCCGCGCCGGTGAGGTCGAGCGCCACGCGGAGTCGCCGGATGGCACCTATAAGCTCGATCACCTGGCGCCGGCCGAATACAAATGCACCGCGAGTGCCGACGGCGGCACCGCCGAAGGCAAAGCGACCGTGCCGGCCGGCGACGCGAAGCTCGCGCTGACGATCGTACCGTGGAGCTCGCTGACCGGAGTCGTCGTCAGCGTGCTCACCGGCAAGCCGGTGCCGGGCCTCGCCGCGGTCGCGAGCGGCATTGGCAACGAGAAGGGTATGCTCGACGCGATCACGGGCCGCGCGGCGACGACCGATGCGACCGGGCGGTTCGTCGTCGAGAAGGTCGCAGCCGGCAAAGGCAGATTGATGTTCGTGCCGAAGGATCAAGGCTTCTCGTCGATGGAGTCGCACGAGTACGAAGCGAAGGAAGGCCAGCGCGTCGACATGGGCACGATAAAAATCGTGCCGCCGCGCACCGGCGAAGCCGGCACGTTCGGGCTCACCACGGAGATCGAGAGCGAGCTGCTGAAGGTGACGAACGTGAAAGAGGGCGGGCCGGCTGCGATCGCGGGCGTGCAGGCCGGCGACGTGATCACCGCGCTCGAAGGTCAGGCGATCAAAGACTTGAAGCCGATGACCGCGCAGAAGCTGCTCGCATCGGGGACACCGAGCGTCGGGCAATCGATCAGGGTCACGCTGCAGCGCGGGCCGACGATCGCGGTGACCGCGATCAAGTGGTGACCGGGTGCAGCACCGGCGCCAAGTGGTACAGCATCAAGTACACGAGCACGCCGCTGATCGAGACGTAGAACCAGATCGGCCACGCGAACTTGACGATCCGCTTGTGCGCGACGAAGTCACCGCGTAGCGCACGGCGCAGCGCGCCGATGATCAACGGCACGAGCACGACCGCGAGCACCATGTGCGAGAACAAGATGACGAGGTAGATCACCTTGTCGAGCCCGTCGCCGGGATACTTGTGCGCGCCGGTCGTCGCGAACCGGATCAAGTACGAGACGAGGAACACGCTCGACGCGGCGAACGCCATCAGCATGCGGCGCTTGTGTAGCGCTTCGTCGCCACGCGCGATCGCGACGCGGCCGAGCACGAGGAACACGAAACTGGTCAGGTTGAGCGCGGCGTTGAGCGCGGGGTGTAGCTGCTCGATCGTCATGCTTGCCCGCTGGCGACCATCACCGCGAACAAGATCGGCAAGTAGACGATCGACGTCAGGAATACGTTGCGCGCCCACTTCATCGAGCGATCGCCGGTGAAGCCCTGCACGAGCACCAGCGCGCCGAGCGCGACGGCAGTGACGAGATACGCGGTGCCGGCGACGCCGAGGTACGCGGGCATGAGGCTCACCGCAACCTGCACGACGAGGAACCCGAGGATCGCGCGTTCCGTGCTCGCGAGACCACGCGTGCTCGGCAGCGTCTTGAGGCCGGCAGCCTCGTATTCGCGCTGGCGATAGATCCCGATCGCGTGCGTGTGCGGGATCTGCCAGAAGAACAGCACGCCGAACACGGCGAGCCCGGCGAGATCGATGCGACCGGTCGCGGTGGTCCAGCCCATCAGCGCGGGCATCGCGCCCGGCACGGCGCCGACCCAGATCGCCCAGTGCGAGCGCTGCTTCATCGGCGTGTACGCGCCGACATAGAGGATGAGCGCGAGCAGTCCGAGCGCGGCCGGAATCACTCCGGCGACGGCGAGCACGGGCAGCGCGAGCACTCCCTGCAGTGCGCCAAACCCGAGCGCCGTGTTCGCCTGCAGTCGGCCGCCGGGCAGCGGGCGATTCTTCGTGCGCGCCATCAAGCAATCGACGTCGCGCTCGAGCCACATGTTGAGCGTGTTCGCCGAGCCGACGATCAGCGCGGTGCCGGCGAGCAGCCACAGCGCGGGTGCCGTCGTCACCGTGCCCGGGGCGAGCGACATCGCGCCGGCGGCGGTGAGCAGCGCCATGATCATGATGCGCGGCTTGACCAGTGCGACGAGGTCGACCGTCTTTGCGGTGAGCACCTTGGTCGTCATGGCACGGCCTCGAGCGCGATCGGGCGGTCGGGTGCGATCGCGACAGCCGTTTGGCGGCGGTTCGTCAGCAGCAGCGCCGCGACCCACAGCGCCCACAGGCTGACCGCACCGGCGAAGTGGCCGACCGCGACCGGCACCGAGCGCATGGTGAGCACCGTGTAGATGCCGAGCGCGATCTGGGCGACGACGAGTAGCGGAGCGACCAGCGCGAGCAGGCGCAGTTGCGGCCACGCCTTCGCGCGGCGATACACCATGACCGCGGCGATCGTCGTGATGATGCCGACGACGACGCCGAACGCACGATGGATCATGTGCAGGTGCTGGACCGGTGCGTCGGGCCACCAGTTGCCACCGGAGAGGGAGAGTGATCCGATCGTGCACGTGGGCATGCCGAGGCACACCATCGCCGCGCCGAGGTGACGCACGAGCGCGCCGAACAAGAGCTGGATGAACACCGCGCTGACCGCGACGATGATCCACGTGCGCGCGCTGCCGAGATCGGCGCGCAGCTTCTCGTGGCGGCCGAGCTCGAGCGCGCTCGGCGCCGGCCTGGTGCGGAACGCGGTGTAGATCAGCATCGCGAAGTAGCTCATGCCGAGCAGCAGGTGCGCGGTCGACACGAACCACGGCAGCTTGTACTGGACCGTGATCGCGCCGAGCAGGCCCTGCGCGATCACCATGCCGAGGAGCAGCCAGGCCAGGCCGTGCAACGCGGTCCGGCGCAGCAGCAGGATCGTGAGTGCGATCTGCAAGAAGCCGACGGTCATCGCGGCGAGCCGATGCCCGTGCTCGTAGAGCACGCCGCCGACCATGGGCGGGAACAGCTGGCCGTTGCAGACGAGTGTCGGCTCCGGACACGCGAGGCTCGAACCCGTGGGATTCACGGTGCCTCCGATGACGAGGAGCAAGAACGTCGCGCCCGCCGCTAGCTTGGCGAATCGATGCTCGAGCATGGACAACGCACGTGGGGTACCACATCTGATGCAGCTGAATGACGCCGCCGAGCGTGATGCGACAACACGTCGCCCATAAGCTGGCCCCCAGGGAATTCAGCACGTTATGATTCGGCTGCCGGAATGGAAGACTCGTGGGATGAAACCACGTCGATCGGCACGCTGCGATCCGACGACCTCGCTCGCGCGGGCGAGGTGTTTCGCTACAACCACTACGTCTACAAGACCAGCGGCACCCACCTGTCGAACGGCGGCATGGGCACGGTCTACGAGCTCTCGCGCCGCGACGACGAGAGTGGCGCCGTCGAGGCCGTCGTCGGCAAGGTGTTCCACTCGAACTACCTCTATCAGCTGCGCACCGATGAGGTGACGCGCCGCGATCACCACCACAACCTCGCCGCGATGGCGCGCATCGCCGCGATCGAGCATCCGAACATCTTGCCGACCTACGTGTCGGCGCCGATCGCAGACAATTTCCTATTCGTCACGCCGCGCATGGGCATGACGCTGCTCGAAGCGATCGGCAAGCACAACCTGACGCCGCGCGCCCGCACGAAGCTGCTCGTGCAAGCACTCGAAGGACTATCGACGCTGCACGCCGCGCGTCTGATCCATCGCGACTTCACGCTGCGCAACATACTCGTCGACGAAGGCGCGAACGTCGCCTACATGTTCGATTTCGATCTCGCGATGTCGCTCGACGACATCGGCAACCAGACCTATCGCCATTACTACAAGGGCCGCATCTTCGGCTCACCAGGTTGGTCGGTGGCACCCGAGACGATCGATCAGGCGTTGATGGACTCGAACATCAACACGTCGCTCGACATCTACGCGATCGGCGGCGCGCTGCACGGCCTGTTTACCGAGCAGCTGCTCTACGGCCCGGCCGACGATATGTGGGCGCTGCTGATCCGCATCGCGGAGGGCGTCGTCGTCGGTGGCCGCAGCAAGGTGCACTACCCGGAGAACTTTCCGACGATCCTGCGCGGCGTGATCGAAGGCTGCCTCGAGCGCGACCCCGCGCAGCGGTTTCCGTCGGTGCAGGCGGTGATCACCGAGCTGCGCACCTTGGCCCGCGAGCTCCCCGACGAGACCACGCGCAAATCACGCGTGCGGCTGCAGCAGGCCTCGGCCGAGGAACAAAAGGCGCGCGCGGTGTCGGCCGCGATCTCGAGCACGCCCGACCCGTCGATCACCGAGGACGTGATCAGGGCGGCCGAGTTCGCGATCTGGGAGTGGAGCTACTCCGTCGAGAAGGCGCTCGGCCGCGTGCGCGGTCATCCGATCTTCCTCGCGAACCCGCGCCAGGACCTGATCCAATCCGGTCAGTTCCCCGACGCGAATACGTTCCCGAAGCTCGTCACCGTGATCGATCTGACGAAGGTCAGCGATCCGCGCGGCTTCGTCGAAAACTGGCAGCGCTACTTCTGGCCGATCTTGAAGCGCGTGCGGCAAGGCCTGCTGACGTCGCTGCACAAGGTGATCTACGACGCGAACAGTAGCTCGCTGCTGCTGTTCAGCGAGTACGTCGACGAGCCGCGGTTCGGCGTGCGGATCAATGAAACCGATATGCACATCGACGGTGCGCTCGCGCTCGGCTTTCTCGTGACCCGCCAGGTCGCCGCGCTTCACGAGCACGGCATGGCGCACAACAACATCTCGCCGGGTGCGCTGCTGTTCAAAGGTGTCGCCGCCACGCGCACGGTGGTGCCCGCGATGATCGGTCTCGTCGAGCCCGCGATGGGCGCCGAAGCGATGGTCGGCGACTGCCGCGCGCTGTCGGCGATGCTGCTGCAGTGGCTGCGGCCGAACCGGATCGATGCGCTGCACGTCCGCATCAAGCCGATGTTCGAAGGGCTGCGCACGAAGCTCAGCGGTTGGGCGTTCGACAAGACCCAGCCCACGCCGACGATCGATCAGCTGATGGCCCTCTTGTCGGATGCAATCGCGCTCGTCGACTTCAACTTCTCGGTGCTGCGCGACTCGGGCGGCGACCTTCAGGAATACGCGCTGCTGCTGATCAGCCTGCGCCTCTACCACGTGCTGTGGCCCGAGGCGGTGGACGAGCCGTCGCGGCCGTCGCTGCCACGGCTCACGTCTTAGATCCAGGAAGGGGCTCGTGCGTTGAACTCGTAGCCATGAGCTACCGCAACGATATCGATGCCCTGGCCGCCCGCCACGATGCGCTAGCTGCCGAAGTTGCAACCAAGACCAAGGAGCTCGACGCGGCGCGCCAACTGCTCGACGACGCGCAGCAGCGGATGAAGCTCCCGGTCCTGCCGAACATCCGGGTCGCGTCCCCGTGCAGCGCCGACTGGGCGAAGATGACCGGCGACGCCCGCGTGCGCGCGTGCGCCGACTGCAACAAGAACGTCTACAACATCTCCGAGATGACGCGCGACGAGGCCGAAGCGCTCATCCTCGCGAAGGAAGGCCGGCTGTGCGTGCGCTACTACCAGCGCAAGGACGGCACGATCCTACTCAAGGACTGCGTGATCGGCGTCGCGCAGAAGCGCAAGCGCCGGTTGATCGCTGCGGGCGCGGCGGCGCTGCTCGTCGGTGGCGGCGCAGCGGCGTACAAGCTGACGCGGCCCGGTGCACCGGCCGAGGCAATGATGGGTGACGTCGCTGTCGATCACGAAGCGGAGGCGGTGCCCGTGCAGGGCGGCGTCGCGAACGATCCACCTCCGCCGCAGCCCGAGCCGGAGCCGCAGCCGCAGGAGGAGGTCGAGGTGATGGGCAAGATGGTCCCGGTCGACGTCGTCATGGGCGACATGCTGTAGGTACTATGCGCGCTGGATGGCGCGCGCATTCGTGCTGTTGATGGTGCTGGCGGGATCCGCGCACGCAGAGCGGTACCTGCACACCGGGCTCGATATCCGCAGCGACCTCGGAGCGCACGCGGTGCGCCTGCCGATCGGCTATCGCGCGTGCGCGTGGGACGCGACACTCGTGCTCGATCCGATGATCGCGCTCGACTCGCAGCATGATCTCGACGTGCTCGGCGAGTACTACGTTCGCGATCGCGTCGGCGTCTTGTTCGGCTGGCGGTGGTCCGCGATCGCCATTGCCGGCGGTGTCCACCACCAGCAGCGCTCCATCATCGGCGTGACCGGCGTCGGACCGGATTTCTTCGACCGCCGGCTGCGTACTTCGTTCTCGTTCGAGATTGCCACGCTGTGGGTCAAGCACGGCGGCGGTGTCGAGTCGCAGTGGATCTCGTTCGACCGCAACCTCGACGACTCGATCTTGCTCGGCATCTTCGTGAGGCTGGAGTATGCGCACGCTCTGTAGCTTCGCGCTGCTGCTCGTTGCGTGCGATCGGCCGCAGCCGCTCGTGCTGTGTCACAACGCGAACTGCGCGACACCCGACATCAGCCGCGACGACACGCTCGACGCGCTCGCCGAATCGTTAGCGCTTACGTTCGACGGCAAACCGGTGATCGACGGCGTCGAGCTCGATACGTTCTGGTACGCCGCAGGAAACGGCTGCCTGTTCGCGCACGACTTGAACGGCGACACGAGCACGCCGGCGTCGGCCGCCGCGCAGCTCGTCGCGGATCACCTGGCGACCACGCCGCGCGCGAGCTGGAACGGCGAACGGTTCTACGTGTTCATCGAGCTCAAGGGTTTCGTCGGCGAATCGTTCGACGATGCCCACACGCCCGCGCAGATGGAGATGCATGCCGACTGCGCGCTCGACACCTTAAATCTGATCGCGCTCGGCGCCGACGCCGGCGGGCATGCGTTGACCGTTGGCTTCATCTCCATCGAACCGCGCTTGCTCCAGGCGCTCACCGATCGTCCTCGTTGGGATGGCGTCGCCGCCGATCCGAAGCTCGAGGTGCTGCTCGTTGGCGATGTGTTTGCGCCGTTTCACCCGGTCATCCCGGATATCGCAGATTACAAAGTGCCGCTCGACGCGGTCGAGTTTCATCCGCGCCACCTCAACGCGCAGCATCGTGAGACGTACCGCGCGCTCGGCATCGACCTCGTGCAATGGTCGTTTATCACGACGAGCGAATCGCTGGCGTCGATCGAGCGCTGGGAGCCGAAGTACGTGCTCACGAACGAAGCTCCGTTCCTCCGCCGCTGGATCGAGAATTAGTCTAGTGCCGCTTTCACCCCAAAGCGCTCGGCGGTGGGCGCTCGGCGGTTCGCCGCCTCAGATTGAACCGCCAAGCCGCCAGCAGACGCCAAGATCGGATCGCCAAGACTTGGATTCGGCGCTCGCTCTGCACGCACGATCGGCGGTGCGATCTTGTCGCCGGCGGCGCGTGATCGACCGGAGGCCCGTTTGTGCAGAACGCGCGCCCAACAAAGCTTCTTCTTGGCGCTCAGGCCTTGGCGTCCTCTGCGGCTTGGCGGCCAATCCCGCGCCGCAGGCGCAGACGCAGCGTCTTCTACGTGAAGCGGGCTTAGTCGTCGATCAGCTGCGTCGGATCTTCGGGCCACGCGTGCTTGGGATAGCGCCGCATCAGCTGCTTGCGCAGCGCGGGGTAGTGCTTGACCCAGAAGCCGGGTAAGTCGGTCGTCACTTGCACCGGCCGTTGGTTCGGCGCGAGCAAGTGCAGCACGAGCGGCACGCGGCCGTCGCCGACACTCGGTGCGCGCGCGAGCCCGAAGAAGTCCTGCATGCGCGACGCGATCCACGGCGGCTGATCGAGCTCGTAATGGATCGGCGCGCGACGTCGGCGGGGCAGGGTGAGATGTGTTGGCGCGAGCCGCTCGACGAGTGAGCGTTTGTCGGCGAGCTGGGCGTCGAGCAGGTCGAGCAAGCCGAGCTTGCGTAGCTCGTCGAATGAGATCGCACCTTCGCACGCGCGTGCGATCACGCCGGCCAACGCGTCGTCGGTCGGCGCCACGATGCCTGACTCCGGCGCGACCTTCGCGACGAACGAGATGCGTGCCCGCCATTGTGCGAGCGCCTCGCGATCGACGAACCGCTCGATGCCCGCGGTGATCGCTTGCTTCGCGAGCAGCTCGGCTGCGCGCGGGCCGGCCTTGCGCGCGCCGTCGACATCACGCTGCTCGTCGATCGGCAGGCCGTCGTACGTGAGCTGTACGACGCGCTCGACGCGCTCCTTCGCCGCGTTCCACAGGAGCTCGTCGACCTCGGCGATCCGATCCATGTAGAGGTCGAGCAGCCACGACGCTTCGACCGCGCTCGCGCGCCGGATCTGCACGCGGCTCGCCTGGCCGCGGCCGCCCGTCTCGCTGACGTCGACGGCGACGATCAGCTCGGGCTCGATCACCGCCGAGCTCGGCGCGAGCGTGCCACTGCCGCCACCCGCGAACACGATCTCGCCGCTCTTCGCCGTGCGTCGCTTGCCGACGCGATCCGGGTACGCGGTGAGGATCGCGATCATCAGCTCGCGATCGACGGCGTCGTCGCTTGCAGGACCTTTCGCGCGCGTATCGACGATGCGCTCCAGCTGCTTCGCCGCACGATCGACGGAATGCGCGGTCGCGATATCGAGCCCGTCGCGGCGCAATCGATCGGCGCGCAGGTGGTGCGAGCGTGCATCGAGCAGCGCGTCGAGGTCATCGATCAGATCCGACGGCGATGACAGCTTTGCCTCGGCGCCGCGTCCGCGCCGTTCGAGCCGTAGCTCGCGCGCACCGAGCAGGCCGCCGATCACGCAGGCCTCGCGGGCGACGCCGCGCGTTTCCGCTTCGCAAAGCAGGCGTCCGACGCGCGGGTGCACCGGGAAGCGCAGCATGCGGCGGCCGAGCTCGGTGATCGATCCGCCCGGTCCCGGCGCAACCGCGCCGAGTCGCACGAGCAGGTCCTCGCCGGCGCTCGCAGCTACGGCCGGCGGCGCTTCGAACCAGCGCAGCTCGCCGAGCCCGCGCAAACCCGCGCCGTGCAGCTCGAGCGCGGCACCCGCGAGGTCGGCGCGCGCGATCTCCGGCAGCTCGAACGCGCGGCGCGTGTCGTGATCATGCTTCGTGTACAAGCGCACGACGTGACCCGGCCGCGTGCGGCCCGCGCGGCCCGCGCGCTGCGCACAGCTCGCTCGGCTTACCGAGTCGATCTCGAGGCTCGGAATCCCCGACCACGGCGAGTGCCGCGCGATCCGGGCGAGCCCGCTGTCGATCACGCACGTCACGCCTTCGATCGTCACGCTCGTCTCGGCGACGTTCGTCGCGAGGATCACTTTGCGCCGCGACGAAGGCCGCACCGCGACGTCCTGCTCCTCGACCGGCAAGTCGCCGTGCAGCGGCAGCACCGCGAGATCGAACGTGCGCGCGGCGTCTTCGAGATCCTCCGCGCAACGCCGGATCTCGCCGGCGCCGGGCAAGAACACGAGCACGTCGCCGTCGAGCCCGCCTTGCACCACGCGACGCACGGCCGCGGCGACTTGTTTGCCGAGCTGTCGATCGTCGGGCTGCGCGGCGTGCTCGATCGTGATCGGGAACGTGCGGCCTTCCGAGCGCACGATCGGCGCTGGGCGAGGCCCAGCCCCGATCGTATCGGTGACACGGGGCGGGGCGTCGCGCAGGT
>DATDCH010000633.1:0-8987 GCA_036524455.1 Kofleriaceae bacterium | reverse complement strand
ATCGCCCGACAACACGGCGGTCAAGGAGGTTCGGGTCGCGGCAGCGTCGGATCTCGCGCAGGCCTTCACCGACGTCGGCGCCGCATACACCAAGAAGACCGGTATCAAGACGAACTTCAACTTCAGCTCGAGCGGTCTGCTTGCGAAGCAGATCGAGCAAGGCGCGCCGTTCTTCTTGTTCGCCGCCGCGAACAAGTCATTCGTCGATCAGGTCGTCAAGTCGGGCAAGTGCGACCCGTCGACCGCCGCGCTCTACTCGCGTGGTCGACTCGTGATCTGGTCGAAGAGTGGTGCGCCCGCAAAGATCGCCGATATTGTCGATCCAAAGTACAAGCGGATCGGGATCACAAACCCCGATCACGCGCCATACGGTAAGGCCGCGCAACAGGCGCTGGAGAAGGCCGGCATCTACGACCAGGTCAAGGATCGCCTCGTGCTCGGCGAGAACATCTCGGCGACGATGACGTATGCAAAAGAGGGCTCGGTCGACGTCGCGTTCGTCGCGCTGTCACTCGCGATCTCGACCGATGCGCAGCTGTATTCGCCGGTCGAGCTCGACCTCCACGAGCCGCTCGAGCAAACGCTCGTGGTGTGCGGCAAGGGCGGTGAAGCCGATGCAGCACGACAGTTGGCCGAGTTCATCGTCAGCACAGAGGGTCGCGGCATCATGGAGCGCTACGGGTTTTCGACGACTGGTGTTATGACCCGCAAGTAATGCGACCGGAGACCATCGCCGTCAAAGCGATCGAGATCGATGAACCAACCGGCGCGCTCGTTCCGCCGATTCACCTGTCGACGACGTACGCCCGCGATGCCAACTACCGGCTGATCGCGGACCGCGACTACACGCGCGACAAGAACCCGACGCCGCTCGGCGCCGAGCACGCGATCGCAGCGCTCGAAGGCGGTGCACGTGCACTCGTGTTCGCGTCGGGTATGGCGGCCGCCACCGCGCTCGTGCGTTCGGTGACGAAGCCCGGCGATCACGTGATCGCGCCGCAGGTCGCGTACTACGCGTTGCGCGGCTGGTTCGAGCGGTTCACCGCGAAGTGGGGCCTCGGCCTCGACTTCGTCGACATGACGAACCTCGATGCGGTGCGCGGCGCGTTGCGCGACACCACGCGCCTCGTGTGGCTCGAGACGCCCGCGAACCCGACGTGGGACGTCACCGATATCACCGCGGTCGCCGAGCTCGCGCACGCCAAAGGTGCACTGGTCGCGGTCGACTCGACGTGCGCGACGCCGGTGCACACGCGGCCGCTCTCGCTCGGCGCGGACCTCGTCATGCATTCGGCGACGAAGTACCTCGGCGGGCACTCCGACGTGCTCGCCGGCGCGCTCGTCACCCGCGAGGACAATGCGGTGTGGGCGGACATTCACCGCACCCGACACGACGAAGGTGCGGTGATCGGCCCGATCGAGGCGTTCCTGCTCGCACGCGGCATCCGCACGTTGTTCGCGCGCGTCGAGAGGCAGAGCCGCACCGCGCTGTCGCTCGCGTCCCGGCTTGCCGACCGCGGCGTCACGGTCTGCTATCCAGGCTTGCCGAGCCATCCGCAGCACGCGATCGCCGCGCGGCAAATGCACGGCGGCTTTGGCGGCATGCTGTCGATCCGCGTGCCCGATCCGCTCGCGGTGGTAGCGCGGCTACGCCTGTGGGTGCCGGCGACGTCGCTCGGCGGCGTCGAGAGCTTGATCGAGCATCGCGCGAGTGTCGAAGGTCCGACGAGCCCGACGCCAAAAGATCTGCTCCGCCTCTCGGTCGGGCTCGAGCACGAAGACGATCTTTACGAAGACCTCACCCAGGCGCTGGCGTGAAGCTGCGCGTCGCAACCTGCGCCACGCTTCCCGAGCCAGATGCCGACGAGGCGCCGCTCGCAGCCGCGCTTGCCGCCGCCGGCTTCGACGCCGAGCTGCTCGCGTGGGACGACCCACGCGCCGACTGGGATGCGCAGATCCCGACGCTGCTGCGCTCGACCTGGAACTACGCGCTGCACCTGAACGCGTTCCTCGCGTGGATCGATCGCGTGAGCGCCACGGCGCCGCTGCTCAACCCGCCCGACATCGTCCACGACAACGTGCACAAGCGCTACATGCTCGCGCTGCAGGCGCGCGGCGTGCCGGTCGTGCCGACGCAGGTCGTCGAGCGCGGCGAGACGTGTTCGCTGCCGCCGACGAAGATCGTGATCAAGCCCGAGGTCGGCGGTGGCTCGCTGCACGCGAAGGTGTTCGAGGACGGGCGCGACGGCGCCGACCACCTGCGGTTCGTCACGAAGCACGGCGCCGCACTCGTGCAGCCGTACGTCGATTCGGTCGATGACTACGGCGAACGCTCGCTGATCTGGATCGACGGCGAGATCACGCACGCGATTCGCAAGACGCCGCGGTTCGCGGGCGACGCCGAGCGCGTCGAAGGGCCGTTCGCGATCGCCGGCGATGAACGAGCGGTCGCGGATGCCGCGGTCGCGTCGTACGCGGATCGCATCTTCTACGGCCGGGTCGACCTGGTCCGCGATCGCGACGGCAAGCCGATGGTAATGGAGCTCGAGCTCGTCGAGCCGTCGCTGTTCTTCCCGAAGCACCCGCCCGCGCTCGATCGCTTCGTCGCCGGCTTGCGGCAGCGGCTCAGTTCGTGAGCTGAGCGGCGAGTCGCGGCAGCGCGTCGATCGTCCACGCGCCGTACCAGAACAAGTCCTTGCCGCTGACGCGGACGACGCGCGCCTTCGGCAACAGCTCGCGCAGCTCCGATTCGTCGAGCTCGGAGAACACATGCGGCTCGTCGGGCAGGATGATCACATCCGCACCGCGCAGCTGCACCTCGTCGCGCGGGACGCGCGGGTAGCGCACGTCGCGGCCACTCGCATCTTGCGGCGCGGACTTACCGAGATCGGCGGCTAGCGGATACAGCCGGATACGATCGGCGAAGACGTTCGCGATGCCGACGCGCGCGAGCACGTCAGAGCCGAACGTATCGGCGTTGAGCGTCATCAGCGGATCCATCCAGATCGGCACGAACGCGCGCTGTAGCGGGGGCACCGGCGGCGCCAGCTCGTAGCCGCGCTTGATCAGGTCGCGCGCCTGCGGTTGCTTCTCGACGTCGAGGATGCGCGCGAGCCGGGCGAGATGACTGATGCCTTGATCGACCGTGCGCGGCAGCGACACGAGCACGGGCACGCGCTCGGCAAGCGCCTCGAGTGGCTTGCGCGTGTTTTCCTCTTGGTTCGCGATCACGAGGTCGGGTTCGAGCGCGAGCACCGCGTCGATGTCGACATCCTTCGTGCCGCCGACCGTCGCGACGCCATCACCATGCTCGCAGTACGTGGTGCGGCCCACCAGTCGATCGCCGGCCCCGAGCGCGATCACGCTATGGGTATCGCTCGGCACCAACGACACGACACGCTGCGGCGGGTGGATGAACGCCAGCGAACGCCCCAGATCATCGGTGACTTTGAGCGCGGGCACGGGCCTCGCTTACCACACATGCTAGGTTCAGGCCGTGGCGAAGCTGCCGAATCCCGACGACGCGTTCGACGTGAGCAAGCAAGACGCGATCGAGCAAGCAGTCAAACAGCTGTCGAAGGAAGAGGCAGCGCTGTTTCTGTTCACGCTCGAGATGAAGCTGCAAAAGAGAAAGTTGCAGCTCGTCGGCTATCTCGTCGCGATGGCGGTCTGGCTCGCCGGAATGCTCCTCGCACTCGTCATCTACGGCACATCCTCGGGCTTTGTCGGCTGGGTCTTCCTCATGCCATTTGCACTCGTAGGACTCACGCTATGGATTTTCGGTAAGTGGGCAGAGAAGGTCGGCAAAACGCCGCCGCCCGCAGACCTCGTCGAAGCGGTCGCCCGTAAGCAGAAGTAAGGGCCGCCGGCTCGTAACCCTGGGTTACGATGCGGCCCATGAGGAACACGGCCTTGGTGCTCGTACTGGCGGCGGCCTGTGGCGACGACGGCGGCAGCAACATGGACAAGAAGGACGCACCCGATCAGCCGATGATCGATGCAGGTCCGCTGATCGATGCGCCCCCGCTGCTCGGCTGCACGCCGCGCAACGGCACGACCGTGACGGTGCGGCCGATCGGCCAGGTCAGCGGCAGCGCCGTGTTTGCAACCTCACCGCCCAATGATGGCCGCCTGTTCGTACTCGAGCAGCAGGGCCGCATCCGCATCTTCGAGAACGAGATGCTGAACCCGACGGCGTACCTCGACATCAGCGCGCTCGCTTCAGGCGGTACGCCGCCGAACGAGCAAGGTCTGCTCGGCCTCGCGTTCCACCCGGACTTCGGGAACAACCGCCAGTTCTACGTGTTCTACACGACGAGCAACGCGAACGTCGTCGCGAAGTACACGCAGAGCCTGGCCAACCCCAACGTCGCTGACACGACCGGCGAGATCATCCTGTCGATCCCCGACTTCGCCGGCAACCACAACGGCGGCATGATCGAGTTTGGCAAGGACGGCTATCTGTACATCGGCACCGGTGACGGCGGCGGCGGTGGCGATCCATGCCGCAACGGCATCGCGATCGATCGCACCGCGTCGTCGTGCACGAATCCACCGGCGAGCTGTGCACAGAACGGCGGCACGGTGTGCGAGCCACTGCTCGGCAAGATCCTGCGCATCGACGTCAACACCACGACGGGCAGCAAGAAGTACGGCATCCCGACGACGAATCCATTTGCAGCCGGCGGCGGCGAGCCCGAGATCTACGTGATCGGCCTGCGCAACCCGTGGCGGTGGTCGTTCGACAAGATGACCGGCGACCTGTGGATCGGCGATGTCGGTCAGGGCGCGCAGGAAGAGGTCACCGTGCTCAAGGCCGGCGAGATCGCAGGTAAGAACCTCGGCTGGAGCATGTACGAAGGCAGCGCCTGCTACGGCAACTACACGTGCAGCACGACCGGCATGACCGCGCCGCAAGTGACGCGCAGCTCGGGCGGTGCCGACAACTGGCACTCGGTGATCGGCGGCGAGGTCTACCGCGGCGCATGCTTCCCGGATCTCGTCGGCTACTACTTCTTCACCGACTACGCGGCGCGCCCGCTCGTCCGCGGCAAGCTCGAGGCAAATGGCAGTGTCACCGCCATGAACCTCACGTTGCCGGCGATGTGGCCCACCGGCCCGACGAGCATCCACAGCGACGCACGCGGCGAGCTATTCATCACGAACACGCAAGGCCGCGTGTTCCAGATCGAGGGCGGTCCCTGAAGTCTCGCAAGCTCGCGCTCTCGACCGGGCTCACGTATCACCTCCTCGAGTGGGAACACCCGGGCGACACGACGTTCGTGCTCGTCCACGGCTTCCTCGATCTCGGCTACGGCTGGCATGAAGTCGGCGCGCGGCTCGCCGAGCGCGTGCACGTCATCGCGCCCGACATGCGCGGTCATGGCGACAGCGATTGGATCGGCGCCGGCGGCTACTACCACTACCTCGATTACATCGCCGACCTCGACGAGCTGATCGCGCGCACTGCGAAGCAGCGGCTGGTCGTCGTCGGCCACTCGATGGGCGGCGGCATCGCCTCGTACTGGGCGGGCACACGCCCTACCCGCCTTCACGGGCTCGCGCTGCTCGAGGGCCTCGGCCCGCCCGATCAAAGCGAAGTCGATCTGCCCGGCCGCACCGGGCAATGGATCGAGGCCTGGCGCAAAGCGCGCGGCAAGCAGAAGGCAATGGCGTCGATCGAAGAAGCCGCGGCGCGGCTGCGCAAGCACGACCCGCTGCTCGGCGCGGACCTCGCGGTGCGACTCGCGACGGCGGGCACCCGCAGCGTCGAAGGTGGCATCACCTGGAAGCACGACCCGTTGCACATCACGTTCGGCCCCTACCCGTTCCGCCGCGAGAACGCCGCGCAGTACTGGAAGCGCATCGCGTGCCCGGTGCTGATCGTCGACGGCGGCGCCACGATCATGAACCTGCCCGACCCCGAGCGCGCTGCGCGCCGCGCGCACTTTGCGAACCATCGCCACGTCGTCGTGCCCGGCGTCGGCCACATGATGCAGCGCCACAATCCCGACGCGATCGCAAAGCTGCTACTCGAGCTGGCGTAGGCGCCGTTGCTTATTGCGCTGAGATATCGGGCGGCGCGGTGACGGCGCGCATCAGCCGGCTGACCGCGCGGCCTTTGTAGTCGAGCGGCACGATCACGCGAAACGTCGAGCCCTTGCCGACGTCGGAGTCGAGCTCGACCTTCGCGCCGAGCAAGTCGGTCAGCCTCGCGACGAGGGCGAGGCCGAGGCCGACGCCACCGAAGCCCTTGCTGTCGGAGTCGCCCTCGCCTTGGCGAAACGGCTCGAAGATACGCTCGCGATCGGTCTTCGCGATGCCGATGCCGGTGTCTTGCACCTCGAGCACGACGACATCCTCCTTGCGTCGCTCGTACGCGCGCACGATCACCTTGCCGCCTTCGGGCGTGAACTTGACCGCGTTGCTGACGAGGTTGACGAGCACGTGGGCGAGCCAGCGGTCGTCGGACTGCACGAACGGTAAGTCGGGGGCGACCTCGCTCTCGAGCTCGATCTTTTTGGTACCGATCATCCACGTCACCGATGCGGTGACGCGCTCGATCAGATCCGCGACCGCGATGAGGCTCGGCCGCGCCTCGATCCGGTTCGCCTCCGCGCGCGCGAGGTTGAGCACGTCGTCGACGAGTCCGAGCAGGTTTTGCGCGCTGCGTTTGATCTTCTCGCACGCTTCCTTTTGCTTGTCGGTGACCGGACCGTAGACGCCGGCCGCGATCACGTCGGCGAGGCCCTGCACGCCGTGGATCGGGGTGCGTAGCTCGTGAGTCATCGACGCGACGAACTGGCTGCGTTGCGTATTCGCCTGCATCAACTGCGCGGTCTTCGCCTCGAGATCGCGCTCCTTCTGGCGCAGCATGCGCAGCGTCGCGGCGCTGAAGTAACCGGGAATGCCGACGACGAACGCGCAGAATACGATCGCGACGAGCGTGTAGCCGGGCGATGGCGTGACGCCGGGTGCGCCGGGCGGCGACGTCGCGACGAGCACGCCGGTTGCCATCAGCACCATCATCGTCGCGAAGCTGATCACGATGCCCGCGGCCATCAGGATCGTCGTGCCGAGGTTCGCGAGCAGTGCGATCGCCGAGATGATGATCACGTAGGTCGCGAGCAGCGGGCTGTACGAGCCGCCCGTGAAATAGATCGCGCCGGTCAGCAGCACGACATCCGCGGTGCTGTTGATCACCTGCGTGATCGGCACGAAGCGATCGCGCACGAGCGCGAGCCAGGCGACCGAGTTGGTGAGCACCTTCGTCGAGATCAACCCGACGAACGCCCACCGCCACGGCGTGAGATCGAGTGCCGACGCCGCACCGGCGAGCACCGCGAACGCGGCCGCGAGGGCATAGCCGGTGTAGATGCCGTACCGCAGCTTGTTGCGGTTCGCAGGCGAGACGGCTTCCGCGATGAACGCGGGGAACTTCACCCGCGTATCTTAACGGTTTGGCGCTTCGCCGAGCAGCTCGCGGACCTGTGCGAGCAGCTGGACGAGATCGAATGGCTTGGTCAGGTAGCCGTCCGCGAGCGCACCGAGCTGCACCGTGCGCGTCGACTGGTCGGCGTCGGTATAGACCGCGCTCATCAGCATCACGGGCGTTTGGCGGCCGCGGCTCTTCATCTCGCGCACGAGCTCGAAGCCGTTCTTGCGCGGCAGCTGCACGTCGACGAGGCACAGATCGGGCAGCGTGCGATCAAACTGCTCGATGCCCTCCGGTCCCGATGCTGCCGCGATGGTCTGGTAGCCATTGGCCGCCAGAAAGTCCATCAGGATCATCTGATTGACCGGGTCATCCTCGACGACGAGGATTTTCTTCATCGTCGACGATCGTAACACTATTCGAATCGGTTCGACGGCACAGGACCACCTGCCCATAACCGAGCACGTTGCCCTGGTAACGGCGGCCACGCTTTTTCGACCAGAGCTGCCCAACGCGCGACGTCGTCGACGGAGCTCTCCTCGGCGTCGAGGCCGGGGCTGGTCGTGATCTCGTAAACAACGTCGCCGAGCGCACGTTCTGCGTCCCAAGGTGCGGCCAGGATTTGGTAGAGCAGCGTCGTCACGTCGGGTGCGATCGGGAAATCCTGCGTCCACGGGCACGCGTGTGCGTAGAAGATCTGATCGGTCTTGCGCTGCTGCAACCGTGCGACATCGGCCGCGCCAAGCGTTGCCAGGTCGTACACGACGACGAGCCCGGGCGCGGGTACCCCCACCGCCGGCCAAGGTGCGACGGGCAGGTCGATCATTCGCGACACCGCCTGCGCGAGAATCTCGTGGTCGCGCCCAGGCGGTGCGTAGACGCAAGGCACGTGCAACGTGCGGACGAGCGGTGCGAGCCGGGCGATCCCGGTGGCGACGCGGCCGATCGAGTCCTGAAGCCACGCGTAGCGCCCGTGCATCGGTTCCTCGAAGCCATACGGCGACTGGTGCGCGAGCAGCGTCCCGGTCAGCACGTACTGCCAGCCGCGCAGATCCACCGCGTCGAGCGAGCTGACGCCGGCGACCCGATCGGCACGCTCGGTGATGGCAGCGATCGTCGCCTTCATCGATTCGGTCTCCGGCGAATCCGGCGTCAGCTTTGCGAGCACGCTGCGCGTGGTGTCGAGCCGGCCGGTCATCGCCGCGTTGAACGCATAGAGGTACTCGCACAGGAAGCTGCGGTTGCGCAGCTGCGCGTGCTCCTCGAGGATCGCGAAGGCGTCGCCGTATGCGAGCGCGCTCTCGAGCGCCGAAACCAGCTCGCAGACCACCTCTTCGCTATCACCGACGAGCCCGAGGCAACGCCACAACACGCTCGCCGCGATCGACGGCGCACCGGCGTCGATCAGCGCGTAGCCGAGGTCATAGAGATGATCGGGACTGTCCGGATCGCGGACCGCCGCCGCCGCAACATCGGCGAGCTCGCCCGCGCCGCGCCCAGCCGCCAGCTTCGCCAGCAGATCGAGCCACTCCGCGACATCTGCGAGCTCTTT
>DATDCH010000632.1:0-10954 GCA_036524455.1 Kofleriaceae bacterium | reverse complement strand
CATCGCGAGTGCTCCGATACGCGCGCTGTTGCGCCTCCACGGCAACGCACCGCTCGCGCTCGCGTGCAGCGGCCTGACGCTCGCAGCGCCGCTCTACTTCGCTTGGCGCGCTCGCGCCGCGCACGAGATCAACCGGCGAGGTGCTGCCAGTCCATCCAAGGAGGTCCCATGATCTTTCATTTGCCTTCGTACATCCTCGGCGTCGCGACCGGTGCGAGTGGTGCCGTGCTCGCACCGCGGCTGCGCCCGATCGTGCTCGAGCTCGCGACCGCGTGCTATCGCGTGCTCGATGCCATGATGGTGCGTGCCGCGCGCAGCCGAGAAAACTTCTCGGACCTGCTCGCCGAAGCGCGTGCGCGTGCGCGCGACAGGCTCCGTTGGTCGGATGGCCGCCACCAGAGCACGGCAGGAGGCGCATGAAGGGGCGCTGGCTCATGATCGCGCACCACCTACCAGTGCGGACGCGGTTCCGCATCCCGGGGCTGCGCCACGATCCAGCCGGCTGCGAGCAGGTCGCCGATCGTCTCGCGGCGGTTCCAGGCGTGCGCGAGATCAAGGTGCGCCCCTACACCGGCAGCGTCCTGATCGAGCACGAGCCTAGCGTCGCGATCAGCTCGCTCGTCGACGTCATGCGAGACACCCTGGCGATCGATCGAATTCTTGCCGAGGGCGAGAAGCCGCCGCTCGATCCGGACGTTCCACCGTTCAGCACGCTCGCGCAAAAGGTCGTGACTGCGGTGCGCGAGCTCGATCGAGATATCCGGCGTGGCAGCGATGGAACGGTGGACCTCGGCATGCTCGCGACGCTCGGGTTGCTCGGCGCCGGCGCCACCGAGATCGCGATCACTGGGCGGTTGCCCGTCCCACCGTGGTTCAACCTCGCGTGGTGGGGATTCCGGACCTTCATGACCACGGAGGTCTCCGACGCGTCCGACGATTGCGGCGACGCAGCGGACGATTCGGGATAAGTGACGAGCGCGCCATCACTCGCGCGGCGACGCCGACGCCGTCGCCGAAGCGGGCGTCGCCGGCATCCGCGGCGACGGTGCAAACAGCACACCCGCACCGGCCGAGTCGCGCAGCTCCGCTACGTTCGTACGGCGACCCCGCACGAGCTCTGATTCTTTGGATCGATTCGCGAGACCGAGCGTTGGTAGGCGGACCATGGCAAGGATATCGGTCTGCGTCCTGGTCCTCGTGTGCATGAGCGGGACCGCCGCTGCGCAACATGCGCGTTATCCGCGGCAACAGCCGACGCCCGTGCCGCCGGCGCTGTCCGATCGGGTCAAGCCGATCGTGGCCAAGCCGGCAGGTCAGTCCGCTGCCAAACCATCGATCGATGCAGATGCCGTGTTGTCGATCGAAGGCCTGCAGGGGCCGATCCGCACCGAGCAGGAACAGATTCTCGCGGATCTGATCACGAACACCCCGGACTCGGAGGTCGAGGAAAAGACCGATTACTACTTTCGATTGAGCGAGCTCTACACGAAGCAGCAGCGCTTCTGGCGGATGAAGGCTGCCGAGCTCAGCGCCGGCGCGACGGACGCGAGCCGAAAGCAACAAGCCGCGAAAGCCGCCGACAACGCGAAGTTGTATCTGCTCAAGGCGGTGCGGACCTTCAAGGGGCTCACCGACAACGACGCGTTTCGGAACTATCCGAAGCTCGACCTGGCGCTCTTCTACTACGCGTACACGCTGCAGAGCGGCAAGTACATGAAGGAGGCGCGCCAGATCTACGACAAGCTGCTCAAGACCTTTCCGAGCTCGAAGTACGTGCCGGAAGCGCACCTCGCGTTCGCCGACTACTACTACGAGGCCGGTCAGCTCGCCGACGCCGAGGCCCGCTACAAGCAGGTCCTCAAGTTCCCGAAGACAGCGGTCTATGCGTACGCGCTCTACAAGCTCGGCTGGATTCACATGCAGCTCGCGCGCCCCCAGGAAGCGGTCGAGGCGTTCCATCAAGCCGTGGCCGCAACGCGAAACGACGCGAAGCAAGCCAACCTCAACCGCGCTGCGAAAGCCGACTTCGCGCGCGCATACGCCGGCATCGGCACGCCGGACCGCGCCCACGACGCTCTTCAGAAGCTCGACAAGTCGGCGGCGCTCGATCTCGCCGAGCTCGTCGCCGACCTCGCCCGCGAAAATGGAGAGGTCGATCGCGCGGTGACCACGTACCGCGACCTGCTGCAGCGCGCCCGCGGCGACGCCCGTGCATGCAGATGGCACTACCGAATCGCGCACGCCACGTTGTCGATGCCGGGCGCGACCCACGTGTTCAAGGTCAAAGAGATCGACGCGCTCGTGCGCAGCTATAGCGGCACGAAACAGCCCGACGACGAATGCCGCGCGAGTGCGGCGGCGATGTCGAGCGAGGTCGCGGCCGCGTATCACGCGGAGTGGTCGAAGACGCAGCACGCAGACACGCTGGGCTACGCGGAGCAGCTCTACGCGATGCATGTCGTCGCGTTCCCCGATGCTGCGGCTCAGCGCGCGGCGTACGCCGAGGTGCTATGGACGCGCGCTGATCGCGAGACCAACGCGAAGACTCGCACCGAGCGCTGGCAGCGTACCGCAGAGCTATTCGCGACCATTCACACGCCGGAGGCTGCACGTGCCGCCGCGCTCGCGTGGATGAACGCGCTCGATGTCGTGGCGCCGGCCGATAAAGTCGTGATCGGCAAGCCACCGCGTAAGAAACCGCGAGCGCAGCCGCTCAAGGGACTCGACGCGAAGTTGGTCGCTGCGGTGACTGCATACGCAGAACTGGCGCCTAATCCCGACGAAGACTTTGCACAGATGCTGCTCGCGTCCGCGACGATCTTGCGCCGCACTCGCCGCTTCGACGAGGCCGCGACGATGCTCGACGAATTCCTCGAGCATCATCAGAACCACGCGCGCGCCGAGCTCGTCGCGAATCTGCTGCTCGATTCGATGGTGCAGACCGGCAAGCTCGACGACGCGCTCGAAGTCGCCGATGCGATCGCTGCGGACCGTGCGTTCGTCGACGGCAAGCACGACCTCCAGCGCAACATCCAGCTGCTGCGCCTGCTCCACTAAACCGGCGAAGCGCGCGGGACTTTCCGTGCTCCGATGTCGCTGATGTAGGCGCGACGGCAAGCCTGTCTCGCGAGTCCCACGCCCGAACAAAGGGTATGATCGGCTCAATGGGGGCGCCATCGGACGACGATCCAGACCGGAAAGCCACGCCCTCTTCAATCGATGACGGTTGGGCATCGGGGGGGACCGCACACAACGATCGAACGACGGCGGGCCTGTACGTCGATCCCGCCTCGGTGGGTCGATTGATCGGTCGCGGGGTCGTGGCAAAACCCGACCACGATCGAACCGCAACGGTCGACGTTGATCGAACGCCGATCGCGAAGCCCGACCACGACCAAACCGCCGTCGGCCCCGATACCGAACGGAACACGCGCGCGCTCACCGAAGACTCCACAGTCGCCGCCCTCGACCAAACGATGGCAGAGCTCGAGCAGTCGGGGTCCGAGACCGAGGTCGAGAACAGTCAAACGAAGCTCGGCCTCGGTGTCGTGACGCCGGCAGCTCCGGCCGGATTGGTGCTGGTCGAGCCAGGAAAGAGCGCGGTCACGCTAGAGAAGACGCGCGAGCTGGTTCAACCCGAGCGCTCGCCGCTCGAGCTCGTGATGCGCGACGTCGAGTCTGCGGCGCCGACGCGGGCACATGCATCGGGTGACAGCAGCCGGTTTATTGCTGCGCTCGTCGGCAATCAACCGCCGCCGCCGAGAGTCGATGCCGAGTCCTCGGCGGTCGTCGCAACGCTGCAACCGGTCGCACGTCGATCGCGACGGGGCCTGTGGATCGCGGCGGGTGCGTTCGCAGCCACTGCGGTCGTCGGTACGGCGTTTGCGATGAAGCTGATCGGCGCGGACGAAGCGCCAACGGCCGCGGCCAGCGAAACCGCGAAGGTCGCCGAGACGCCGGCTCCGGTAGCCGCCGCTGCACCCGCGCCGACGCCGAGCGACGTCGAGACACCGACCGCTCCGCCGAGTCAGCCCGATCCTGCAACTTCGAACCTGGCCACCGCGCCGGCTCCGAGCGACCCGGCCGAGGCGCCCGAACCCGCGCCTCCTGCCAAGCGCGAAGTGGTCGCCGCCGCGACGACGACCGAGACCGCAGCGATGCCTAGCAAGACATCATCGACCAGCGACAAGCCGGCGACTGCGAAGAAGGTACTCGCGGTCAGGGACGCGCCCGAGCCGACAAAGAAGTCGACGAAGACGTCCGAAACGGCAGACAAGAAATCGAGCGCCAAATCGACTGCGAAGACGTCGTCGATCGCGAAGACGTCGTCGACAAAGCCGTCTTCGACCGCAAAGAAACCGTCCACGACGAAGACGTCGCTAGCCGCAAAGACGCCGGCGACCACGAAGAAGACGTCGACAACCAAGACGTCGACAACCAAGACGTCGAAGACAGCAAAGACGTCGGTGGCAAAAGCGTCGACTACAACCAAATCATCGCCCGCCAAGAAACCGTCGACCACAAAGAAGGCGGCGCCCGCAAAGACGTCCTCGACGGCGAAGAAGTCGACGGTAAGCAAGTCGCCCACAAAGAAGACCTCGACGACAAAGCCGGCGCGTTCGCAACGCAGCGGTCGACGAGCTCGTCGTAGCTAGAACCGGAGCCTCGACGACGAAACCCGCGCGCTCGCAACGCAGCGGTCGTCGAGCTCGACGTAGCTAGAACACGCCGCCCGTCCGCAACGCAGCGGTCGACGAGCTCGACGTAGCTAGAACACGCCCCGCGTCCGCAACGCAGCCGTCGATGAGCTCGTCGTAGCTAGAACCCGAGCCTCGACATACAATCGCGACATGCGGTGGGTGTGGGCCGTCGTGCTGGTCGCTGGATGCCGACAGTGGTTCGGCCTTGACGATCCACACGCCGCGAGTGACGGCCCGGCCGTGGCCGATGACGCGGCGCTCGTCGACACGCCAGCCGACGCGCCGCCCGACGCACTGCTCACAGCCTGCCCGCCGAGCTACATGATCGTCGGCCCGACGGGCGCTCGCTATCGCCACGTCAACTCCGACGTCGATTGGCTCGATGCGCTGAACGACTGCATCGACGATGCGACCAACCCGGGCGTCTCCACCCACCTCGCGGTATTCGCGACCGACGCCGAGCGCGCGCAGGTGAACACGCTGCTTCCGACGACGGTGTGGATCGGCCTGTCGGATCGCGTCACCGCGGGCAACTGGATCTGGATCACGAAAGAGCCCGCCGGCAGCTATCCGCCGACGACATCACCACCGTGGACCGCGGGCGAGCCCAACGGCGAGCACTGCGGCGCCATGGACGAGAATGGCGGGTTCGAGTCGCGAATGTGTGACGGCACCGGTGACGTTCCTTATCTCTGCGAGTGCGACGGGTTCGGGGCGGCGCCGCGTCAGTACTGATGGTCGCCGGTTAACCGCGTGGACCGGTTGAACCCCGGGTGCGACGCGACGCGCGCGCTACAGCATGTCAATCGCGGCCAGTCGGGTGGGCTAGCGCGCGGACCTGGAGTCGGTCGACAGCTACGGCATGAGCTTGCGTACGTGGTGGCTGGTCCTGCTGCTTGGCTGCGACCCGACATCGGTGAACCACGAGCCGGATGCGGCACCAACCGACAGCGCGTGCGCGGTGGCGACCGGCACGCTGCGCGATCAAGTGCTCGCGAATGGCGATGGCGTCGAGGATCGCTATTACTGGCTGCACGTGCCGTCGAGCTATGACTGTACGACCGCGCTTCCGCTGCTCGTCGATTTTCACGGTACAGCGAGCGACAAGCCCGAAGAGGCGTATCAGACCGACGCGTTGATCGCGTTTGCCGAGCGCGAGAACGTGATCGTCGCGCGGCCGCGCTCGCGATCGGCCGCATTCCTGGGATTCCAGATCTATCGCTGGGACCAGAACGCCGGCGACCTGGCGCGCAATCGCACGTTCGCAAAGCTCGTCGTCGACGAGCTCGAGCTGCGCTACGCGATCGATCCGGCACGCGTGTACGCGTCTGGATTCTCGTCGGGCTCGAACATGACCGCTCAATTCCTGGTCGATGCGACATCGCCGTTTCGCGGGCTCGCGCCGATCGCAGGCGGTCGCTGGACGCAGGAACCGTTGCCGGCGCTCGCGAACGGACCGCGCGTCTATATGTCGACCGGCTATCGTGACTACCTGTGGCCGACCGCGCGCACGCTGATCGCGCAGCTCGCGACCGCCGGTTTGCCTGACGACCGGCTCTACGTGTCGCGCACCGGCGGCGGCCATGACTTGTACGCGTGGCACTTCGACGAGGCATGGCGGTTTCTCGATCGGGGGGAGCGCCCCGGCGCCGGCGCGATCGCAGCGCCGTGGACCGCAACAACGCTGCCCTCACCCGCCGACGTGAACGCGTTCGCGCTCGACGGTTCGACGCTGGTTGCAGCCGGCGCGCGCGGCCGCACCTGGCGACGCGACAGCACGAGTGCGTGGAGCCTCGAGCTCGATCGCGGCAACGCGGATTACACCGCGCTGTGCTTCGGCCCAAGCGATCGAAGCTTCGTCGGCGGGTCGTACACCGGCGTGCTGCGAACCAGCGGCACCTGGGGCGGCGATGTGACGTTGCCCGATTACGGCATGCTCGGCCGCGGCTGGGTGAATGGTGCGGCATGCCGCGATGACGGCAGCATCGTCGTCGTCGGTTACTGGTCGGCTGCGCTGACGTCGAACGGGACGTCGTGGTCGCAGTTCCACATGCCGTCGACGTTCGGCGTCGAGCATCAGAGTGCCGGCGTCGCGCAAGCGCCGAGTGGCGCAACGGTCGCGGTCGGCTACTACGACTTCATCGGTGTCGCTGCGCAGGGTTCGGTGACCACGACCGACGTCGCGCATGGTGCTCCGACCGAGTGGTGGAACGCAGTCGCGGCGCTCGCGGGTGGTCGGTTCTGGGTTGTCGGTGATGCGGGCCAAATCCGGGTGTCGACCAACGGCGGCGCAAGCTGGCAGTCGCAAGCCAGCGGCACCAGCGAGAACCTGTACGCGGTGCATTTTGCCGACGCGATGCACGGCGCAGCGGTTGGCCGACGCGGCACGGTCATCGTCACCGCCGATGGTGGCGCGCACTGGACCGCGCGCCCGCTCGGCAAGGACGTGTACCTCGGCGCGGTGTTCGTCGACGCGACCACGGTCACGATCGCCGGCGAAGCCGGGCTCGTTGCGACCTCGCCGCGTTAGTGCGGCGTTTGCGCCGCGATGTGCGGCGACTGTCGCTGCACAACCACCGAGAGCGTCTACGCGCCGCTGAACTGAACGTTCTCGAACACGAGCGTGGGCGACAGCGTCGACGAGTACTTCCACGGATCGTTGCCGATCTCGACGAGGTTTGTGAACAGCTCGACGATGTTGCCGGTCACATTGATCTCGCCGATCGGTGCCCCGAGTGCACCACCTTCGATCATGTGGCCACGCGCGCCGAGCGAGAAGTCGCCCGTCGTCGAGTCCATGTTGCCGCCGAGCCACGACGTCACGTAGATGCCGTCCTTGGCGGCGCCGATCAGCGCGTCACGGCCGCGACTGCCGAGCGAGACGACGCGATTGGAACCCGAGCCCGTCGTCGGTTTCTGGCCGAGCTTGCTGGCGTAGTACGTGTCGACGTAGATGTTCTGGAACACGCCGGCTTCGACGAGCGGCAGCTTCGCCGCGGCAATGCCTTCGCCGTCGAACGGACGCGAGCCCAGGCCACGCGCGATCAACGGGTCGTCGACGATGGTGAGCTTCTTCGACACGATCTGCTTGCCGATCTTGCCGCGCCAGAACGAGCGCTCCTGCTGGACCGAACCGCCGTTCGCCGGGCCGAGCAGGCGCCCCACGATGTTCGCAGCGGCTCGCGCGTCGACGACCATCGTCGCGCGCTTCGTCGGACCCTTCTTCATGCCGAGCCGTGCACGGACGAGGCGGAGCGCTTCATCGGCGATGCCTTCGACCGCGGGGAGCGTGTCGAGGTGACGGCCCCAAGCGCCCATCCAATCTTCGGGGCGGCGCTCACCGTCGTCGAGTGTGATCGACGTCGAGTAGCCGACCGACGTGCTCTCGTAGGCGTGCTGGAAGCCATTCGAGCTGACCGCGGCGACGATCGACGTGTCGTCGTTGACGCTGCTCGTCGCCGAGATCACCTTCGGCGCGGTAGCGACGCGATCGTTCATCGCGCGCAGCCACTGCATACGCTTGTCGCGATCGAGCTTGCCGAGCTTGGTATCCTCGAGATCGAGCGCTGGGAGCTGTTTCGGATAGAGCGCGCGATCGGCGAGCTTGCGATGCGGGTCGGGCTGCAGCGCGCGCGTGATCGCGACGCCGTTGGCCACGAACGCCTTGACCTGATCGGGCCGGAGGTCGGTCGTCGAGTGCACGGAGTAGCGGCCGTTCGCGAACAGACGTAATCCGAGGCTGCGCGAGGTCGAGTCTTCGACCTTCTCGAGCTTGCCGTTGCGCAGCTCGAAGTTGACGCTGCGCGTGCGGCTCGCGCTCGCGAACGCATCACTGGCACCGGCTTGTTTGGCGGCCGCGACGGCGGCAGCGGCGATATCGAGGAGCTCTTTACGCATTTTTGTTCTCTCCTCCGACCGTGAGCTTCGAGACGAGGACGGTGGGTAGGCCTTGCGAGACCGGCACGCCCTGCCCGTCCTTACCGCACGTCCAGCCGCCCGTATCGAGCTTGCTGTCGTTCGCGGCCATCGTGATCCGCTTGAGCGACTCGGGACCGTTGCCGATGATGTTGACGTCTTTGATCGGCGCGGTGATCTTGCCGTTTTCGACGAGCCAACCGTTCTTGATATAGAACGTGTAGTCGCCGGCGCCGATCTGGACCTGACCGTTGGTGAACGTCTGCGCGATGATGCCGGTGCCCTTCACCGACTCGATGATTTCTTCGCGCGTGTGCGGGCCGTTCGCCATGAACGTGCAGCGCATGCGCGGCATCGGCGCGTGCTTGTAGGACTCGCGGCGGCCGGAGCCGGTCGACTTGATCTTGTAATGATCGGCGCTGATCTGATCGTGCAGGTACGTGCGAAGCACGCCGTTCTCGACGAGCACGGTGCGCTCGGTCTCGCTGCCTTCGTCGTCAACGTTGAGCGCGCCACGCTCGCTGTCGAGCTGCGCGTCATCGATGATCGTGCAGAAGTCCGGCGCGATCTTCTGGCCGAGCATCGACGCGTAGATGCTCGTGCCCTTGCGGTTGAAGTCGGCCTCGAGGCCGTGGCCGATCGCCTCGTGGAGCAGGATGCCGCTCGCGCCAGCCGCGAGGATCACCGGCAGCTCGCCAGCCGGCGGGCGGCGCGCGTCGAACAGCACCATCGTGCGCTCGACGGCTTCCTTCGTGACCTGTTGTAGCGACGCATCGTCGAAGAACTCGAAGCCGCGGCGACCCGCGATATTCGAGCCGTTCGACTGCGTAACGCCGTTCTTCTGCGCGGTGACACTGACGCTCATGCGCGCCATCGGTCGCGCGTCGGTGACGATGCGGCCGTCGCGATTGACGACCATCACGCGCTCTTCGCTGTCGCTCCAGTAGACCGACACCTTCTTGATCGTCGGATCACCCGCGCGGGTCATCGCTTCGGCCTTCTGGATGCGCGGCAGCTTCTTGTCGATCCCGATGTCGCTCCACGCGACCTTCGTCTGGTAGTAGCCGCGTCTGTCGTCGCGATACGTGAACTGCTCGGGCCGAGGACCGGGCTTTCCGCTCGCGATGGTCGCGGCCGTGCGCGCTGCCGCGAGCATCGCCTGCTCGGTGAGCTCCTCGGTGAACGCAAAGCCAACCTGGTCGCCCATGACGACGCGCAGGCCAACGCCTTGCTCGATGTTCGAGTACGCCTGGCTGACGATGCCGTCCTCCATGACGATCGTGTTGTTGCGCGCGTGCTGGAAGTACGCGTCCGCGTGCGTTGCGCCTCGGCTGGTCAGCTCGGCCATGACTCGGCGAAGCATTGCTTCGTCGACGCCGAACCACGCGAGGAACGGATTCGCGGGTGGATTGGTCGGCAACGTGCTGGCGCCGTTCTTCGCGCAGCCCGCCAAAAATTGCGGCATCGTCAAGAGCGCTGTTCCGGCGCCCGCTGCGTGCAGGAACCGTCGTCGATTCATCATGCCCAGACGCTAGCCGACCTCTATCTATCCGGACTAGGGCAAACAAGGCCGTCGCAGCGTGTCGCACCCCGAGGATCGGAGCGATCTTGCGAGCTCGATGCACCGAAACCCCCGGGTCGTGCGTTCGAACCCTCATGCAACCGGCATCGACGGCATCTCCACGCCTCCGCATGTGGCTCGCACTCGGCGCGACCTGCTCGATCGTCGCGGCCGCGGCGCTCGTGACCACCGGTAATCGGCGGAATCCAGCGTCGGCGATGCCGAACGTGATCGACGAGCCGACGTGTATCGAGCCGGCAGCCACGACCGAACAAGCTGCACCGCTCTCGATCGTCGTCGTCGCTTCGCGCACCGAGATCAAACGTGGCGAGCCGCTGCCGCTCTCGTTCTACGCCGTGAACCGCACGACGCGAACGTTGCCAGTGTTGCCCTCCCTCGATGCGTCGGACATGGGCTGGCGCTATCCAAAGATCACGGTCGACATTCGCGATGCAAACGGACAACTGGTCGAGGGCCCCATGGTCGGTCGCTGCGGCATGGTCAATCCACTGACCGCCGAGGACTTCGTCGAGCTCCCGAGCGGCGCGCAGTTCGAGCTATTCGGCGAACGCGCGTTCGGTCATCACAAGCTGCGCGACACCAGCCACCTCGCGCCTGGCCGTTACACCGTGACCTTGCACTACGACCTGAGCTTCGCGGAGCCCGAGCGTAAAGGCGGCTTCGATGACAGCGTGCGAGCGAAGGTCGAGCTGCTGCCCAAAGGCGTCTACTCGTCGCCGCCGATGACGATCGACATCAAGTAACGACGCCGCGCTCG
>DATDCH010000631.1:0-2852 GCA_036524455.1 Kofleriaceae bacterium | reverse complement strand
GACGTGATCGACTCGCTCGAGTAGCGCTCGTCGACCTTCGTCGGTTCTTCGACGATCGGCACGATGTTGACCGCCGGCGCGCGGCCGGTCATCGGCACGGGCGCGGTGTGGTCGCCGGCAGTGCGCCGGCCTGGCGTCAGCGAGTCGCCCGCTTTGTGCGAGCCCGCGGTCACGGGTGGCGGGCGCGAATCGCTGCCCGTGCGTGGCGGCGCGAGCGTCGATGCCGCCGACGCCGCGACGCGCGGCATCGTCGTGCGCTTGCGTGGCTCGGCAGGGGAGGCGGCCACCGCGAGATCGAGTGCAGGGGCGGTAAGTGCGGCAAGCGACGCGAGCGCTGTGACCTCGGCGTCGCTGAAGTCGGCGTGGCGCCACCTGCGCACCGCAACGAGTACGGCGTGCACGCGTCGATCGCCGCCGATGATCGGCTGCACGAGCAGACGCGATTGCGGCTTACCGTCGGGATCGTCGAGCTCCTGCAGCCAGCGCGGATCGTCGCCCGCCGGCGAAGCGTGGATCGGTTGACCCGTCTGCGCAGCCCAACCGACGAGCCCGCCCATCGCCGCGCGGTCGTCGCCACCCGCGCGCCGCCGCGTCTCGGACCACAGCGCCCCGCTGACCGGCTCGTGAAACAGGCAGTGCGCACGCTCGGCGGTGGTGAGCGCGGTGACCGCTTCGATCGCGGTCGTCTCGATCGCGCCGCGATCGGTGAGGGACGCGAGTCGGCGTGCGGCGTCGGCGACGTTGGGCGGGATCGCGGTCGGTGCGCGCGGAGGCTCGACCACGACGTGACCGGTGACGAGCGCGCGCAACAGGTCGAGCAGCTTGGCGTCGGCGAGCGTGGGCCGCACGACATGGACGACGCGTTCGGGCGCCGGCGGCGATGGTTCGCCGATCACGACGACGGACATCGCATCGTGCACGACGGCGAGCGACGTCATGACCGGCACGAGCAGCCCGTGCTTGTGACACAGCTTGCGCACGCGATCGGTGTCGGGCCCGGTCGCGACCACGACGACGCCGCCCGCCGCCGACTCGCTGCGCCGTGGCGCGTGCTCGATCGGCATGTTGCCCGACACGCGATCGAGCACGACGACGTCGTCGCTTGGCGTCGTTATCGGCTGCGCGGGCAAGCGTTGGATCGGCGGAGGCGGCAGCGTGGTCGACGGCGGCTTCGTGGCCGGGTTGCCGGTCGCGAGCGAATTCGCGATCGCCGCGCCGCGGGCCTTCGCGCGCTCGCCATCGCTCGCACGCACGGTCGGCGGATCTTCGCCCGACATCTCCGCATCGATGTCGCGTTGATCGTCGTGCTCCGTGGGCGCATCCCACGGTCCGTTGCCGCGATCGGTCACAGGCCCTGATCCTACGCCTTCGCGCGCGCGCGTTTCGGCTGGGCTCGCTTGACCTTTGATTTCGGCCGCGGCCTCGTCTTCTTCGCAGCTTTCGCCTTTGGTCGCGCCGCAAGCTTTCGCTTCGCGGCGGGACGCTTCGCGGCGGGACGCTTCGCGGCGGGACGCTGGTCGGCCGAGCTCTTCGCCTTTGCGCGCGTCGTGGTGTCGGGTGCGCGCGGCGCGGCCGCGGGAATCGCTTTGGCCTGATCGAGCAGGTCGCGCAGCGTGCCGTACTCCTCCCAGTCCGGATCGTCATCGTCGTAGAAGCCGAGTGCCGCGTCGAACGGCGACAGCTTCTCGATCATGGTGCTCGGATCGCTGCAGCCATACATATAGAGGAAGAACGAGCCATCTTCCGTCTTGCTGCCGACGAGCTCCCAACCGAGCGTGCTGCACGCGGGCCGGAGCCACTGTTCGTCGAATTCGGCGAGTCGGCGATAGTCGGAAGCGGTCGGGAGTCGCGACAGCTCGGTCTTGGGGTACGGCAGCTCGACGACAAAAATCTTGGTCAGCTCACGCTGCGGATCGAGCTCGCGAATGCGGAACATTGTTGGCGTTCCATCGTCGCGCTTGGCTTCGACGTCGTGCCAGAGCTCCCCGTCCGTGGTCATGCAGAGCCTTAACCTACTCCGAAATCCTCGGTGCGAGTCATCTCCGCGACTTACAGTTTCGCATCGGCCGCAGATGCGGCTAAAATGGGCGCCATGCGATGGGTGCTGGCGGCCGCTCTGTTCGTAGGCTGCAAGGGAGCTCCGAACCAACCGACCGAGCCCACGCACACCGAAAGCGCGGCGGCGGCGACGGCACCTGCAGCAACGCACGCCGAATCCGACTCGGAGCTGCGCCCGCATCACGAGCATCACGTCGTCGAGTGCGCGGTGCGCGTGCCCGACACCGCCGACGACGACCACCGCGTCCAGGCGCTGCTCGATCAAGCAAACCGAGAGATCGAGCGCGGCCAATATGCGGCGGCCTGGACGTGCGCGGACCGCGCGTCTGACCTCGTGCCGACCTCGGTCGAAGCGCACCACCTGCGTGGCGCCTCGCTCGCCGCGCTCAATCGCGACACCGAAGCGCAGATGGCGTATTCGCTCGCGCTCGCGCTCGACCCCGATGATCCCGAAACGCTGCGCGCGGTCGCCGACTTCTATATCAACGGCAAAGGCGACCGCACACGCGATGCGTTGCGGCTCGGCCTCGAGCTTGCCCAACGCGGCAGCCGTCGCGCGCTCGCTCGGCGCCGCCGCAACGCGCCGCTCGCCGCCGACCTCGCCGTGCTCGAAGCGCAGGCGCTCAACGATCTAGGCCGCAGCGACGAGGCGCTCGAGCGCGTCGATGGCGCGCTGCGCATCGTGCCCGGCCGCGGCGATGCACTGCACGAGCGCGGCGTCGCGCTGTTCGACCTGTCGCGGTTCGCCGAGGCAAAGGTCGCGTTCGGACGCGCGCTCGTGATCCAACCCGACG
>DATDCH010000630.1:0-3798 GCA_036524455.1 Kofleriaceae bacterium | reverse complement strand
CAGACATCCTCGATGGCGAGCGGCTGCGCGAACCGATCGATCTCGTCGCGTACGAGACGGTGTTTGCCGGTGACAGCCCGCAGATCCGCGATCTGGTACGCCGGGTCCGCCTAGTCGCGCGCAGTGAAGCGCCGGTCTGGGTCTACGGCGACGACGGCTCGGGGCGCACGATCATTGCGCGCGCGATCCACGATCGCAGCAGCCGCCGCAAACACCCGTTCATCGCGCTCAACACGGCCGCACACTCGGACGACAGTCTCGCGCGCTTGCTGTTTCACAGCGAGTCGGCGGCGGTCGTGGCGGCGCGGCAGGGCACGTTGTTTCTCGAGCGCATCGCTTCCGCCGGACCGATCACGCAACGCGAGCTCGTGCACTTCGTCGAGCGCGACAAGGACGGGCAGAGCCCGCGCATCATCGTCGGCATGCAGCGTACGGCGACCGACGCTGCGGAGCCGCCGCCGCTCACCAGCGAGCTGTACTTCCGGCTCAAGGTACTCGAGGTCGAGATTCCGCCGCTGAGGGATCGCGCCCGCGATCTCGAGCACATCGTCGGCCGCATGCTCGAGCGGCTGGTGCCTGGCGGCAAGCACGTGGTCGCCGCCGACACGATGCGTGTGCTCGAGCGCTACACGTTTCCGGGCAACCTGCTCGAGCTGGCACATGCACTCAATCACGCGTACGTGCTCGCCGCCGGCTCTGCCATCGAACCACAACACCTGCCGCACAGCATTCGCCGCGCTGGCTTGGACGGCGGGCTCGTGGCGTCGTCGGCCGAGCTCGAGGCGCTCGATGTCGTCGCCAAGCGGTTCGAGCGCGACTACCTGCTGCAGGTGCTGCGCAACGTGAGCGGCAATCGCAGCCGCGCGGCCGAGATCCTCGGGCTGTCGCGCAAGGGACTGTGGGGCAAGCTCAAGGCCCACGGCATTTCCGACGACGATATCGATCAAGACGAGCCGTAGCGGTGTGCTCCCTTATAGAAGCCAGCGCGCGTGTTGATCGCCGCGCCGGAATGTGGATTTCGAGACGTGCTTCCGACGATCATTTGCAGCGGGTGGTTGCGTGACTCTGCATCGCGTCCTGGCGCTCGCGCTGATCGTTAGCGCTTGCAGCTTCGACCATGGCTACGAGCCCGACGCGCCGCCGAACGTCGAGCTCACCGTGGAGTTCGACGGCACCGCGACGACCGCCGACGAGGCGTCGGGCACGTTGATGATTCCGGTGACGTTGTCGGGCGTATCGACACAAACCGTCACCGTCGACTACGCGGTCGGCGTGGCCAGCACCGCGCAGCGGCCTGATGACTTCGAGCTGCTCGACGGTCAACTCGAGCTGCTGCCCGGCCAGACCCAGGCGACCATCAGCGTGAAGATCGAGATGGACATGCTCGAGGAAACCGACGAGGACATCGTCGTCACCCTGACAGGTGCACAAGGCGCGGTGGTCGGCACCCGAGATGCGCACACGGTGACAATCAGCGCGGACATCCTGCCGCGTGTCTCGTTCGTGGACGTCACGGGGACGAGCGCGGACGAAGCGACGAGCCCAAGTGTCGAGGTGCGGCTGTCGATCGCACCGAAGGCGATGGTGACCGTCGAGCTCGGTGTCGCCGGCACGGCATCCGGGCTGGATCGCTCGGTGAGCGACGGGCAGCTGATCACGTTCATGCCGACCGAGACGAGCAAGCTCGTGCCGCTCGGCGTGCTCCAAGACTTGCTCGACGAGGATGACGAGACGATCGAGCTGTCGCTGCGTAACCCGTCGCCGAAGCTGTTGCTCGCAACGACCAATCTGATGCACAGCCACACGATCAACGACGACGATCCGCTGCCCACGGTCGGATTCTCGGCGGCGACTTCGATGACGAACGAGAACCAAGCGGTCGATCTAATCGTGCAGCTGTCTGCAGCCTCGGGACGCGTCGTTACGGTCAACTATGCGGTGACCGGCGGCACGGCAGGTGGCGGTGACGCGACCGTGATGGGCGCGCCCGGCACGGTCACGTTCATGCCGGGACAGACGACGCGGATGATCTCGATCGCGATCACGAACGACGCGATCGACGAGACGAACGAGACCGTGATCGTCACGCTGTCGAGTCCGGTCAACGCGGCGCTCACCGCGACCGTCGCGAACACGCTAACGATCAACGACGACGACAATCCGCCGTCGGTCGCGTTCATGCAGGCGACCCAGAGCGTCAACGAAGCGATGACGACGGTGAACCTGAGCGTGCAGCTGTCGTCGGTGAGCGCGTTCAACATCAGCGTGCCGTTTACGGTCGGCAGCACGAGCACGGCAGACAACCCCGAGGACTTCACCGTCGGCACCCCGTCGGCGCTGATGATCCCGGCCGGGATTGCGAGCGCGACGATCGCGATCAACGTCAAGACCGATACGCTCGACGAAGCCAACGAGACGATCGTCGTCGATCTCGGCACACCGACGAACGCGACGCTCGGCACGATCACGACCGACACGCTGACGATCAACGACGACGACGCCGCACCTACCGTCGCGTTCACGTCGGCGGGCTCGATGCCAAACGAAGGCAACAACAACATCACGCTGACCGTGCAGCTGTCCGATATCAGCGGGCAGGACGTCATCGTGCCGTTCACGATCGATGCGACGAGCACGGCGGTGAACCCGGCCGACTACACGATCTCCCCCGCGTCGCCGGTCACGATTCCCGCGGGCTCGACGAGCACGACGATCACGATCGCGATGAAGGAAGACACGCTCGACGAGACGGACGAGACCGTTATCGTTGCGCTCGACGCACCGACGAACGCGACGCTCGGCACGCCGGCGACCTACACGCTGACGATCCGCGACGACGACAATCCACCCGACGTGTCGTGGAACCCCGCCGAGTCGAATGCGTCGGATCCGGAGGAGACCCATCCGCCGGGCATGCAGACGCGCGAGGTCACATTCACGCTGGTGCTGACGGCGGCGTCGGGGCTGACCGTGACGGTGCCGCTCCTGTTCAGCGGGATCGCGACGCTCGGCGTCGACTATAAAGCGCCGGCGATGGTGACATTCGCGCCCGGCGCGACCACGGCATCCGTCGTGCTGGTGATCGAGCGCGATGCGGCCGTCGAGCTCGACGAGACGATCACGATGACGATCGATGCGGCGAACGTCGTCAACGCCGGGACCGCGAGCCCGACGGTGCGCTCGTACACCTTGCAAAACGACGACTAGCGCCGAACACTGCGTCAGGCGCGCCCCGCCGCGATCACCGCCGAGCCGCCGAGATCGCCGAAGGTCGCCGAGGTCGCCGAGGTCGCCGAGTCGCCGAGTCGCCGAGGTCGCCGAGGTCGCCGAGGTCGGAAGAAGTGGTTTCGGGAATCGCGCTCTGCACGAGCGATCGTCCATGCAGAGCGCGATTCCCAAGAGCCTCCGCGGCGTCTTGGCGTCTTGTTTTGGCGTTCTCGGCGGTTAACTCTTCGGCGCTGAACGCGCCTGACGTGCGGCCGCTGCGCCGTCGCGGCCTGCGCTCGCCCAGTGGTGCACGGCGCCGGCGTGCAGCGCGGCGTAGACGTCGTCGCGTAACACGTTGCACTCGTCGTGCGTGAGCGTGCGATCGAGCGCGCGCAGCGTGACCCGCACGAGCAGGTTCCACTGGCCGGGCGCGATGCCGAGCCGCGTGATCGCAGCTGCCGGCAGGTCGTCGCGCGGCGTCGCCGACAGCACCTCGACCGACTCGACGAGCTCGGCGCGGCCGCCCAGCGCGCTGCGGACCCGGTCGCCGATCGCCTCCGCGTCCTCGGGCGCGGCGACGACGATCGACAG
>DATDCH010000629.1:0-10114 GCA_036524455.1 Kofleriaceae bacterium | reverse complement strand
CCACGTGCATGCGCGCCAAGACAACGGCATGCCGACGTGGGCGCCGGCAACGTTCGCGGCGATTCACGACGAGATCAAGAAGCGGTGCCCGGTGCTGATCAACTGGTCGACCGGTGGTGCCGGACCGATGAAGGATCGCGTCGAGCACCTCAAGACGCGGCCGCACATCGCCGCGCTCAACATGGGCTCGATGAACTACGCGAAGTGGAAGCGCGACAAGAAGAGCTTCGCGTTCAACATCGTGTTCTCGAATTCGTTCGACGACATCGTCGCGTTCGCGAAGGCGATCCGCGAGCAAGGCATCAAGCCGGAGATGGAGTGTTTCGACACCGGGCACGTCTATTCGCACGTCGTGCTCGAGGACCTCGGCCTCCTCGACAAGCCGTATCACTTCTCGTTCATCATGGGCGTGCTCGGCGGGATTCCGGCGACCGCGCGGCACCTCGCATTCCAGGCTTCGAACATCCCGGCCGGATCGCGCTGGAAGGTGATCGGAATCAGCCGCGAGCAGTGGCCGCTGTGCATGGCCGCGCTCTCGCTCGGCGGTGACATCCGCGTCGGGCTCGAAGACAACTTCTATCTGCCGAGCGGCGAGATGGCGAAGTCGAACGGCGAGCTCGTCGCCGCTGCCGTCGATATGGTGAAGCTGTCTGGGCGCGAGGTCGCATCGGTCAACGAAGCGCGCGAGCTGCTGTGGCCGACCGGCGGAGGCAACTTCTGATGGCTGCCACCGACAAACCGACTGGGCCGCCGACGATGCGTCAACGCGTCGAGGAGCTGCACGCGCGGCGCGCGAAGGTCAAGGAGATGGGTGGCGCCGAGAAGATCGCGAAGCATCACGAGCGCGGCAAGCTCACCGCGCGCGAGCGCATGGCGCTCTTGTTTGACGGCGGCGAGTACGTCGAGATCGGCGTGCACGCCACAGAGATGGGCCCCGGCGCGGACTATGTACCGGCAGACGCAGTCGTGTGCGGCTGGGGCAAGGTCGACGGCCGACATATCGCGGCCGCAGCGTACGACTTCACCGTCAAAGGCGGCTCGATCGGTTTCGTCGGCGAGACGAAGGTGACGCGCATGCGCGAGCTCGCATTGCGCTGCCGGATGCCGATCGTGTGGCTGATCGATTCCGCCGGCGCTCGCATCGATCCCAAGCCGGGCACCGATCCGGATCAGGTCAGTCTGTTCGCCGCATCCGGACATTTGTTTCGCGAGCAGGTGGTGATGAGCGGTGTGGTCCCGCAGGTCGCTGCGATGGTCGGCCCCGGTGCTGCCGGTACCGCGTATATCCCTGGCCTCGCCGACTTCGTGCCGATGGTTGCTGGTAAGAGCTCGATGGCGCTCGGCGGGCCGTCGCTCGTCAAGGCGATGACGAACCAGGACATCACCGAGCAAGAGCTCGGTGGCTCGCGCATCCACTGCGAGGTCTCCGGTTGCGGTGACCTCGAGGTCGAGAACGACGAGCAGTGCATCGCCGTGACGAAGCGCTACCTGTCATTCATGCCGCAGCACTGCGACGAGCGGCCGCCGATCATCGAGAACACCGATCCGATCGATCGCGCCGAGGACACACTGCTCGATCTGGTCCCCGACAACCCGAAGAAGACCTACGACATGTACGAGGTGATTCGCCGGATCGTCGATCGCGGCGACTACCTCGACATCAAGCCGCGCTGGGCCAAGCCGATCATCACGTGCTTCGCACGCTTCAACGGCCGCCCGGCCGGCATCGTCGCGAACAATCCCAAAGGCGGCGGCGTGCTCGACGCCGACACGTCGGACAAGGCGGCGCACTTCATCCAGATCTGCGACGCGTTCAACATCCCGCTCGTGTTCCTCATGGACGTGCCCGGGTTCTGGGTCGGCAAGGATCACGAGCACGGCGGCATCATTCGCCACGGCGCGAAGATGCTGCACGTGATGGCGGCGGCGACGGTGCCGAAGCTCACGGTCGTCGTGCGCAAAGGTTATGGCGCGGGCTACTACGTGATGGCAGGGCGCGCGTTCGAGCCCGATGTTTTCGTGTCGTGGCCGGGCGCGGAGATCAGCGTGATGGGCGCCGAGGGCATGCTGTCGATCGCAGGCCCGAAGATGTTCAAGAGCGGCGAGCCGCCGCCCGAGGTCAAGAAGCAGATCGCGGCGATGATCCAGAAGCACATCGACATCTACAAGGTCGCCGGTTGGGGGCTCGTCGATGACGTGATCGATCCGCGCGAGACCCGTCGCGTGCTGTGCCTCGGTCTCGAGATGAGCTGGGATCGCAAGGTCGAACGCCCCGCACGTAAGCGCGGCATCATTCCCGTTTGAAAGGAAGCGCCATGCTGCAGTTCAGCGAAGAGCACGAGATGATCCGCAAGCTGATCCGGCGCTGGACCACGTCCAAGCTGGAACCGAAAGTCGACGCGCTCGAGGCCGGCGAACCGCCGTACGAGCTGATGCGCGACTTCGCGAACACGTTCGGCATCCCCGACATGGTGCGCGGCATGTTCGCGAAGCTCGAGCAGCGCGCGGCGAAGGGCGCAGACGGTGACGACCCACCGCCGCGCGCGAAGGGAGCGCTCGCCGCATCGGATCCGGCGCTGTCCGCGATCGTCTCGATCGAGCTGTCGCGCGTGTGTCCCGGCTTCGCGCTCGCGTTCGGTGCGACCGGCGGGCTCGCCGGCGGCGCGATCATGGGCAAGGGCACGCTCGAGCAAAAGAAGCGCTGGGCGCTGCCGATCATGACGCTCGAAAAAATCGGCGGCTGGGGCATGACCGAGCCGGGCGCTGGCTCCGACGCGTTTCGCTCGATGCGCACGGTCGCCGTGCCCAAAGACGGCGGCTACGTGCTCAATGGTCAAAAGACGTTCATCACGAACGCGCCGTACGCCGACACGCTCGTGATCTACGCGAAGATCGATCGCGGCGACGGTACACCCCTTGCCGAGCGCCCGATCCAGCCGTTCGTCGTCGAGCGCGGTGACCAGGGCGTCGACACGCCCAAGCCGATGCGCAAGATGGGAATGCACAGCTCGCCGACGGGCGAGGTCTTCCTCGCAGATTGCTTCCTGCCGGCCGATCGCTTGCTCGGCATGCGCGAGAAAGATGCAGTCGGCCGCGAGAGCGGCAAGGACGTGTTTCACACCGAGCGCACTGGCCTGCCGACGATGGCGGTCGGCATCATCGAGCGCTGTCTCGAGATCGCGCTCGCATACGCGAAGCAGCGCGTCACGTGGGGCAAACCGATCGCCGAATATCAGCTCGTTCAGGACAAGCTCGCGCGCATGTACATGCACCTCGAGAACGCGCGGAATCTAATGTTCAAGCAGCTCACGCTCTCGCTCGAAGGCAAGTCGATGAGCGCGGCGGAGGCGAGCGTCGCGAAGCTGTACTGCGCGCGCGCCGCAACCGAGGCCGCGATGGATGCCGTGCAGTTGCTCGGCGGCAACGGCTACATGCAGGAGTATCGTGTCGAGATGCTCGCGCGCGACGCGAAGCTGCTGCAGATCGGCGGCGGCACCGACGAGATCCAAATCATCAACATCGCGCGCCATCTGCTCGGAGCGGACTAACTCGCAAGTCCGCGTCATCGAGTAGTTGCGTGGCTTTGGCGCGCGGTACGGGAAGAAACCTCGCCGCCTGCGTCGACCCTATGCGATGCAGCTGCGCGATACGACAGTTCGGGAGCTTCAGTGACCGGCGAGCTCGAGCGCGACCGGCGAGCACGCGAGGCCGAGCACGATCGCGATGACCGGCGAGGTACACCTGGCCGCGCGACGTTGACGTCGCGGTTGCCGCCAACCGCCGGCTCGATCGCGCGCGCGGTGGTTGAACAGCTGCAAGCCAAGGGCGGCCTCGACGGTCCCGACGTGCACGCGGTTGCCGCGCACGGCATGACGGGCGCCGCGAGCGCGCTGCCGTTTCTCGATCAGATCCAGCGCGCGTTCGGCCACCACGACATCAGCGGCGTGAACGCGCACGTCGGTGGACCCGCCGGAGAGGCGGCAGTCGCGATGGGCGCGTCGGCGTACGCGTCGGGCGACGCGGTCGCGTTTGCGTCGACGCCCGACCTTCACCTCGCGGCGCACGAGGCTGCGCACGTCGTGCAACAGCGCGGTGGCGTGCGGCTGTCCGGAGGTGTCGGTCGCGCGGGTGACGAATACGAGGTCAACGCAGATGCGGTTGCAGATCGCGTCGTGCGCGGTGAGTCGGCACAAGACCTGCTCGATCCGTTCTCGCATCGCGGCTCGAGCGGCGGATCCGCCGTGCAGCGCGACGGCGACGAACGCACGAGTCGCGCACTGCAGGAGCTCGAGCGCATGCTGCTCGCCCGCACGCGCCCGACACCGACGCAGATCGTCTCGCTCATGCGCCGGCATCCCGACGAGGCGCGCGCGATCCTCGCGCGGGTGCGCGAGCGGCTCGGCGAGGAGACCGCCATACTGGTCGAGCTTGAAGTCGCGATGAGAGCGCCCGAGCTCGTGCCGGTGCTCGGCAGCCCGCGCGCACGCGGGACGTCGCCGGTGGGAGTAGCCGACACTGGCGGCGGGCTCGGTGCAGATCCGCCATCGCGCGAGACAGCGGAGTCACCGATCGACGCGCGGCGCGAAGGCGGCGACGTCGTCGCCGAAGCACACCCCGACGAGCACAGCACGGTCGCGGCGACGGTCAGTCCGGGCGACGGCAATCCGCTGCGCGACGTCCGCATCGTCGTGCACGCCGAGACCGATGCGCCCGCGCGAGACGACGGCGCGGAGGCGTCGGGCGAGGTCGCGGCGGGTGTCGACGTCGAAAGCGGGCGCGCGAGTGGCTCGGTCAGCACCGAGGTGAGACCTGCTGGCGATCGCGGTCCCACGCTGCGCGGCGAGGCCGCCGTCAGTGCCGGCACCGACGAGGAGGGTCGGCTCGACGTGCGCGGCTCGGGTCGGGTCGAGCTCAGCGTGCCGCTCAGCGATCGCGACGAGCTGCACGCCGCGGGCATCATCACCGAGGACGGCCACGTGCGCGTCGAGGCGGGTGTCGATCTGCTGCCGCGCGTGCGAGCGCTGTCGGAGGACAACGCAGCGCGACCTGTGTTGATCGAGCTGTTCGTCAGCGTCGACCACACGCTCGGCGGCGACACCGAGGTCGAAGGCGGCGCGAGCTTGCAAGTACAGTTCGATCGCTCGACGAGCGCGCACGACGACGCCGGCGAAACGCATCGGCTCGCTTCGGCAGGCACGAGTGGCAGCGGCACGGCTCTACCTCACCTCGAGCGCATCCAGGCCGCGTTCGGCCATCACGATATCAGCGGTGTGCGCGCGCACGTCGGCGGTGAGGCCGCCGCGGCGACCGGTGCGCTCGGCGCGCGCGGTTACGCATACGGCGACGCCGTCGCGTTCGCGGCATCACCGGATCTGCGGCTTGCGGCGCACGAGGCGGCGCACGTCGTGCAGCAACGCGGTGGCGTTCGCCTCGACGGCGGCGTTGGCCGCAGCGGCGACGAGTACGAGCAGCACGCGGATGCAGTCGCCGAGCTCGTCGTGCGCGGCGAGTCTGCGCAGACACTGCTCGACGAGCGTGCGCATCGCGGTGCCGCGGGTGGTCCCGCGGTGCAACGCGACCACGAGGAGGACCGCGCGTGGCTCGCGGGACTGCATCACGACGGTCACGGCCGCTGGACGACCGAAGGTCGCGCGCTGTCGCACGCCGAGCTTCGTCGGTTGCGTCGCGTGCTCGCGTGGGAGGCGGAGGCGAGCGGTCGGCTGTCACCCGAGGAGCTCACCGCGTACCGCTCGTACGTGGCGGGTGCCGCACAACCGCTCGACGCGGCTGCGTGGCGCACGGGCGGCGGCGCTGCCCGCACAGCACGCGAGGACATGACCGGCGCTGTGAGCGCGCCGGAGCGAGAAGAGAGCAGCCATCCCGAGTCGACGATCGAACGTACGTCCGTCGACGAGGGACGCGACCGGGTATTAGCGGAGACCGGATCGAGTGCCCGTGGTACGCGGGGACGCGCTGGCGATTCTGCACGCGGTAGTCGTCGCCGCTCGACGGAGACGCTCGATGATGGCACCGCGGTACACGTCGACGCGATCGACGAGACACGCCGGCAAGTCACGGACGATGGCGCCATCGTCGAGCGGACCGAGCGCGGTCGGCGCGCGACGGCGATCGGCGGGCCGACGGTTGCGGCCGAGGTTCGCGACGAGCTCGTGCGGCAACGCGAAGACCTCGCCGACGACCTCGCATCGGCGGACGGCGAGGGCGAGCGCGCGCGGATCCGCGAGCGCCGCGCACGGCTCCAGGAAGACATCGATGCGCTGGCCGAGCCCGATGCCTCGGCTGCGACTGCGGCCGAGATCGCTCGCCGCTATCGGCTCTCGGGCGTACGCGAAGAAGACGTCACGACGACGACGACGAGGACGGATCTCAACCCGCTCGATGGCACGGTCGGGCGGGCGACGGAAACCGCGCGCGACGCTCGCGACATGGAGGGCGGCTCTGCGCGCGTCGTCGACCACCGCAGCGTGGAGGCCGATCTCGCCGGCGGCGCGATCGAGGAGCGGGAGGCGGCGGAGAGGACGGCCACATCCGCCGAAGGCTCGCGGATCACCGATCGCACGTCGCGCACCGACCGCGTCGAGGTCGGCGATGGCCGCGCGATGGCGACGCGGACGCGTCGCGAAGAGCGCGAAGACGAAACGGCGGGCGGCGCGGAAACCAGAACCGCCACCGAGCGGGCAACGAGTGGCGGAGTCATCGTCAGCGAAGACGAAACCGGAATCCGAGTGGGGCGTTCGAGTCGGACCGAGAGCGAGACCGAGGTCGACGGTGTGCGGCGCGGGTCGACCAGTGAGTCGTCGACCGCCGTCGAGCTAACCGACCGCCGCGTCGGTGCGTCGCACAGCCGCGAACGTGAGGTCCGGCGCGGCACGTTGACTGGCACCGCGCGTGGATCCGCCGACGGCAGCTTCTCGATCGATGTCACTCCGATGGACGACGGCAGTGGTCGCTACCGGCTGACCTTCACGATCCACATCGGCGTCGACGGTTCGCTGTCGGGTAGCCGAGCGCCCGAATCCGGCAGCGATGGAGCACGTGGCTCTCTGTCGGTGCGTGGTTCAGCGGCAGGTGACCTCATCACGACGCGCACGATCAGCGAGACGGAGGCGCAGCGCTACCTTGCCGCCGCCGACCGCGCAGATCGCGGCGAGGATGTGAGCGATCCCCCCGAGTTCAGTCGGCTCTCACGCCTGCGTGCCGCGGGCGAGGGCGCCGACGCGCTGCTCCAGAGCGGCGCCGTGTTCGGCAGTGGTGACTCCGCGGCTGCGATGAGCGATGGCGACTCGATCACGCTCGATACCGAGGTTGGTATTGGCGGCGACGTGTCGGCCGGTGGCACGCGCGGCGGCGTCGGAATCGGTGTCGAAGCCGGTGGCGACGCGCGCTGGCGGCGCACCGTGCAGGTCGAGCGCATCACCGTCGGTGGCCAGCCGCGCGTGCGCTTGACTGTCACGTACACGAACGAAACCGAGTGGCACGCCGGCGGCACACTCTCGGCGACACGTGTCGGCGCGGCGCGCGTGCGTCACGAAGAGGAGGCGGCGGCGACCGACGCGGTGCAGTTTGTCCTCGATCCAAACGCAGACAACTACGACGAGCGTTACGAGAACATCGTGGGCACGTTCGATCGCGATCGGCTCCGCGAGCTCGAGCGCGAGTACAGAGACAGCGTGCGTCGTTCGCGTCATGCCGAAAGCGACGCCGAGGAAGACGAGCACGAGGTCGGACCGACGAGCGATGCGATGATCGGGGCACGCGAGCGCAGCCACCGCAGTGAAGACATCACCGTCGTGCACGATGAGGAAGGCCGTGCGGTCGGGCTCGAAGGCACCGTCGAAGGCGGCAACGAGTGGGACGTTCGTGCGCGCGTAGCTGGTCACGACGTCGATCTCGGCGGCCACACCGAGACCGTGCGCGCTGACCTCGACCGCGCGCGCGGTATGCACGTCGACGTCGAAGCTCGCGAGGAATCGATCGATCCCGTCGCAGCGATCAGCGATGCAGCCGATGACTTCGCCGAAGCAGATGGCCGCGAGCGTGCTGCGATGGTGATGGCGCGGTCGCCGAGCGAGCACGTGCTGCACGCACTTCGTCAGTTCAATGATCGCTGGGGTTACCACCTCGATCAGACGGACCTCGAGCGACTCAGCGAGCGTGCGCACGATTCGCGGCGGTGGTCGGCGTGCTGCATCGTGGCCGACAGCGACGTGATCGATGCGTGGAACCGGCTACGCGGCGCGCTCGCGAATCCGCGGCCACGTGCAGAAGAGGCGGCGGTCGATCCCGTCGCGGCGACCCATCTCGCACGGGCGCGCGCCCTCGCCACGTGGATGGAAGCGGCGTCGGGGCATGGCGCCGAGTGTCTCGAGCTCGTGCTTCGCCGCTGGGGTGAGACCACGACGCACGAGGCATCGGACGAGCGACTCGGCGACGGCTACGAATGGCCGAGCTCACTGCGCCACGAGGCGACGAGCTACGAGACGCTTGTCACGCAGGCGCATGGCATGCGTGATCGGTTCGAGGGTGCGCTCGCGCGTCCCAGCGGTAAGGCCGAAGCGCGCGCGCACTACGCCGAGGTCTCGACGGGGCTCAACGACGTGCTCCACGAAGTACGCGGGTGTGAAGACTTCCGCTCGGAGGCACGACGCTCGGAGCTGATTCGCGAGATCGAACAGCAACGCGCCGAGGTCGAGGTGCGCTGGCGCGATTTCTTGCGGCGGTGGCACGAGCTGCACCCGCACGAGGGCGCGAGCGACGATGTCGCCACGCCGACCGCCGAAGCGATCGCCGCCACGCGCCTGTCGGCGGAGGACAGGACCTCGGCGCGTTCGCGTGCATACGTGCAAGCAATGGTCCGCGTGTTGCGCGACAACCACACGCACGAGACCCGGCTGCTGCAGGCGGCGCAGCGTGCGCTGCCCGATGACGACACCGGGCCGCTGTTCGGCAACAGCGGTCGCGCCGAAGCCGCGACGTTGTGCTCGCAGGTCCACGATCTCCACGGCACCTGGATCCAGCAGATCGAGGATCTGCGCCAGGCATACACGCAGGCCGGCACGCCGGAGATCGAATGGGAGGTCTCGACGGGCCCCGATGGCGAGCGCAACCGGCAGCTCGAGCCGAACATCGGCTGGCTGATCATCGAATATCGCCGCGCGATGCGGTTCGCCCTCGACGCCTACGCCGAGGACCGCATGGCGCAGTGGCGAGAGCAAGGTCGCTACTAATCGCGCGCATATCCGACGGACATCGCTGTGCTTTGTCAGCGTCGTGACGTCGCGCTGGAAGATCGCGTGCGCCGGCGCGTCGTGCCGGTATGTGCGGAGAACACCTGACGCTGCAACGGCCGCGGGCGCTCGCGATGGTCAGCAGCGGCCGCTTCGTGGCGGTTCGCCGCTCGTTCGGGATCGAGGTGATCGATGCGCTAGGTGCCTCGCCGCGGTGCACGCTCGAGCGCGCCGCCGATGACTTCGCGATCGTCGGCCACGAGCTGTGGGTGCTCGCGGGCGCGGCGATCGAACGATTCGGCATCGAGGGTCTACGTCCCATCGAGCCGGCGGTCGATGTCGGTGCCGGAGCGCAGCGCGTGCACGCGTGCGCCGATGGCAACGCCGCGAGCGCGCTCGTGACGGGTGCACGGACGCTCGTGGTCGAGACTGCGCGCGGTCGCGCACAGACATTCGAGATACCGCCGCTCGACATGCCGGTGTTTCCGCTCGGCGGTCGCCGGTTACTCGCTGCGGGCACACCGCTGCGCATCATCGAAGCGGGTCGCGGCGAAATTGCGAGACTCGCGTGCGCGGATCGCGGCGCGCTCGCGGCGTCGTACTTGTTCGGCGGTCGCGCGCTCGTCGTGCTGTTCGACAGCGCGTTCGTCGTGCTTGCACCGCAAGGTGGGCTCATCCACCGCATCGAGGTGCCGTCGCCACGCGCGTGGGCGATCGCCGAGAGCCGCGGCACCGCGTTGCTCGCGCTCGCAGACGGACGTCTGATCACGGTCGATCTCCGCTACGGCCGCGTGCTCGCGGAGCTCGAGGCACCGCTCGCGATCGAGGACATCGCGATCGATACCGCGGGCCAGTTCGCCGCGTTC
>DATDCH010000628.1:0-19235 GCA_036524455.1 Kofleriaceae bacterium | reverse complement strand
TCGCGCTCGCGCTGCTCGGACGCAAGTCGACGCGCGACCGCTAGGTCGGCTAGTCTCGCGCCATGGTTCGAGTCGCGGGGTTCCGCGGGGCGCTGTTGAACCCGACCAAGGTCGACGGCGCGGCGCTCGCGCAAGCACCGCTCACCGGCATCAAGGCGCTGCTCGCTCGCCAGGAGCTCGTTCGCGACAGCCACGTGTCGGTGTATCGCTACCACCAGACGTTCGCGCGCAGTAGCACCTGTACGAAGCGCAAGACGCTGCTCGTTGCCATCGAGCTTACCCCGTGGAGCGAACGCGTAATGCGGCCCCACGAGGAGACGTCGCGTCTCGCCCGCGAGCTCGCGTCGCGCGGTATCGCGAACGAGGCTGCACATACCGATCCCGTGCTGTGCGGCTATCGCGATCCGGCGCGCGACCTCGATCGCCACCTCGAGGCCATCGAGAAGCAGCAACCGGTGCTCCACGTGACGACCTCCGACGGCACGGTCCACGACGTGTGGCGCGAATCGAATCCAGACGTGATCGGCGCGCTGCAGTCGCTGCTCGCGCCGACCCCATTGCTCGTGCTCGACGGGCACGGCCGCTACGAAGGTATGCTCGCGTATCGCGACCAGCTCGGCGATCGTCACGGCGCTGCGTCGGCCGCGCGTTACGGGCTCGCGTGCCTGGTCAACCTCGACGATCCCGCGCTCGAGCCGGCGTCGCGCCACCGCGTCGTGCGCAATGCGGGCAGTCGGCTCGAGGTGCTCACCGCAGCAAAGCCGTTCTTCCGCTTGGAGCGAATTCCGGGTGCGGCCGACGACCACGTAAAACAGTGTGCGGCGCTTGCCGAGCTCGGCACGCAGCTGGGCTTCCTCGCGCTGTTCCCCGATGATCCAGATGCGTGGCGACTGACCCCGCTTCCCGAGGTCAAACTCCACGGCCCGCACGCGATCGACTCCGTGCTCGTCGAGGACGTGTTCCTGGAGCGCGTGCTGCCCGGTATGAACGCGCGCTCGGTCTTCGAGCCAAGCACCGTCGTCAAGGCAGTCGACGACGGTGGCCTTGGCCTGATCATGCGGCCGGTCGCGCTCGAGCACGCGTTACGTGCAGCCGAGCTCGGGCAACTCTTGCCGTTTGGCTCGACCGCGTTTCGCCCGCCGCTCGCCCGCTTGGTCACGTACTTGATCGACAACGAATCGCTCTAGGCGCGCGACGACGCGGCATCGGTGCCGGTGTCGAACGCGGGCTGTCCCGCGAGCTTCGGCAGCGAGACGATCGCCGGCACGACCACGAATGCAGCGATCACGCACGTGATCTCGCCGATCAGCGAGGCGAGGCCGAACCCGCGGATCGACAGGTTGTCGCTGACGAGCAGCGACATGTAACCGATCATCGTGGTCAGCGAGCACACGAGCACGGTGCCGCCGGTCGAGCGCAACGCGACCATCGGATCGGAGCGCGTCGCGCGGTCGGCGATGTTGATCGCGTAGTCGATGCCGAGGCCGAGCGTGATCGGCAGCGCGACGAAGTCGAGGAAGTTGATCTTGAGGCCAGCGAGCGCACACACCGCGATCATGCCGATGCTGCCAGCCCCGGTTGCGACGAGCACGGCGACAGCGCGGCGCGAGCGGCCGACGATCGCGATCACCATGATGATGAGCGCGATCGAAGCGATCGCGGTGACGAGCGGTCCGTCCTTCTGGATCTGCATGAGCACATCCGCGAACAGCATGCACGCGCCGGAGGCGGTGACGTCGTCGGCGGAGAGCTTGCGCACGGCGGCCGAGAACGCGATCAGGTCATGGCCGTCGCGCTCGTCGAACTCGGCGCCTGGCTTGACCGCGATCATCAGCCCGACGCGGCCGTCACGTTCGGTGAGCTTGCGCGCGAGTGCAGGCGGCAGGTCGGCAGGCGTAACTGCGGCGAGCTCGTCGGCCGGGCGCAACGCGAGCAGCTCCTTGCGCTGCTCGTCATCGAGCATCGGCGCGATCTCGTCGATCTGCGCGCGAATGTCGGCGAGCACCGCGAGCTTCGTTGTCTGATCTTGCGGCACGACATCGAGGATCGAGCCGACCTGACCGACGATCGGGTCTTGCTTGCCGATCGCCTTCAGCTGCTCGACGACACTCGGCACTTGCTCTGCGCGATCGACCGCGACGTAGGTCTGGCCCGCAAGACCGGCGAGACCGCGGCCGAACGTCTCGTCGGAGAATCGCATCCACTCGCGCGCGGCGACCGCGTCGGGCGCCTGCGAGCGCAGCTGGGTGAGGTCGTACTCGTACGGATCGTCGGTGAGATAGCGGTACGAGATCACGCCCGCGCCGATCGTGACCGCGGCCGCGAGGCCCGCCATCATCAGCGGGCGGCGGAAGCCGAACACTTTGACGACCGCACGGCCGAACATCGGCGACGGCTCGCGCATGCCTTTGCCGGCGTAGCGCATGATCATCGCGGGGAGCAGCACGAACGAACCGATCCAGCAGATGATCATGCCGACTCCGCCGATCAACGCGAAGTCGGCGAAGCCGCGGAACTTGGTCGCACCGAGCGCGCCGTACGCGATCGCCGCGCCGAGCGAGGCGACGAGCGTCGGCATCAGCGTACCGGAGATCGCAGTTGCCATCGCCTGCTGCACGTTCGCGTAGCGGCGCTCCTCGAGGTAGCGCGCGAACAATAGAATTCCGTAGTTGACGCCGTTGCCGGCGATGATCGCGCCGAGGAACGCCGTCGCGGCGTTGAGGTGGCCGACCGTGAACGCAGCGGCGCCGAACGAGATGATCGTCGCGACCAGGATGTTGAGACCGAGCAGGATCAGCGCGCGCTTGCTGCGCAGGTGCACGAACAACACGAGCGAGACGAGCAAGGCCGTGATCAGGCTCGACATCACGATGCCGCGCGAGAGCGCGCCGTGCTCGGCGAGCGAGACGGCGGGACCACCCGCGTACCCGATCGTGACGAATGGGTGCGCCCCGCGGATCTGGGTCGCGAGCTTGTCGAGCCCGTTCATCAGCTTGCGGTCGCGGTCGACGTCGGTGGCGCGAAACGCGGTGTGCACGATGATCACCTGCGAGCGGCCGTCCGCGCTGATGTGCTTGTCGCGCGCGAGCTGCGCGTCGGCGTCGCGCTGCTTCGCACGCAGCTCGTCGAGGTCGCGGTTTTGCGCGGGCGCTGGCTCGTCGTCGAGCTCGATGAACAATGGATTCGCCTTCAGCTTCGCGTCGGCGACCTGCTGCGCGAGTGCGTCGCGCACTGCGGTCAGCTCGGAGACCGGCACGTAGAGATGACGGTGGTCGCGGATGAAGTTGCGAGTCGCGGCGTCGTCGGCATCGGCGCTCTCGACGAGGTCGGGACCGAGCGCGCGAATCCCGGTGACCGCCTTGTCGGCGGCAACCGCACGCGTCTTCGCATCGGGGGCGACGATCATCACGAGCATCGTGTCGCGCGACGGTGCACGCTTCGCGAGCTGTTCGGCGGCGACGACCGACGGCGTGTTCGCAGGCAATAGCGCCGAGAAGTCAGTTTGCAGCGGCAGATGGAACGCGGCTAGGTAAATGGAGAGACCGACCAGCGCGAAGCTCGCCGCGAAGATCGCGAGCGTGTTCCGCTGGAGCCAGTTGACGTACCGCTGCGTGCGCATTTGCGCGTAGTAAGGCAACTCGCGTGCCTGCGCGCGCTGCCTGCAGAACCTGGCAAATCAGGTCAAAACCGTCGAAACCTCGACGCTGATCGTCTAACGCCTGCCGGCGGCAACCGGGTTGTAACGCTCGAACGGTGCCGGATCCAGGCTGCCACCCGCGACGAGAATCGTGCCGTCACACAGCGCCGTCGCTTGGTGGCCGCTGCGTGGTGTCGCGAGCGGATCGGTGTTGATCACGCGCACGGTGCCGCCCTTCGGATCGAGGACGGCGAAGAACGAGCTGTCGATCGGCGGACCATCGATGGTGATCTGGCCGCCGGTGATGAGCACGCGACCATCCGGCAGCGTGGTCGCAGACATGCCGATGCGTGGATGGTTCGCGCGCAGCGTTCCTGCCGGGAGAAAGCGGCCGTCGAGCGGCGAGTACAGCTCGAGCTCATCGACGACAACCGTCTCCTCCGCCATCGTGACCGGGTTGATCCGCTTGGTGAGACCTCCGTAGAACAGCACGCTTCCGTCGGGGAACCGCACCGCCTGGTGCTGCCAGCGCGGCACGATCATCTGGGCCGTGAACTGGGTCGAGAAGTCGTTCGCGAGCGACTTGAACAGCTCTGCTTGTGCGACGGGCTTGCCGGCGTTGTCGAGCCCACCCGCGACGAGCACGGCTGCACCGAAGTCGTCGGTCAGGCGTGTCGCGGTGTGCGCGTACCGAGGGTACGTGAGCGTCGCGTCCTCTTGAATGATCGCCGTCGGACCGGTCTCGACCGAGATCTTGAAGACACTCGCGGAAGCCTCCGGCAGCAGAGGTGGCGACCCGGTCGGGTTGCCGGGCCGGAGGCCGCCGATCACGACCGCGTTGCCGTCGCTGAGCGTCGTTGCCGTGAGCTCCGTGCGAGCCATCGCCGGCTCGAAAAACCGCTCGTACTGGCGGTCGGTGTCGCGCTCCGCTTCGATGACTTCGACAAATTCGGCGCCGAGACCGGTTGCCGGATCGGCACCGCCGACGATCACCATGCGCGAGTCGGCGCCGGTGCCGACAATCGCCACCGCGGCGTCGATGCGGCGCTCGACCTCGTGCAGCGTGTCGTACGCGCCGGTATTCGGATCGAAGCGCTCGATCTGCGTCAGCGCCTGCGGAGCCTGCGTCTCGGGGTCGGGGAACGAGCCACCGATGAGCAGGCCCGAGCCGTCGCGATACGTCATCGCAACGCCGCCGAGGCGCGGCAGCGGCTGCTGTGACATGTGGCCAAACCGCACGATGCGCGAGAAGAACAAATGCGGTGTCGGCGTGGGCTCGTCGGGACGCACCGCAAACTGGCAGGTGCGCCCGTACGCGAGCTCGTCAGAGCCGATGCGACCGAGCATATGAACGACGAGGTCATCGCCGAACGGAACATTGGGCAGCTCGATGGTGTCGCCGCGCGTGAACGTCGCCGACGCGATGTCGTCGGACGCGCCGGCGTGCGCAACCGAAAGTGTAATGGTGTCGAGCCCCGTCGCCTGCGCGGTGTCGTTGACCGGGATATCGATGACCGGCCGCACGATCACCGTGTTCTCGGTGCACGCCGTGCAGAGGACCATGATCGCGAGCGACGTCCTCAAAACGGGTTGTACCCCCCCATATCGGTCACGACCGTGATGTCCTGTGCATCGTCTTGGGTCGCGAGCAGCGTCAACGGCAACACGATCGCGGCCGCGAGCGCTGCACCGCCAACTGCCCACGTCCAGCGCGAGCGATACCAGGGCGTCCGCGGCTTCGGCGTGAGCAGTGCGGCGACCGCGTCGGCCAGCGGCTCGAGGTCGGTACCGATCGTAACGGTCTTGCGATCGCGCTCTCGGCCATCGAGCCCGACCAGCCGCGCAGTCGCGACGTTGCCGCGCACCTCGGCGACCACGAATGCGCGCGCACCCGCGGTGCGGGCTTGCACGAGCAGATCCGTGTCAGTTGGCGGTACGAGCGGTTGCGGCTCGATCGGCAGCGTGACCTCGCCGCCGACGAGCTCGACCTTCTCGCCACGCGGCCGGCGATCGGTGCACGTGACATGGACCCAGTGCCGGCCGACGATCAGCTCGACAGCGCCGGGCGCATTCGATGCGTCGACGAACACGCGACAACCTTCCGGCGCCCGCACCGTCATCTTCGCGCGACCTTTGTTCTTCACCGTCGCTTGCGCGCGCTCGAACTCGGCACGGATCTTCGGCGCGAACCGTCCCGGGTCGAGCTCGCGCGTCGGATCGACCGTGTTCGCGACGACGAGCTCCTCCCACGCACTGTTCGCGTCGCCTTGCTGCGTCTTGATGAGGCCGCGGTACAAAAACAAGTCGGAGAGCTGCGCCTGGGTGAGACCCGCGGCGCCGGTGCGATCGACTTCCGAGCGCGCGGTCTCGAGCAGCTGCCACGCTTCCTCGAACTCGAGGCGTTCGAACGCGTCGAGCCCCTTCTGCACGAGCAGCGCGGTCTGCGACGATCCTTCGGGCTTCGGCGTCTGATCGAGCACCGCGGCCCCTGCACCGCGAGCAGCTGCGACGACCGGCGCCGTCCGCATACCCGGTGCCCACACGACGACGAGGTCTGCCGAAGGGGCTGCCTCGGCGCGCGCCGCCAGGGCGAGGGCGAGGAAAACCAGGAAAGTGCGCACCCAAAGCGAGTTTCGGCCTCTTCCGGGGAACCGTCAACCGCACGCTATAATGTGGGCCTATGAGCCGTGCGCTTGGTCGCTACGAGCTCCTCCGGCCATTAGCGCGCGGCGGCATGGGCGAGGTGTATCTCGCGCGCCGCCGAGCGGCTGGCGTCGAGAAGTGGTTGGTAGTCAAACGGATGCGCCCCGAGCGCGCCGGCGACGCCCGGTTCCTCGACTTATTTATGCGCGAGGCCCGGCTGTCGATGAGCCTGGCCCACCAGAACATCGTGCCGGTATTCGACTTTGGCCGGATCGACGACCAGGTGTTCCTCGCAATGGAGCGCGTCGAGGGCAAAGACCTCGGGTCGAGCATCACGAAGGCCGGCAAGGGGATGCCGCCGCTGCTCGCCGCCTTCATCGCCGCCGAGTGCTGTCAGGCGCTCGACTATGCCCACCGCCGCAAGGGTCCCGATGGCACGGACCTCGGTATCGTTCATCGCGACGTCACGCCACGCAACGTGCTGCTGTCGTGGTCGGGCGAGGTCAAGCTGACCGACTTCGGGATCGCGGCGCTCGCCGGCGATCAGCCGAGCAAGATGGCCGGCACACCTGCGTATATGGCGCCGGAGCAGGCGCGCAGCGAAACGACCGACGTGCGCGCCGACATCTATGCGGTCGGCATGGTGCTGCGCGAAGCGTTGACCGGCGAGCGCGGCCGCCGCGGTAACGATCGCGAGACCGTGCTCGCTGCGGCGCAAGCCGGCAATCTCGATCCGTGGCCACCGGGCTTCGAGTCGGACTCCCCAGTTCGAGCGATCGTCGATCGCGCGACGCAGAGTGACAAGGAAGCGCGCTACCCCGACGCGCGCGCGATGCTCGAGGAGCTCGATAACTTCATCGTCGCCGAGCGCGCCGCGAAGAAGAGCGAAGCGCCCGCGCGGTTGGTCGCAGCGTGGCTCGCCGACGTCTGGCAAGGCGAGCGCGACGACGTCACGATCAGCGACGTCGACATCGAAGCGAAGCACCTGATGAGCTTCCTCGACGACGGCATGTTCGACGTCGTCGGTACAGGCACGCAGCGCTCGATGGCGATGACCGCCGCCGAAGAGATCGCGAAGCCGGAAGCCGCCCCGTCGTCGATCTCGTCGCACGCCGGCGTCTCGGTACCGCCGGGCCAGGTGTCGGTCGCACCGGTGGTCGACTCGGCACCGCCGCAGCGCCGCTCGCAGTTGCCATGGATCTTGCTCGGTGCCGTGCTCGTCGCCGGCGCAACCGCCGCGCTCGTGCTGTCGATCCAGGGCAAGCGCGAGCCGGAGCGTCCTCCCGCGCAGCCGATCGTCGCGGTCACCGCCGACGCAGCGCCGGTCGAGCCGCTCGTGGCCGATGCAGTCGTCGTCGCGCCGCCGCCGACGCCCGCCGATGCCGCGCCCGCCGATGCGTCGACGCGCACGAAGCCGCGCATCACGAATCATCCGATCGAGAAGGCGAACCCACAGCCGGCGATTGCGACGAAGTACAAGGTCGTCATCAACTCGAAACCGCGGTGGTCTTACTTCACGATCGACAACGACCCGACGAAGTACGCGACGGTCGCGAACCTCGAGCTCACGCCAGGTCCGCACAAGCTCCACTTCACCGGCAACGAAGCGTTCCCCGCCGACAAGATCGTCAACATCGTCGTTCCCGACAAAGACGGCTTCAAGATCGTGGTGCCTCTCGACGCTCCGGCTCCGTAGTCACGACGATGTTCTGCGCGGCGGGTGGCAACACGACAGTGCCGTCGTCGGCGATCGATCGCAGCGCCGGCAGCTTGCCGATGTCGCCGGTGATGAGGCGCGAGCCGCGCTTGTACGTCAGCCACGACCACGCCCAGTGGAACATCATGAACACGCGATTGCGGAAACCGACGAGGAAGAAGATGTGGACGACCCACCACAACATCCACGCGAGCCAGCCGTGGCGTGCGAACCGCTTCGTCGCGATCACTGCCTCGGCGCGCCCGATCGTCGCCATGTTGCCCTTGTCCCAGTAGTGGAACGGCTTGCGCGCAGGCTTGCCGCGCGCCTCGGCATCGATGATCTTCGCGACGTGCTTGCCGCCTTGCAGCGCGCCTTGCGCGACGCCCGGCACCTCGACGCCATCGCTGACCATCTTCGCGAGGTCGCCGATCACGAACACCTCGGGATGGCCGGGAATCGACAGGTCCGGCTCGACGATCACGCGGCCGCTGCGGTCGAGCGGCGCGCCGAGGCTCTGCGCGAGCGGCGATGCCTGCACACCGGCCGCCCATAGCACGGTGCGCGTGCCGATCTTCTCCTCACCCGCGGGTCCGTTCACGGTGACGCTGCGGTCGTCGATCGACGTGACGAGCGTGTTGATGCGCACCGACACGTGGCGCTTTTCGAGCGAGCGCTTCGCCGCCTCCGACAACTTCTCGGGATACGCGGTGAGCACGCGCTCCTTGCCTTCGAACAGCAGCACGCGCACCTCGGTCGGATCGATCGAGCGGAAGTCTTTCGCGAGCGTGTGCAGGCCGATCTCGCCGAGCGCTCCGGCGAGCTCGACGCCGGTGGGGCCACCGCCGACGACCGCGACCGTCAGCCACTCGCGTTGTGCGCCCGGATCGAGCTCGCGCTCCGCCGCTTCGTAGGCGAGGAAGATGCGGCGCCGCATCTCGAGCGCGTCCTCGACCGACTTGAGGCCGGGGGCGTGCGTCGCCCAATGATCCTTGCCGAAGTACGAGTGCGTCGCGCCGGTGGCGACGACGAGGAAGTCGTAGTGGAGCGAGCCGTCTTCGAGCGTGACCGTGCGCTTCGCGACATCGATCGCCGTGACGTCGGCGAGCAGCACGCGCGCGTTGTCCTGGCCAGCGAGCACGGCGCGAATCGGATACGCGATATCAGCCGGCGCGAGCGCGGCGGTCGCGACTTGATAGAGCAGCGGCTGAAACAGGTGATGGTTGCGCCGATCGAGGAGCGTCACCCGCACCGGCGCCTTCGCCAAACGCTTTGCAACAGCGAGCCCGCCAAAGCCGCCGCCGATGACCACGACATGTGGCCGCTGTGCCATGCCGGTTAGATGATCGCACAGCTCACAGCGATGCGAGCAGAACGTCGACTACGCGATCGACCTGGGCGCTCGTCATATCCGGAAACATCGGCAGCGAAATCATTTCCTTGACCGAGCGTTCGGCGACCGGGCAGCTGCCCTCGCCTTGCCCGATGTGCGCGAACGCGCGCTGCAAGTGGATCGGCGTCGGATAATGAATCGCGGTCGCGACTCCCGCCTCCGCCATCGCCGCACGGATCGCGTCGCGGCGCGCGGCATCGACCCGCACGACCATCAAGTGGTAGACCGGCCGGCTCTCCGGCGCTTCTTCGACGAGCCGCACCTTGCCCGCGAGCCGCTCGCGATACCGCGCGGCAAGGGCGCGACGCGCATCGTTCGCCTGGTTCAACCGCCTGAGGCTGATCGACAAGCACGCGCACTGCAGCGAATCGAGCCGCGCGTTGTACGCGACCTCGACGTGATCGTGCCTGCCGGCCTGACCGTGATCGCGCAGCCGCTTGACGTGATCGATCACGCTCGCAGCGTTTGCGACGACCGCCCCACCCTCGCCGACCGCGCCGAGGTTCTTCGTCGGATAGAAGCTGAACGCGGCTGCATCACCGCACGAGCCCGCGCGCCAGCCGCCGCGAGTCGCGCCGTGCGCCTGCGCAGCATCCTCGAGCACGCGCACGCCGTGCGACCGCGCGAATTCGTGCACGCGGTTCATGTCGGCGACCTGGCCGAACAGGTGTACGGGGATGATGCATCTGGTCCTCGGCGTCACGCGCCTCGCGACATCGTCGATATCGATCAGCAGCGTCGCGTCGTCGACGTCGGCGAGCACAGGCTGCGCGCCGGCGAGCGCGATCGCCTCAGCGGTCGCGAAGAACGAATTCGCCGCCGTGATCACCTCGTCGCCGGGCCTCACGCCGAGCGCGCGCAACGCGAGCACTAGTGCGTCGGTGCCGGTCTTGACCGCCGCCGCGTGCTGCGCGCCGCAATACGCCGCGAACGCGGCCTCGAATTCGCCGACCTGCGGGCCGCCGACGTACGCGCCGGTGTCGATGATCGTCGCGAACGCCTCGAGATATTCCTCGCGCGACGGCTTGGCCCACGCCACCAGATCGACGAACGGAATAGTCACGGCACCACCTTCGCGCCTCGCGCACGCCACACGGCAAACCCGGCGGCGAGCAATGCCACGAACCCCAAGAGCCACACGACGAACAGCAACGTCAGCCCAGGGGGACGGTAGGTCCACGTGATCACGTGCTCGCCGGGACCGACGACGACGCCTCGGAGTATGAGCTCTGCACGGAATGGGTCGGCGGCACGCCCGTCGACCTCGACCTCCCAGCCTCGCGCCATGACTTCGTTGAGCACGACGATGCCGGGCGCCGGCGCCTCGACGGCGATCTGGATGCGATTCTGACTATAGGACAGCAGTCGTCCAGGTACGGCGGCAGGTGGCACGCTGACCTGATCGATGCCGGCGAGATCGCGTGGACGGTCTACGCTCTCGATGATCGCGCGGTTGCGTTGGCCGACCGCCTTCTCGCGCTCGACGAGCGTCGCGAGCGCCTGCTTGCGGTCCGAGGCGATCGTGACGGCGCCGTACCACGCGACGAGTGGAGCCGGATCCACGACCTCCCAACGCTTGCCATCGAGCAGACGAAACCGTGCCGGCGCAGCCACGTGCGGCGGCTGCCTCAGGATGTGATCGCCAAATCCACGCATCGGATGCGGCGCCCACAGTACCCAGCGCACGTTGAACGCGCCCAACAGCTCGGGCACGGTTCGCAAGCGCGTCCGTAGCTCGTCATACCGCACGGTATCGAACGGATCGCTCGCGACGTAACCGCGCAGATCTCGCACGCGTACCCGAGAGCCTGCACGTCGCCCCATCACGAACTCGTCCCAGATGCGCCACTCGCGCGAGACGTCGCCGAGGCCGGCGATGTGCTGAGTGACCTCCCGATCGGTACCGGGTGGTTCGCGCAGCGCCAACGTGCGCGCGCCGATGCGAGTGATGTCGACGTACTGAACCGCGACCAACGCGCAAGCGGCGGCGAGAGCGATCCACCCGCGCCGCGCGCGCATCAGCAACACCAAGACCACAGCGCACGCCCCGAGCACGCCGAGCGAGAGCGCTTTGCCCGGATAGCGCGGATCCCGCGTCGTAGCCGCGTGCACGGCCACCAGAGCGATCCCACACGCAGCGATCGCTGCGGCGAACGCGATGCGAGCGCGCCGCCGCGTCTTCGGATCGTCGGAGAGCAGAGCCGCCACGCCATAGGCTGCGACCACCGCGAGAGACATCGTCGCGAGCAACTTGTATCGGTTCGGTTCGCGGAACAGCGCGAAGCCAGGGGCGTGCTTGGCAAGCCACGGCAGCACGCCGCCGTCGGCACCGTGTGCGAGCAACATGCCGAACAGCGCCGTCGCGGCAAATAGCACCGGCGTACCGCGATCGCGCAACGGCACGGTCACGATCGCCGTGATCGCGAGTACCGACACGACGAGGCCGCCGTACATGTCGATCGGCCCCGCTCCAGGCACGAGCGCACCGAGCATCGACTTGGGCGGCACGCGGAACGTGAGCACGTAGCCAAGGCCGCGGGTCGCGCCGCGCGTCGCACTTGCCGCAGCTTCGTGCATCGAGGGCAGCACGACGATCGCGAGTAGCGCGAAGGCGATCGCCGCGGCGACCGCGAGTGCACGTGCCTCGGCGATCGCGACGACGCGGAGCTGATGATCGCGATGCGCTGCGAGCAAGTGCTGAGTGAGCCGAACACAGCCATAGGCAAATGCGAGCACGACCGCCATGAACGATCCCTGCGGCATCCCCGCCGAGCCGACGAGCCACAGCGCACCTCCGAGCCCGGCCGCGCGACACCACCAGCCACGGGTCCGCGCGCCGTCGATCAAGGTATCGATCGCACACCACAGCAACGGAGCCCAGACGAGGCCCCAGATCAGTGCCGAGGATTTGTGGATCAGCATCGGGATGCTGAGCACGAACACCGCGCCACCGAGGAAGCACGCTGCCCAGGGCAGCTTGCGCCGGCGCAGGAAGACGTAGAGCAACAGCCCGCCGGCGACGTGATGGAGCAGCACCTTGATCTGCGCCGTCCACGGCGGCATCGCGTCGAGCACTGCGCCCGGCGCGACGAACAACCAGTTCACCGGATAGAACACGCCGGGCAGCAGATCTGCGTAGAACGCATATCCTCCGCGGTTGTACGGATTCCATAACGGAGCTTCGCCGTTCGAGAGCGAGTTTGCGAAGTACGCCATGTCGGGCCAGTACGCTTCGGGCGTGTCCCAGCCGAAATACTGCGGCGGCTTGCCGTCAGGCGGAAACCAGATCGTGTGGTAGAGCAGGCCAACGAGCACGATGTACGCGAGCGGTGCGAGCAGCCACTCGCGCCGTCGGTTCACCGCCTTGCCGAAACCGACGAGCTTCGGCCGAAGTCTCTCTATCCATTCTCTTCGGGTCGGCATGGCTGCTACGCAACGCGGCGCCTGCGGCGAAGCAGTGCGCACGCAAGCGCGAGCACGCCTGCCGTATCACGACTCGTGCCTGCATTGCAGCACCCGGCGTTTGCTGGCGCCGGTTCGACCGCACACGCCTCCGGCGCTGGGCCACGCAGAGGCGGAACGAAGCCCGGCGTCAGCGCGCGCACCGTACCGTCGTAAGCTGCGATGACGAGCCAATCGCCACTCACGGCGAGCCCGGCCATGATCGGCGACGGCAGCGCGGTGTGCCAGCGCACGAGACCGGTGCGGATGTCGAGCGCCGCCAACCCGCCCGCCGTATCCGCTGCCCACACGACACCCCCGGTGATCACCGGCGACGCGACGAACGCGGGTACGCCCTTGCCTCGATAGTGCGTGCCACGCAACGGGCCGGGGGCCGCGCGATAGCGCCAGCGCTCCTTGCCGGTTCGCGTGTCGAGCGCCGCGAGCGTACCGTACAGCGTCGGCACGACCAGCGTGTCGCCTGCAAGAGCCGGTGTACCGACGTTCGCGTAGCCCCAGTCGAATCCATCGGCATCGATCTTGGTCCGCCACCGCTGCTTCCCGGCGAGGTCGAGCGCGATCACGTCGGTCGAGCCGTTGACGAGATAGACGGTGTCCTCGCCGATCACTGGCGCCGCATTAATGGCCACGGCGTCACGGTTCTCGTGGCGCCAGCGCAACGCACCGGTCTTGGCATCCCAGGCGATGACGCCGCCGAGCTCGCGATGAAACATGCCGATGGCCAGACCGTTGCCGATCGCGATCGCTCCAGCGCTCTGGCTGTTGAACCCGGCCGGCACCGGATCTTTCGCCCAGCTCACCGCGCCGTCGCGAGCTCGTAGGGCTGCCGCCGCGCGTTGGTGGCCGACGAACACGGCATCGCCTGCGACCGTCGGCGCGGAGAACACCGCTCCGGCTTGCGGCGAGAATTCGCTCGACATGGCACGCCGCCAACGTTCGGCGCCGGTGGTCGCATCGAGGGCGAGCACCACGCCATCGATCTGCGTCGTGATGACGAGTCCGTCGACGAATGCGAGACCGCCGCGGATCGGCTTCGTGGCGCGCGCGCGCCACAAGAATTGACCGGTCGCGAGATCGAGCGCCGACACACCACCGGCATCGCCGTCGCCGAGATCGGTCGTCGCGACATAGACGATTCCATTCGCGATCACCGGCGCAGCGGTGAGCACGTGATTGCCGACCGCGGTGACCCAGCGCGACGCGAGCGGCGGTTCGATCGCTTGGGCGACGCTGCCCGCATGACTCGACGAGCCACCGACCTGCGGCCATGCGAGGGCCGGCACGACGGGCGCTGCCGCCACTTCGGCGCACACGCGAATCGACGCCGCGTGGGTCGACACGACGTCGCCGGCTGTTTGCGCCTCGAGCTCGAGCAGATGCTCGCCGCTCGTCAACGCGGGTAGCTCGCCCCGCCACATCCAGCCGCCGACGTGTTTCAGCTCGAACTTGGTCGCACAGTCGAGCCGCGCCGACACGATGGTCGCAGCTGCGGCGTGCTCCGCGGCCACGAGGAGCTCGCCCCCGCGCAGAGGCACGCAAGCGTCGGCCGGAGCAACGAGCGCGAAGAATGGCTCGTCGACGACCGTACGGTGATACGAAACCATCCGGCCCTGGTCGATCGTGACCACGCGGTAACCCGCGGGCGTGAAGTCGATCCCGCCCATGAGCAGCGGTTCCGTATTGAGCTCGATCATGCCGCCGTGATCGACGACGCGGTTCGAGTGAGTGTGGCCGGTGAGGACGTAGTCGACGCCGAGCTCGCGCAGCACGGCAATCGACGGCGGGAGCGGGGGATCATGTGTGAGTGCGACGATCGGCATCGTCGGTGGGACGCGACCGAGCTCCGCGCCGAGGTACGCGCGAAGATCATCAGCGCTCAGCGCCATGTTCCACACGACGAAGTGCACCCCGGCGATGTCGAAGCTGTAGTTGTCAGGGCCGTAGTGCGCGAACCACGCCGCGCCTCCGTCGTACCAGTCGTGATTCCCCGGCACCGGAATCCAAGGCACCTCGAGATCAGCGAGTGCCTTGTTGACGGACTTGTACTGCTCGGTGGTGCTGCCCTGGGTGACGTCGCCGAGGATCGTGAAGAACGCGGGTGCGGGCTCTAACAAGGTTGCAAGTCGTGCGGTGCGCGCGAGGCTGTCGACCGCGTCCTTCGGCTCGAAAATCCCGATATGGGTGTCGGACGCGACGACGAAGGTGAGCGGGCCGTGGACCGGCGCCGACAACCGGCGCAATCCAAGATCGACGTCGTTACTACCGTCCCAGCGCGCCCACACCGGGCCGGGTCGAAAGCCATCGGGTACGCGAACCCAGACGATGCCGTTCTTGACTTCGCCGGCGTCGAGCTCGAATTGACCGGTCGCATCGCTGGTGGTGAAACGCGTGGCGCCAAGCGCGACGACTGCGTTCGCGATCCCCGGCTCACCGGCAGACGGTTTGCCATCGCCGTTGCGATCATCGAAGACGAGGCCCGCGACCTTCGCCGCGGAGGCCGGCGACGCGATGGCGATTCCTGCGAGAACGACCCAGAGGCGCAACGTCGTCATTATCCGCGAGGACGTCTCCGTGTACACGCGAGAATTCCCTATGATGGCGACCGTGTTGTCGAGCCTCTCGATCGTAGTGCCTGCATTTAACGAGGCGCACACGATCGCGACAACCGTCGAGGATGCGGTCAGGCTCGGCAGCTCGGTCGCGCGCGAGCTCGAAGTAATCGTGTGCAACGACGGCTCGCAAGACGACACCGGATCGATCGTGCGAGAGCTGGCGGCTCAAGAGCCGCGTGTGCGCCTACTCGATCGACAGCACAACTCGGGTATCGAAGCGTCGCTGCGCGCGCTCTACGTGCACGCACGCTACGAGTGGGTGTTCCTGATGGCCGCAGATCTTCAGTGGCGCATCCAAGCGCTCGTCGATCTGTCGCGTGCCGCCGAGTGCGGAGCGGACTTCGTGATCGGTGTTCGTACGAACCGGCGCGCGATCTACACGCCGTATCGCCGGCTCGTGTCGTGGGGCTACGAGAAGATCGTGCGCGCGCTCGGTGCACCGGGCCGCGATCCGGGTTCGATCAAGCTCGCTCGCCGTGACCTCATGGTTGCGGCCGTCGCATCACGCGGTGTGTTCGCCGAAGGCGAGCGGCAGATCCGCGCTGCGCGTTCCGGTGCACGTGTCGTCGAAGTCGCCGTCGAGTTCAGGCAGCGCGACTTCGGGTCTGCAACCGGTGCCCGGCGCGACGTCGTCGCTCGTGCACTTCTCGATGCCGCGCGCGTAACGTCGTCGCTGCTCGTCGGCTGGCCGCGGCCGCAGCCGCCGAAGTCCGATCTATGAAGTTGCGCTGGCCGCGGCTCCGCATCCCGAGCGTCGTGGTCGCGATCGCGTGCGCGCTGATCGTCGTGATGTATCTGCGCAACGACGACAACGCCGGGCGACCCGACGCACCCCGCGGCACCGGCGAGTACCTCCCGGTCCTCGCGCGTGGCGATGGCCACATGCTGTACCTGATGGCGCGCTCGACGGCGCTCGACTTTGATTGGGACTTCGAAAACGACCTCGCCACGTTTGGCGATCCGTGGCTCCAGGTGAGGAACGAGACGACGCTGCGCAAAGAAATCCCGCATCCGATCGGACCGCCGCTCATCTGGACGCCGCTTGTCTGGATCGCGCACGGTGGCATGAAGGTCGTCAACCTGTTCGGCGGTGACGTCCCGACGCACGGCTACACCGAGTGGCATCAACGCTTCGTGTTTCTATCGAGCGCGCTCGCGGCGCTTGGCGCCGTGCTGCTCGGGAGACGACTCGCGTCCAAGCTCGTCGGCGGCACGTGGGCGCCGGCATATGCCACCGTCGCCGTGCTGCTCGGCACGTCGATCACCTATTACGCGACGTACATGCCGAGCTACGGGCACGCGCTGGATGCCGCGGCATGCGCGGCGTTCCTCTATGCGTGGGCGGTGACATTCGGCCGTTGGGAGTGGCGACGCTGGGTGTTGCTCGGCGCGTTGCTCGGCTTCGCGATGTTGATCCGCGTGCAAGATGTCGCGCTCGGCGTCGTGGTCGCCGTCGAGGTCGCGAGCGTGATCGCCGGCGATCTCCGCAGGCGAGCGATTGACTGGCGCATGCGCGCGCTGATCTGGCTCGCGGGCGGCGCGATCGTGCTCGTGGTCGCGCTCGTCGTGTTCATCCCGCAACTCGCATACTGGTACGTCGTCTACGGCGATGCATTCACGCTGCCGCAGGGACCGCGCTACACGCGCTTGGGCTCGCCGATGATCCTCGAGCTCTTGTACTCGTCGCGCAACGGCTGGTTCTCGACACACCCGATCGCGTACCTCGCAGTGATCGGCCTTCTGTGCGTGCCGCGTCGAGCCCGCCTGCTCGCACTCGCGCTCGGCCTCGCGCTCGCGATCCAGGTCTATCTCAACTCGACGATCATCGACTGGTGGGCGATGTCATCGTGGGGACAACGCCGGATGTGCAGCGTCACGATCATCCTCGTGGTCGGGCTCGCCGCACTACTCTGGCGTCTCGGCTGGCTCGCCGCGCGGCTGCGGCGCGTCCCGCGCGCGACGTGGCACGTGCTCGCTGTCGCCGTGCTCGGCTCGATGGTCGCGTGGAACCTGTGGCGCGTCGCCGATCTAAAAAGCGGGCGCGCGGCACCTGCGGAGCTCGAGCCGACGTGCTGCAAGAATGTGCCTGGCTGGGCGCGCGACGAGCTGAAGTGGATCTATGACCGCATCGGCAACCCGTTCCAGTTTCCCGCGAACGCGTGGTTCGCGCTGAAGCACGGCGCCGAGCTACAACGCTGGGATCACGCGGTCGGGTACTACGCGCTCGTGCCGTCGGCACAGGGGCTGCGCGACGGCGGCATGTACTTCGAGCGCGGCGGTTGGCGGATCGGGTTTCCGCTCGCCGAGCCATACCTGCTCGATCGGTGGTCCGGCGTCGGCACGAGCGACGGCAAGTCGTTTCGCTGGACGATGACGCCGTCGGCGCGAGTGATCGTGCCGAACTTGATGCCAGAACCGCAGCGCTTCACGTTGTGGCTCGCGCCGGCGGGCGCGCGCGAGGTGACGGTGCGTTGGGACGGTGAGGCCATCGCGCGCGTGCAGCTCGACGACGGCTGGCAACCGGTCGCGTGGGACCTGCACGACGTCGACGTCGGCGAGCACGTGTTGACGATCGAAGCGCAGCTCGGTCCGTTCGACCGCAAAGGCTGGCCGCGCGCGAGGCATCCTGTCGGCGTTGCGGTCAACCTGCTCGAGGTCGAGCTGCTGCGGAACTGACACGGCCACAAGCGCACGCACGACACGATCGCACCAGGCACGCGACGTGCTGAACCACGCCCGTGCAGTTAGCCCGAATTTCAGATGATCCGGCCGCCGCCGCGAGCGCGGTAGCGCTGCACTACTCGACGGATACACAGGAAGGCATCGGGCGGCATCGCCGAGGTAAGTCGTTCACGTACGTCACGAGCTCGGGCACGACCGTGCGCGAGCGCACCACACTCGCGCGGATCCGCTCGTTAGCGATTCCGCCGGCGTGGACGCACGTGTGGATTTCTCCGGATCCCGACGGCCACATCCAGGCGACGGGACGGGATGCGCGCGGCCGCAAGCAATACAAGTATCACCCGCGTTGGCGCGAGGTGCGCGACGCGGTGAAGTACTACCGGCTCGTCGATTTCTGTCGTGCACTGCCAAAGCTGCGCGCCGCGCTCGCACGCGATCTCGCGTGCAAGTGTCTGTGCAAGCAGAAGGTGGTCGCCACGATCGTGTCGCTGATGGAGCGCGCGCAGCTGCGCGTCGGCAACGAAGAGTACGCGCGCGCGAACGGTTCGTACGGCGCGACGACGCTGCGCAATCATCACGTGCGGTTCAAGGGTCCGAGCTTCGAGCTGTCGTATCGCGGCAAGAGTGGCATCGAACGGCGGATCCACGTCTCGGATCGCAAGCTCGCGCGTGTGGTTCGCCAATGTCACGACCTGCCGGGCAAACGGCTGTTCGAGTACATCGACGACGAAGGCAACGTGCGCCCGGTGACTTCGATGGACGTCAACGACTATCTGCGCGAGCACACGGGCGACGAGTTCAGCGCGAAGGACTACCGCACGTGGGCGGCGACGATGGCGGCGGCGCTGCTGTTGTGCGCGATCGAGCATCCGGGCACCCAGCGCGGCTGCAAGCAAGCTATCAAGCATGTGCTCGAGAAGGTCGCCGACCGGCTCGGCCACACACCGACGATCTGTCGCACGTCATACATACATCCGCGTCTACTCGAGGACTTCACGGCGAATCGGCTCACGCGCACGCTCGCGCCGCTGGTACGCAGGCGGTTGCGCCAGCACAAGTCGCGCGACGACATCGGCGGCGAGGCGCTGCGCTTGATCGAGCCGGTCGTCG
>DATDCH010000627.1:0-3507 GCA_036524455.1 Kofleriaceae bacterium | reverse complement strand
AGCCCGCTCGCGACGACGCGACGTCTCGGCGGCGGCATCCGGCTGACCGGACTGTCGGGCATCGGTGCGCTGCCGGGTGTGAACTACGGCGCCGAGTTTGCCGCGCTCGTCCGCTACGACGAGCTGTTTGGCGAGCTCGGCTTTGGCTGGTGGAAGCCCGAGCACACGTACGTCGTCACCGAGACAACCGAGCAAGTTGATCTCAAGCTCGACGTGTGGACGCTGCGTGTCGGCTGGGCGTCGATGCAGACCCCGCTGCGCGCGTGGGCGCTCGCCGAGGTCGGCGAGATCGCGGCGGCGCGCGGCATGCCCGGCGTCGTCACTCGCATGATGACCGGCGACACGCCCGAGCAGCGCCGCTGGCAAGCACTCGGCGCCGGCTTCGGCGTTGCGTGGCCGATGAGCGACAACGCGCGCCTGTTCGGCATGCTCGAATTCGGCGTGCCAGTCAATCGCGGCACCGTGATGCTCAGCAGCGGCGTGTACGAACCGGATCCGCTCACCGCGCGTTCGTCGGCGGGCCTCGAAGTGGGTTGGCGCTGACGTCACTGCTCGTCGAGTCGTACGCCGCGCAGAACGCACGCTGGCCGCAAACGGGCCGGCACGTGCTCGCGCAATTCGATGACGACGCGGTCGTCGTCTATCAGGCGTATCGCCCAGCGATCGGTCACTTCGCTGCCGAGCACGGCTACTTCGGCGGCGAGTTCTCGCTCGATCGCATGAGTTGGATCAAGCCGAACTTCCTGTGGATGATGTACCGCTGCGGCTGGGCGACGAAGGAAGGCCAAGAGGTCGTGCTCGCGATCTCGCTCGCGCGCACCGCGTTCGACGAGATCCTCGCGCAAGCCGTGCCGTCGAGCTTCGTCGATCGCTTCTACAAGGACCGCGACGCGTGGCAAGCAGCGGTCGCGAGCTCCGACGTGCGGCTGCAGTGGGATCCCGACCACGGACCGCATGGCAATCCGGTCGAGCGGCGCGCCGTGCAGCTCGGCCTGCGGGGCAAGGTGCTCGCGAGCTACGCGCGCGACTGGATCCGTCGCATCGAGGACATCACGCCGTTCGTGCACGAGCAGTGCGCGGTCCTGAAGCGCGACGGCAAGGAAGCGCTGATCACGCCGCTCGAGCGCGTCTATCCCGTGACCGGTACGAATCAGCTCGGCGTAGACTCGGTTTGATGCGAACGGTCTGGTTCCTCTGCTTCGCGTTCCTCGGTTGTGGCAGCAACAAGACCAAGGGGCCGGACTGTTCTGCCGCGGCCGCTGCGCTCGCCAAGATCGGGCCGCTCAAGGACGACCTCAAAGCCTGGTGCGTCGAGGAAAAGTGGAGCCAAGCCGCCATCGCATGCATGAGCAAGGCGACGAGCAAGGCAGACGTGGGCGCATGCGCCAAGCACTTCACCGACGACCAGTTTCGGCCGCTGAGCACGACGAACCCGATGGTCTCCGAACAGCGCATAGCGGTGGCCGAGGCCGAGCTGACCAAGTTCACTGACGCGATGTGCGCCTGCAAGGACGGAGCGTGCGCCCAGCGCGTCACGGACGACATGGGCCGTTGGACGATCGAGACCGCAAGCCGGTACGGGAGACCGCCGCCGCCGACCGGCGAGCGGGCAGAGCGCCTGGCTGCATTGGGTGACCGGATGCAGAGCTGCCTGATTGCGGCGATGAAGCCGCCGCCGAACGACGCGCAGCGCTATGTCGCGAAGAATGCCGAATTCAAGGATCGCTTGTGCGCGTGCAAAGACGCGGCGTGCGGCGAGACAGTTGCCGCTGAGCTGACGAAGTGGTCGGAGGACTTCGTAAAGAGTGCAGGCGACGGTTCGACGATGACCGGCAGCGACCAAACTCGGCTGCAAGCGATCGAGACCGAAGTACATGCATGTCTCAAAGCGCTCCGCGAGCGTCGCAAGTAACGCGGCTAAACCTCGAAGCCGAGCGCTTCCTTCGGTCCGAAGTCGTCGATCCACGCGACCGGCATCATCGGGCCGAGCTGCAGTGCCGACCACGCTTTCTTGCCGACCATGATCGCACCGGCGAGCGATTTCGGTGCGAGCGCGCGGAGCTCCTTCAACGCGTCCTTCGCGGCGGCGCGGATCGATGCACCGTCGGCGACGCGGCGCGCGATGTTGTGCGCGAGCGCGACGCGGAAGATTGCCTCGTCGCCACTCGTCGAGATCGCGACGTTCTCGTCGGCCCACGTGCCGACGCCGGGTACCGACGAGTCGTCGACGCAGCCGGCGCGGCGAAACACGGTGCCGCCGGTCGACGCGGCGGCCGCGTGGTTGCCCGCGCGATCCCATGCGACCGCGCCGACACCGCCGCCTTCGCGGGCGACCGCGGCGGGCCCGTGAGTGCGCACTTCGTTGAACTGCGCTTGCGCGCGGGGGGTGATCAGAGCGCCTGGGCCGGCCGAGCGAATCCCGATCTCGGCGGCGAACTCGAGCGCGGCGTGACCGGCGAGGAGCACCTGTTCGCCGCGCTCCATCACCGCGCGCGCGAGGATCACGGGCGCCGCGATGTTCGGCACGGCGGCGACCGCGCCGGTGCGTCGCGTCGCGCCGTCCATCACCGACGCGCACGTCTCGACGGTTCCTTCGCGCGTCAGCGACGAACCGATACCGGCGCCGAACTCGGGATCATCTTCGAGCACGCGCACCGCTGCGACGACGGCGTCGAGTGCCGTCGAGCCGCGTTGCAGCAGCGCATAGCCCGCTGCGGCGGCTGCCCGCACACCCGCAAGCACGCGGTCTTTGCGATCCGCAGATACTGCCCCAGCTCCACCGTGGACGACGATCATGGTGATTCATAACACCGGCGCCTGCTCGATGTGCATCGACGGTCCGCGATCACGTGCGGCGACGGCGCAGCAGCAGCAGCGCGACGGCGAGCAATGAAGGGAGGTGGCCGAGCGGCAGGCGGCCGTTGCCGGCATCGCAGCAGCCGCCGCCGTCGGGCATTCCCGGCGGGCCTGCATCCGGCGCGCGCGCGTCGATGGGCGGCACCTGCGCGTCGGAAATGGCGGCGTCGGGCATCGCAGCGTCGGGGAGGATCGCGGCGTCGGGGATCGCAGCATCAGGGACCGCCGCGTCAGCGACCGCAGCGTCGGGCGGCGCATCAGGCGGCGCGTCGGGACGCGCATCCGGTGGTGCGTCGGGGGGCGGTGCCGCGTCGGGCGGGCCGTCGACCGGCGGCGTGACGGTGATCAGCACGGTGTCTGTTGCCGATGCCCAGCCGTCCGAGACGGTGAGCTGGAACGTCAGCATCGCGGCACTCGCCGGCGCGGTGAACGTCGGCGTGATCGCGGTCGCCGAGGACAGCGTCACGCTCGGCCCACTCAGCTGCACCCACGCGTATGTGAGCGGATCGTTGTTCGGATCGGAGGATGCCGAGCCATTCAGCGTCACGGTCGAGCTCGGTGCGACGGTCTGATCGGGACCTGCGTTGGCGACCGGCGGCATGCACACGGTCATGTCGTCGCTGATCGTGCGGAACGGCAGGTTCGTGATGC
>DATDCH010000626.1:0-7054 GCA_036524455.1 Kofleriaceae bacterium | reverse complement strand
CCTGCATCGCATCCGCCGCGCGGCCCGACGTTCGAGCAGCCACAGACGCCGACGTATCACCCGCCCACGTCGCATCCGCCGCGCGGCCCGACGTACACCGCGCCGCAACCGCCGACACGCGCGCCGGATCGATCGTGGAATTCGCCGCCGCCATCGCGCCAGCCGACGTACTCGCCGCCAACGCGGCCGTCGTCGCCGCCGCCGAGCTATTCGCCGCCGTCGCGATCGTCGTCCTCGAGCAGCTCGTCATCGTCGAGCTACTCGCCACCGTCGCGATCGTCGCCCTCGAGCAGCTCTTCGTCGAGGTCGAGTAGCCCGTCGCGTTCGTCGTCGAGCGGTGGCGGCGGCTTTTCGGGCGCGCGCAGCCATCGTCGCTAGCTCGCTGAAGCCGGCGCTGCGCGTCCCCAGATGGACCGCCAAAACGCCAGAAGAGCCAAGAACGCCATCAAAGGTAGATCGGGAAGCCGCGCTACAGGTCGTACGCTGATCCGAAACGATCTCCGGTGGCGTCTTTGGCCTCCCCTGGCGTTTTGGCGTTAGATCCGGCACTGGATAGTTCAGCGTGCCCCATCGCGATCGACCTCGTCGTTGCCGCGTCGAACGTGCCAGCTCGCCGCTGAATCGCGTACCCGCCGCGTGCAGCGCGCGACCTTGCGATAACCTGCAGGCGATGACAAGCGCTGCGCACCTGCTCGCGAACGCAGTCCTGCTCGTCGCGCTCGTCGCGTGCACGAATCCGACGCCGATCACGCCGCGCCAGCCGCAGGGCGTCACCATTCGCGGTCCCACGATCGCGACGATTGGCCCCGACGTCGAGCCGACGCTCGATGCATGGGCCACCGCGATGGGCGGCCGCGAGGCACTCGACGCGCTCGGCGCGCTGCACGCGAAGGGCTCGTACGAAAAGGGCGGCATCACCGGCAAGATCGAGCTGTGGGTCTCGCCGCGCGGCGAGCGCCGCGAAGAGATCACGCTCGGTCCACTTAGAGAAGTGCGCGTGTTCGACGGCACCCAGGGCTGGCTCGTCGATCGCAACAAGGCGGTTCGCGAGCTCGCGGGCTACGAGCTCGATGATCAACGCACGCTGGTGTTCCGCGAGTCGTATGCGGCGCTACTCACCGATCGGCGCGCGGGCGCGATCACGCGCGATGGCGATAAGCTCGTGTTCGCGCCCGAGGGCAGCGCGCGACCCGAGACCGTGACATTCGACCAGTCGACGGGGTTGCCGGCGACGTTCGCGCGCCGCGACGGCGAGCGGACCAAGACCACGCGGTTGTCGGACTGGAACAGCGTCGGCGACCTCAAGTTGCCGTTCACGCAGCGCGAGGATAACGGCAATCCGAACGACTCGGTGACGATTCACTGGAAGACGCTCGAGCGCGGCAGCACGACCGTCGGCATGTTCACGAAACCCGCCGATGGTGCGGTCGACTTTTCGCTCGCGCGCGAGCCGGTGACCGTGCCGATCGAGGTCGTGTATGGCGGGCTGATCTTCGTCAACGTGTCGATCAACGACCAGCCGATGTCGTTCATCTTCGACACCGGCGCCGAGTTCTCGCTGCTCAACTCGTCGCGCGTGTCGAAGCTCGGCCTGCAGGGCGTCGGCGCATTCGCGACCGGCGCCGGCGGTGGCGATGTGCTGGTGTCATTCGTGCCCGGCGTGACCACGAAGCTCGGCGGCGCGACGGTGAGCAACCAGATCATCGCGGCCGTGTTGCTCGACGCGCTCGAGGGGCCGCTCAAGCGGCCGATCGACGGCATCCTCGGCTACGACTTCATCTCGCGGTTCGTGATCGAGATCGATTACGTGAAGAAGGAGATGCGGCTGTTCGATCGCGCGAAGTATCACCACACGGCCGCAGGCAAGCCGATTCCGATCACGCTGGAGGACTCGACGCCGTACCTCGACGCCGCGATCGAAGTGCCGAACCAAGGCGACCTGCGCGGTCACTTCGCGCTCGACACGGGCTGCTTGTGTGAAGTGCAGCTGTTCACGCCGTTCGTCGATCAGCACAAGCTGCTGACCGCGTTCCCGAATGCGAAGCAGTCGGGCTTCTCGGCGGGCGCAGGCGGCACGACGAGCTCGATGACGTCGAAGATCCCGGCGCTCAAGATCGGCGGCTGGATGCTCAAGGATGCCGTCGCGGTGTTCTCGCGCGACAAGCACGGCGCGACCGCCGACCCCGAGAGCTCCGGGTTGATCGGGAGTCTCGTGTTCAAGCAGTTCGTGCTCGTGCTCGACTACAACGCGAAGAAGGCGTATCTCGACCCGCTGCCGTGACGAAGCGCGATACGCTTGTCGGATGCGTGTCGTCGCTATCGTGATCTTGCTCGTCGCCGGGGTTGCCGCCGCCGCACCAAGCGTGAAAGAGGAGCTGTCGACGGCGCTCGAGGACGTCGTCCAGATCGATCCGAGCCCGCCGCCGCGATTCGCGTGGTCGAACGACAGCGTTTATGCAGCGGGCAAGATGGATGGCGTGCGCCCGAACTTTCTAGCGAGCGCGATCAAGCTCAGCAACGTCGTCGTCGCGACGAGCAGCGACGGCAAGTCCGCGTGGCTGGCCGCGGACGCGAAGGGAGTGCCACAGAGCGGCGATTGCGCGCCCGGCCCATGCGCCCCGAACCGCGCTCCACCGCTCCACGTCACCGCGGTGTTCGAGCGCGGCACGAAAGACTGGGCGTGGGTCGCGTGGCATATCGCCGAGCCGGTCGACGCCAAGTCGCAGGCCTACTTGAACAAGGAGAAGACCGCGCCCGACAAGCTCGAGCGCGCGATCACCGGCGCCGAAGAAGCCGTCAAAGTGTTCGAAGCGTCGCTCGTCGATTCGAAGTCGCTCGGCGCGACCGTGTCGGCGCGCAAGGACGTCGTGCTCTACGGCAGTGACGCGAAGGAGCGCACCGTCGGTGGCCCGAAGGTGAAGGCAAAGCTCGCGGCGTGGAACCTGACGTTCAAGCTGCGCGACGGCGTGCAGGCCGGCGTCACCGCGAGCAAGAACATCGCGTGGGTCGCGGCCAACGTCGACGCGACGTCGGCGAAGAAGCCGAAGGATCCGGCGTCGCCGTACCGCGTGCTCGCGATCTACGAGCAGCAGGCCGACAAGAGCTGGAAGCTCGTCAGCCTGCAGTTCTCCGTCGACAAAGGATAGCGTTCAGCGCTTCTGCCCAAGACTGAAGAAGTTGCCGGAGTCGTCCTTGAACACGGCCTCGATCCCGTACGGCATCTCCTTCGGCTCGCCCTTGAACTCGACGCCCTTGGCCTTGAGCTCCTCGTACGTCTTGCGAATGTCTTCGCACTCGAGCACGCCGCCGCCCATCGCGCCGCTCTCGACGAGCTTCTTGATCATCGCCGCGTTCTCCTCGGTCATCCACGCGCCGGGCTTGATGGCGTAGAGCACGATGCAGAAATCCGGTTGCGTTTTCGGCGCGACGGTCAGCCAGCGGAAGTCGCCCATGCGGGCGTCGTCGCGGACCTCGAAGCCGAGCTTCTCCGTATAGAACGCCTTCGCGCGATCCTGATCGGTGACGTAGACGGTGCTGTGCGTTTGCTTGGTGATCATGAAGCGTTCGTAGCGCGAGGCCGCGCCGCGAACTTCTTCAAACGTGCTTTACGTGGCCATGTAGTGGGCCATGTAGCAGCCCGGGATGTAAAGCACCGGAACGCCGCGGCTCTGCACGAACGGCCGCGTTGCGCGCTGCCACTCCCGCGGCGACATCCCGGTCCGCCGGCGAAAGCTCGTCGAGAATGTGCCGAGGCTCTCGAAGCCAACCTCGTAGCAGACCTCGGTCACGCTCGCGCCCGCAGCGAGCGCGCGCTTGGCCTGATCGAGGCGGAGGCGGACCAAATATTGATGTGGCGGCATGCCGAAAGTCTGCGCGAATTGCCGCGCGAGGTGAGCGCGCGACAGGCCGGCGGCTCCCGCGAGCTCGTCGAGCGTAGGCCCGCGCGAAGCCTCGGCGTGCAGCAGGTCGCGCGCTCGCACGAGTCTGCGTAGCGTCGCGCCGTGGGCCATGGCCGAGACATAGCGCGAAGCGCTGTGGCGGTCATCAAGTAAACGATCTCGCCACGCGGCGTTCGTGATATCGCAGCGTCGTGCGCGACGAGTGGCAGGTCCGGATCCCGAAGGCAAACAAGCCGAAGTTCCCGGATGTTTGCATCGGGTGCTGTGCGCCGGCGACGACGAGCTTTCGCATCGCGAGCGAAGCGGTCGGGTGGTGGTCCGTGCTGCCCGGTATGTTCCTCTATGCGATCGCGACGGGGCGCGCGCTCCGCGTGCCCGCGTGTGATGCGTGTATCCGGCCGCTGCGCCGCCAGCGCCGGCTGCGCTCGCTGATCGTGTGGGCGATCGTGATCATCGGCGTCGCGATCGGGTTCTGGATCTTCGACGACTGGACCGGGTTGGCGAGGCGCTTCGCCGTGCTCGGCGTCGCGATGCTCGTGGCGCTGCCGTACATCGCGTTCGAGATATTCTTTCCGCCCGCGGTCGACATCGTGGTGACCGACAACGCCGTCACCTTCACGTTCACGAACCAGGACTACGCCGATCGGTTCGCCAGCGAGAACGCGATCCTTCCCTGATCGTGATCAGGGCGCGACGGCAAGGTGCCGCTTTGCCGCTGGCTCGTGCGTCATCGCGCGCGCCCACAGGCGCTCGAAGTGACCGATGCGCTCCTCGAGCTTCGACGAGTGCACGCCGGGCGGCAAGCCGATCGCCTGCAGCCCGCGATGCGTGCGCTCGACGACCGCAATGTCCTGGGCGGTGGTGTGCTGGAACGCCACTTTGCGAAACTCACGCAGCTGCGGGAATTCGCCGCTGTCGTACGAGCGCACGAACAGCGCGAGCCGATCGTGCGAGATCGGATCGATGCGGATGTACGTCATGTCCGACGGCGACAGCACCGGGATCAGGTTCGGGAAGATGCAGCCGAACCGGATCCGCGCATCGGCCCCTAGATCGGCATCCGGCGGAATGTATTTCGGATCGACCGCCGCGTACGAGTACGCGCTGTACGGCTCGAGCGTGGTCTCGCCCGAATCGACGACCAGCAGATCGGTCAGCACGTCGTGCACGAACTGGATGTGATAGCCCTCGTTCGCGTTCTCGACGAACAGCTTCCAGTTTGCGGCGAGCTCGTAGCGCAGCTCGAACGCGAGCTGCCACGAGTCGAGGTTGGCGGCGGCAAACGCGGCCGGTAGCGTCGCGACCCAATCGGCGAGCGGCGGCGCGCTGTCGTCGAGACACGCGAACACGAGCGGTCCGACGGTACCGACGCGAATCGGCACGAGGCTCATCTGCGACACGTCGGCGGCGAACTCCTCGCGATAGGGCACGCCGAGCAACTTGCCGTCGTGGCCGTAGCTCCACGCGTGATACGGGCACTTGATCTGCTTGTCGCAGGTGCCCTTGCCGTCGAGCAGCTGCGCACCGCGGTGCCGGCATGCGTTCAAGAAGCCGCGCAGCTCACCGTCCTTGCGATCGCGCACGAGCAACACCGGCGTGCGGCCGATCATCGCCGCGACGTAGCTCCCCGGTGCCGGCAGATCGATCAGATCCGCGACGTGCACCCAGCTCTTCGCGAACACCGCGCGCTGCTCTACCTCGAACAGCGCCGGCGACGTGAACGCGCGTGGCGGTAGGTTGTGACCGGGTTCTGGTGGAGAAAGCTCGACGCCATCGATCATCATATGGACCTCCTCGGGAAAACGCGCTGCATGGGCGCGTGGTCGAGCTCGGTGGGCAGCGTGCGGATCTTTGCTTCGACGTCGGCGGCGAACGGACCGCGCGCTACGCCGGCGAGCAGGTGACACACGCCCGATAGTGCCGCGAGGCGAAACGTCGCGAGATCGAACTCGCCGATGCACCAGCCGATCAGCGCGGCGCTATACGCGGCGAACATGTGCCGCGCGACGATCGTGGGCTGTGCCCAATCGGCGAGCTGGCCGGCGGCCTTCGCGGCGGTCAGGTTACCCGCCATGATCGCGACGTAGGCGTCCTCGATGCGATGCCGCATATCCGCCGTCTCGGGCGACGTCAGGAACATGTGCATGCACGCGCGGTAGAAGTCGGGCGCCTCTTCGACGAGCTGCATGCCCGCTTCGAACGCCGCCATGCCGCGCGCGAAAAAGCTGTCGCCACCCACGCGCAGCTGCGATGCGACTCGCACTGCAGACGCTTCGAGCTCGGCGACGAGAATCGCGTCCTTGCTCCCGAACAGGTTGTAGAGCGTCGGCACCGCGACCCGAGCCTTCTGCGCGAGCTCGCGCATCGTCAGGCCTTCGTAGCCGCGCTCCGCGACGAGCTGCTTCGCGACCTTGCCGATCCGCGCGCGCCGTTCTGCTTTGTGCTCGTCGAGGAGACTCATTTGTAACGTGTTTCAAATCTATAACGCGTTTCATTTCATGGCAAGGACTTTCCTGAAAGGGCAACGAGTGTAGTCCTTTACGTCTACTTCCGGAGCCGAACGATCTTGTTCTGGTCGCGGCTAACGACGTAGATCGCCTGCGCGTCGAACGCGATGTGATACGGCGACTTCAGATCATCTGCGAGCACGTCGCGTCGCGAGCCATCCTTGGCGATCCGCAGCAGCGTGCTCGGCCACGAGAACGTGTAGAGCCACGCGCCATCGCCGACCAGATCGTCTGCGTTCTCGAGTGCGGTCGCGAGCACGCTGGTCGCACCGGTCGCGAGCTCGACCTTGCGCAGCGTGCGATCCTTTTCGGTGTAGACGAACGCGTGGGTGTCGTCGACGGCGAGTGCGGTCGGCCGCACGAAGCCCTTCGCGATCGTGCGTTGCTTGCCGCCGGTCGTCGGTACCGCGACCAGCACGCCACTCGCGTAGCTGACCGCGTACAGCGTGCCACCGTGCACGGCGAGCACGCCGCGACGAAACGTCATCAACGTGCTCGGGGAGCCGCCGCGCACCGGGATCGCCATCACCTCGTCGCGCTTGAACAGCGTCACGTAGATCGCGCGATCGTCGGCGACGACCTCCTCGGGATCCTCGGGGAGCGCGAGCCCGAGCTTCTTGACGCCGCCTGCCTCGACGCGCACGAAGT
>DATDCH010000625.1:0-17484 GCA_036524455.1 Kofleriaceae bacterium | reverse complement strand
ATCGAACGCAAAGGAAGTGAACGCATCGAACTTCGGCCGCATGTGGCTCGCGAAGCAGCTCGAGACCGAGCGCGCGAAGCGCAAGCTCGCCACCGTCGACACGCTCGAGACCGATCCGAAATGGCGCGAGCGCTACATCCGCTGGCGCAAGCTCGACGAGCTGCACATGGGGCTGCTCACGGCGCAGCAGAAGCTGCACTGCGAAGGCTGGCTGGTCGCCAAGGAAGTCAGCGGCGAATTCGGCTGGCGCATGGGCGACGCGGTCGAGTACTTCCAGCGCCGCAACTTCTTGATGCCGACCGAGCGCCTCGACAAGGAGACGCGCGAAGCGATGCTGCTCGATAGCCGCGAGCTCGACTTCCGGCTCGCGCTGCGCGTGCTGCGCGAACGCGTGGTCGAAGCGGCGGGCATCATCGAGGACGGCACCGCAGGCAACGGCCCGCAGCCCGTGCTCGGACGCGTGCTCGACCCCGCGGCGATGCGCGCGGCGCGCGGTCACAAACCGATGGCAAACGCGGCACCCGATCTCGTCGGCGCAGCGACCGAAGCCGCGGCGAAGCAGCTCGGCTGGACCGGTCCCGCCGAGGTCCGCGCGTTCTTCGACAAGTTCCCCGCCGGCACGCGAGTCGCGATCGCGCTGCCGCCCGTGCCGTCCTACTACAAGCCGCACATGGAGCTGTCGGTCGCGATCGATCGCGGCGACATCTATTACGAGGATCGGCCGAAGTACCACTACATCAACCGCCGGCCGACGTTGGTGCTCTACGTCGATGACGCGGGCACCAAGCGCCCGCTCGTGCGCTGGCCCACGACAATCGGCGGCTGGGCCGACCACCGCATGAAGAGCGGCTGGCTCGTGCAGAAGTGGAAGGAGTCCGAGGTCGGCCCGCGGATCTGGCGCGACCTCACGGCTGCGCCGACGTGGTTGCCGCCGAAGACGACGCCCGACAAAGATCTCGTGCGCAACCTCTACAACGGCCACTGGGCGCTCAAGACCGATCTGCTCGGTCCCGGTCCGCGCTCCGCGTACGGGATGGTGCTGTTCGAGCACCTCCAGATCGTCAAGCTCAGGGACGGCACCGAACGCCTCGACAACAACGGCATCGGCACGCACGGCTCGTCGAGCGTGACGTCGATCGTCAGCGGCACCAGCCACGGTTGCCACCGCCTCTACAACCAGCTCGCAGTGCGGCTCGCAGACTTCGTACTCCATCACCGCGAGTACGTCGTGAAGGGCGAAGAGAAGGTGATGTACCGCCGCAACATCTGGCACCGCGAGTCATTCAAGGCCGAGGTCGATACGCGCGGCTTTGTCTACGAGATGACGCCGCCGATTCCGGTCAGCGTCAGTAAAGGAAACATCCTCTCCAAGAAGAAGACGCCGCCGCGAAACTCCGCACCGGCGCGCCCGTAGCTCGTGATACAGCCATCCCGATGGGGATGGACGACTACACGAGCCGCTACACCAAAGGCCTCGCGCTCGAGCACGCCTATCACTGGGAGCGCACGCGCGGCGACAAACCCTGGCTCGTGCAGCCCGTCGGCAACGGCGAAGTCCGCGCGCTGACGTGGGCGCAAGGCATGGCCGAAGCGCGGCGCATGGCGGCTCACCTGCGCTCGCTCGATCTGCCGCCGGCCAGCAACATCGCCATCATCTCGAAGAGCACGGCGCACTGGATCCTCACCGACCTCGCGATCATGATGGCGGGCCACGTCAGCGTGCCGCTGTACTCGACGGCCAACGCGCAGACCATCCGCCAGATCCTCGACCACAGCGCCGCGAAGCTGCTGTTCGTGGGCAAGCTCGACTCGGTCGCTGCGGTCACCGAAGGCGCGCCAGCGATCGCGAAAATCGCGCTGCCGCTCGCGCCGCCGCCGTCGCAGCTCGACGCGCCCCAGTGGGCCGACGTCATCGCGCGCCACGAACCGCTCACCGATTCGCCCGTGCGCAAGCCCGACGAGCTCGCGACCATCGTTTACACCTCCGGCAGCACCGGCGTGCCCAAGGGCGTGATGGTGACGTTCGGCGCGATCGCGCGCGCGGTCATCGGCCTCGACTCGATCTACAAGACGTCGCCCGACGACCGCATGCTCTCGCACCTACCGCTCGCGCACGTCGCCGAGCGCTGGGTCGTCGAGTGCGGTTCGCTGTTCGGCGGCATCCAGGTCTTCTTCCCCGAGAGCCTCGAGACGTTCCTCACCGATCTGCGCCGCGCACGGCCGACGCTGTTCTTCACGGTTCCGCGCATCTGGCAGAAGTTCCAGCTCGGCGTGTTCTCGAAGCTGCCGCCGGCCAAGCTCGATCGCCTGCTCCGCATCCCGCTCGTCGGCCGCTTCGTGCGCAAAAAGATCCTGCGCCAGCTCGGACTCGGCGACGTTTGGCTCGCCGCCGGCGGCGCCGCGCCGATGCCGGCCGACATGCTCAGCTGGTATCGCCGCCTCGGGCTCCAGCTGCTCGAGGGCTACGGCATGACCGAAAACTTCGGTTACTCGCACGGCAACCGGATCGGTCGCGTGCGTCCCGGATACGTCGGCGAGCCACTGCCCGGTGTCGAGCACCGCATCGCCGACGACGGCGAGGTCCAGGTCAAGTCGCCCGGGATGATGACCGGCTACTACAAGGATCCGGACCTCACCGCACAAACCTTCACCGCCGATGGTTGGTTGCGCACCGGCGATCGCGGCGAGCTCGACGCCGAAAACCGCCTGCGCATCACGGGCCGCGTCAAAGAGCTGTTCAAGACGAGCAAGGGCAAGTACGTCTCGCCCGCGCCGATCGAGAACCTCCTCGCCAACCACCCGTTCATCGAAGCGGTGTGCGTCTCGGGCGCGGGCCGCCCGCAACCGCACGCGCTCATCATGCTCGGCGAAGACGCGCGCAAGCGGGCCGCGAACGGCGATCGCACCGCGATCGAGGCCAGCCTCGCCGCGCACCTCACTGCCGTCAACGCGCAGCTCGAGTCGCACGAGACACTCGCGTTCGCCGCGGTCGTCCGCGACGTGTGGCAACCCGACAACGGCTTCCTCACGCCGACGCTCAAGATCAAGCGCGCCGAGATCGAGCGCGCGTACGAAGCGTCGCTCGACGGCTGGTACGAGACGAAGCAGCCCGTCGTCTGGCAGGGCTAACGCGCCACGATCAAATACAACCCGTGCAGCACGAGCTCGGTGCGCACATCGACGAAGCCCGCGCTCGCGAGTGCCGCGTGCTGCTCGGCTTGCGTCGAGTGCAGCGCTGTGAAGCGCGCGCTGTCGTCGGGCGGGTCGTGATCGCTGACGAGCAGTACGCCAGCGACGAGTGCGCGTAGCTCGCGGTACAAGCCGGGCACGTGTCGCTTGTGCCGGATCTCGTGCACGGCCTGCATCGTGACGACCGCGTCGAACGGACCGTGCAGCGCCTCGGTCCAGCGCGGCTGCTTGAAGTCGCCGAGCACGAACCGCGCGGCCTCGCGTGCACCGACGCGCGTGCGGCTCATGTCGAGCATCGGCGGTGAGAAGTCGAACAGCACGTACTCGTCGACGCTGCACGTCGAGAGCACGGCCTCGGCCAGCAAGCCAGGACCCGAGCCGAGCTCGAGCACGCGCCGGGCGCCGGCCGCATGCACGCGGTCCGCGATCGCCGCGCGCATCTCGGCGCGCCACGGTCGCTTGACGTCGGCTTCGCGCGCCCACACCGCGGCGTCGTTCGGATCGCGCAGATCGATCCCACTCGGTACGTCGTCGTCCACGCGCCGATACTAATTGTGAGCGAAGACGCGCACGATCCGAAACGGCGGCAGATCCGGGACGCTCGGTTCAGGGCGCGACGGTGAGCTGAAGGTCGTCGATCACGCTCGATCCGTCGGCCTGGTACCCGAACACCAGCGCGCTGGTCGTGTTGCCGGTCATGAACGTCACGGTGCGCTGCTCGTACGAGCGCGCCACCGTCACGTTCTGGTACTGGTGCCCGCCGTAGTTCTTGACCCCGATCATCGTCTTCGACCCGGTGAGCGAGCGGAGCCATCCGGTCATGCGGTAGACCGTGAACGGCTTTAGGTTGGTGACGACCCGCTCGAAGCCCGCCTGTCCCTCGAGCCGGGCGGCGCGGGTGCCGGAGCGAGCGAGCGTGGAGATGGTCGCGCCACCGTAGAACCGCCACGACGTCGTGCCGCTCTCGAATCCGGGATTGACGAGGAGGTTGGGGTTGGCGCCGCCCGCGTTGACCTGCTCGAGGGCGCGGATGTGGTCGATCTCGAGATAGGACACCGCCGGCGTGGTCGCGTCGGGCTCACCGGGCCAGGCGCCGCCCACCGCCAGGTTGGCGATCAGGTACATCGATTCGTACGGCACGTACGACCCGGGTGCGTCCGAGGCGCGGAAGACCTTGCGCGGGTTGCCGTCGACGTACCAGGTGATCGAGCCCGGCCGCCAGTCGACCGCGTAGGTATGGTAGCCGGTCGAGAAGTCCCAACCTGGGAACGAGTACGCCGTGCTCAGCGACTGGCGCACGCCCGAGGTCTCCCAGTGCACGTTCATGTAGAGCTTGGTTGGCTCGTGTCCGAGCAGCTCGACGACGTCGATCTCGGCAAGCGTCGTCTTCTGGTTGGGCAGCGACCAGAACGCCGGCCACAGCGCCTTGCCTCGGGGCATCTTCGCGCGCATCTCGAAGTAGCCGTAGAGCTGCGCCATGCTCGGATGCGCCGACACCATTCCGGACGCGAAGGGGTTGGTGCGACCGTCGCAGGTCATCGTGCGACGCTCGGCCTTGAGCAAGAGACGCCCGCCCGACAGCGAGACGTTCTGGTCGACGTAGCACTCGCGCTCGCCGTTCTGCGGCAGCGAGCTGCCTCCCCACTTGAACTTCGTCGCCCACTTGGTCCGGTCGAGCGCGGTGCCGTTGAACTCGTCCCAGAAGGTGCGCTGCCAGCCGAGCGGCCCGACGGTGGGCAGAGGCGGCGGCACCACGACGTCTTCGGCCGTGCCGCCGTCGGGTCCGCCGCCGCCGTCGATCCGCGAGCCGCATGACGCCACGCACACCTGCGCGGCTACAAACAATGTCGGGATACGGAGACTCGTCAGTGACACTCCGTGCGTTCGGCTGCAAGCGTCGTGCGCATGCGGCAGAATATCGCTTCTCGACATGAGCCCGCGGCTGCGCGGCTCAGTCGTTTCTGCGAGGCGACACCGACTGTCTCCAAGCAAGCGACGATTGGCGCGCCTGCTAATTGTCGAACACGCGCACGATGCGGAACGGATCGCTGCTCGCGCAGCCACAAGCTCGCATTCGTTCCCCGCGCAAACGTTCCTGCACGAGTGCGCGAGCCGTAGCCGAAACTCGCAGCGTCGTCGATGGCCCGGGGCTTGCTGCGCTTCGAGTCATGGGCACGGAGATGAACACGGATCCTGCGAGAGACGCGGAGGCCGGTGCCTCGCGGAAGCATGACGAGCTGACGGTGACGGACGAAGAAGATCGCGCATCGCACGACCGCTACTTCAACGACGATGGCAACAAGGTCAGCGACGTTCCGTTCGTCGGCGAGCGCACGCCCGACACCGATCCGGATGACACGGTCCCGGCTCAGCGTCGACCCGTGCGCGAACGTACGAATCGGTGAGCTGATCTCGCAGCGCGGGCGCTGTGGCCACTGCGCGCGGGCGTATCAACGTGTCGCTAGCTCGCCTTCGCGATCCGCGGTGCATCGCCGAGCCGCGCGACGACGAAAGCATACATGCCGAGCGCGTCGAACGTGCCGCGCATCGCCATCCGCCATCCGACTTGCTCCCAATGATCGGCCTCGATCTCGACGAGCGTCTCTCCCCAATATTGCGACGAGATCGGTACGAGCCCATCGTTGGGGCCGGCGACGCGCTTGAGATATGCGTGCAGCGGCGTTAGCGCGAGCGAGATCGGCGTGCCCACCTCGCGAATGCCACCGACCACACACGCGTAGCGCACGCCAGGCACATCGCGAATCTCGTCGTTGAACTTCGCGAGCCCTGCCGTCGACAACCAGTCGAGCGCGTGCAGCGGAACACCGACCGCGGCGATCGCTTTGCGCGCGATGCCGACGACGCCGTTGGTCGCGAGATCCGCGAGCGGCGTTCCGCGATGCGGCGTGCCCACCGTTACAAGCGCGCGCACCTTGCTTGCGAGGCCGAGCTTCGCGAGCGCGTAGCGCGCGTCGAGACCGCCGAGGCTGTGCGCGATGATGTCGACGCGTTCGTGGCCCAGCGCGTGGATGAAGTCGACGAGCATCTTCGCGCGATCGGGCACCGAGGCCGCCGCCGGTAAGCGCACCGTGTGCGCGTGACAGCCGAGCGACTCGAGGTGCTGCACGATGCCGCGGAAGTAGTGCAGCTTGACGCCCGGCACGCCGATGCGATCGAAGCCGAACAGGCCGTGCACGAGCACGACCGGGAGAGGCTTGCCACGCTCGCCAGGGCGCGTGGCCCTGCTAGCGACGAGGCGCGCGGCACGCCGGTAGCGCACCGCGACGACAACGACCGCCACGACGAGCAGCAGCGCGAGCAGCGCGAGCAATACAGCGCTCACGCGTGTGACTATAGGGTCGGGACGATGTTGAGGCTCGTTTCGTTGCTAACACTGCTTGGTTGCGGGCCACGCGGCGTGCCAGTGGGCACAGCCGATCAATCGATTCACGACGCGATGGTGCTGGTCTGCGACGCGCCGAAACGTGCGGAAGGCGAGGGCGGGAGTCGAGCGGACGCGATCGCGGGTCACCTCACCGACGGCGTCGGTAACACGCACGTGCTGACCACCGTCGAGGGCTGGAAGACCGATGGCATCAATCGCGCCGAGCTCGATCGCTTGATCAAGCGCGCGGGCCTGCGGTCATGCGCGCTGCGCGACGAACCGTGAGCTGCGACGCGCGTCAGTGACTGACCGGTCCCTCCCACTTACGCGCGAGCTTGAACAGGCCGATGAACACGCCTGACGCCAGCGCGAGGAATATCGCGAGCGCGAAGATGCTCGCGAACGATGCGCCGCTCAGCATCGTTTTCACGAGCAGTGCGCCAGAGGCGAGGACGAACAGGAACACGAGTGCGAAGACTGCCGCCATGGCAAGCTGCATTGCGTCTGGCGTGCCCGGCCAAGTGTTGATCCGGCCGCGTCGAAGCGCGAAATCTCTTCGCGACGCCGATCGCACGCCGAAACGCGTGCGCGAATTAATCAAGCGAGGGTGCTGCGGCAGACGGTCGCAGCTCATTCCCGCGCGCGTGCGGTGAATTGTCGCGTCATGCGCGAGGGCAACATGCCGCAGCAAATCCGTCGACGAGACGTGCGATCACACGCATCGGATGCGTCGCACCGATCTCCTAGATCGTCGCCGCGCAACCTTGCGAAGTACTTACGACTCGTGGTGAAAGCCGCTGCAGGGAAACCATGTCGAGATTCATCTTCCCGGAATGGACCGAGACCCTCAAGAAATGGGTCACGCTGCTGGTCCTCGGCGCTCCTATCTACCTCGTCGCGCTCATCGCGTACGGGGTGACTCCGGAGGCGTTGAGGATCGGCTATCAGCCGGAGCAGCCGGTGCCGTATTCACACGCGCTGCACGCGGGTGAGCTCGGCATGGACTGCCGGTATTGCCACTCGGTAGTCGAGAAATCGCCGAAGGCGGCGATACCTCCGGCGGCCACGTGCATGAACTGCCACTCGACGGTGAAGAAGGACGCCGACTCGCTGCTGCCGGTTCGCCAAGCGTTTGGCGAGAACGAGCCGCTGCGCTGGGTGCGCGTGACGGACTTGCCCGATTACGTGTTCTTCAACCATCAGGCGCACGTCAATGCGTCGGTCGGCTGCGAGTCGTGTCACGGCCGCGTCGACCAGATGGTCAAGGTCTACCAGTTCGCGCCGCTCACGATGGAGTGGTGCGTGAACTGCCACAAGGATCCGACGCCTCATCTGCGGGACGCCGTCAACGTCACCAAGATGGGTTACCGCCAGAGCCCGGGCGAGGGTGAGAGGGTTCGCAAGTCGAACCAGATCAACGCGTCCACCAACTGCTCGACCTGCCACCGCTGAGAGGAGCGAGCCGAGCCATGTCAGCCAAAGAACACGACCACGATCACGACCACGGGCACGAGCACGGTCACGACCATGCTCACCCGCATACCCATGACGACGCGCAGCAGGCTCCTCTGGCGGCGACGCCCGAGCACGGCTACTGGAAGTCGCTGCGCGAGCTCGAAGGCCAGGCGCAATGGCAGCTCGAGCCGAGCACACGCGAGTTCGAGCCCGGTAGCGACGAGCCACCGCCGGTCGACCCGATGTCGCGCCGCAACTTCTTCCACTTGATGGGAGCCAGCATGGGCATGGCCGGCCTCGCGGTCGGCGCCAGCGCGTGTCGCTACGAGAAGGAAGAGATCGTTCCGCTCGCGCGCCGTCCCGAGAACCAGGTTCCGGGCACGACGCTCGAGTACGCGACCACGTACGACCTCGCCGGCGCGGCACACGCACTCGTCGCGACGTCGTACGAGGGCCGCCCGATTCACATCGACGGCAACCCCGATCACCCGTTCGCGGGTGGCGGTATCGTGCCAGGCACGAAGCGTCACGCGGGTGCGTCGGCGTTCGCGCAGGCGAGCATCCTCCACCTTTATGATCCCGATCGGTCGCAGACGCCGCTTGCCGGCGGCAGGCCGTCGACGATGGAGTCGTTCAAGGCCGGCCTCGCCGACCTCAAAACGGCACTCACCGCGGGCGCGCGCGTGCTCAGCGAAGCATCGTCGTCGCCCACCCTGCAAGCGCTCAAGCGCAAGCTCGAGCAGCGCGGTGTGGTGTGGCACGAGTACGAGCCGCTGTCGTGGGACAACGAGCGCGCCGGTACGAAGGCCGCGTTCGGTCGCCCGGTCCGTCCGGTCGCACGGCTGAACAAGTGCGAGACGATCGTCACGATCGATTGCGACATCTTCGTCGAGCACCCGGCCGCTATGCGCTACAGCCGCGACTTCGCGCTCAGCCGCCGCAAGGACGGCTCGCTCGGTCCCGGCAAGATGAACCGCCTGTGGGTCGCCGAGAGCGTGTTCTCGAACACCGGCGCGATGGCGGATCACCGCCTGTCGATGCGCAGCGAGCTCGGCCTGCCGTTCGCGATGGCGCTCGACGCGTCGCTGTCGGGCGGTGGATTGCCGGCCAGCGAGTTCTTGAAGGAGACCAAGGTCGCGCAGTTCATCGCGGTGCTCACCGAGGAGCTCAAGGCGAATGCGGGCCGCGCGGTCGTGCTCGCGGGTCGCCGCCAGCCGGCCGAGGTCCACGCGCTGGTCGCGAAGATCAACCACGCGATCGGTGCGGTCGGCACGACGCTCGACTACGTCGAGGATCCCGAGCCGGGCCGCCCGTCGCACCTGGAGTCGATCAGGACGCTCGCGCAAGACATGGCCGCGGGCCGTGTGCCGATGTTGATCATCCTCGGCGGCAACCCGGTCTACGACGCCCCCGTGGATCTCGACTTTGCAGCGGCGCTCGCGAAGGTGAAGACCAGTATCCACCTCAGCGAGTACCAGGATGAGACGTCGCTCAAGACCTCGTGGCACGTGCCGAAGGCGCACTTCCTCGAGGCCTGGGGCGACGCCCGCACGTGGGACGGTACGATCTCGATCGCGCAGCCACTGATCTTTCCGATCTACGGCGGCCAGTCGTCGATCGAGCTGCTGTCGCTGCTGCTCGGCGACGAGCTCGGCGGCGAGAAGCTCGTGCGCGACACGCTCGAGTCCCTCGGTCACACGGGCTGGAAGAAGAGCGTGCACGACGGCTTCGTCGCGGAGACCGCGCTGCCACCGGCGCAGGTCAACCTCGCGGCGGTGCCGAGCCGAGACTTGACGCCGAGCCAGAAGACCGGCAGCAAGCGCAAGAACGGCGAGCTCGAAGTGGTGTTCCACTACTCGAGCTTCACGTACGACGGCCGCTACGCGAACAACCCGTGGCTGTGGGAGACGCCCGACTTCCTCACGAAGGTCACGTGGGACAACTACGCGCTGGTCTCGCCGGAGACCGCGCTCGCACTCGGCGTGAAGAACGACGAGATGATCACGGTGAAGGTCGGCGACAAATCGATCACGCTGCCGTGCTACACGATGCCGGGCCAAGCGCGGTACTCGATCGGTCTCGTGCTCGGCGGTGGGCGCACCGCATCCGGTCGCGCGACAGCCGTCGGTGGCAATCGCAAGGGCACGAACAGCCCCGGCTACGACACGTACAAGGTTCGCACGACGACCGGCTTTGACTTCGCCGGTAGCGCAACGGTCACCGGCAGCGGCACGACGTACGAGCTCGCGAACGTCCAGGACCACTGGAACTACAAGCCCGGCAACAACAAGCTGATGAAGAACGACGACTCGCATGGCATGCGATTCGACTTCGAAGTCAGCAAGCGCTCGCACGAGCTCGTCGAGGAAACCACCGCCGAGGCGCTCGAGAAGGACAAGACCTGGCGCGCCGAGGTCGATCACGAGTACTGGGACGACAAGATCGAGGCCGAGACCGGCAAGCAAAAGGCTCGTCACCTCTCGCTGTTCGAAGAGCGGACGTACGAAGGCCATCGCTGGGCGATGGCGATCGATCTGTCGACATGCACCGGCTGCAACAGCTGCATGCTCGCGTGTCAGTCGGAGAACAACGTCCCGACGGTCGGCCGCACGCAGGTGATGAACAACCGCGAGATGCACTGGATTCGCATCGACCGCTACTTCCAAGGCACGCCCGAAGAGCCGCACGTCGTGCATCAGCCGCTGCCGTGTCAGCAGTGCGAGAACGCGCCGTGCGAGCAGGTGTGCCCGGTCGGCGCGACGAGCCACAGCGACGAGGGCCTCAACGACATGGCCTACAACCGCTGCATCGGCACGCGCTACTGCGCGAACAACTGCCCGTACCGCGTGCGCCGGTTCAACTTCCTCGACTGGAATCGCGACGTCCGCGACGGCAAGAACAAGGTCCGCCAGCTGCTGTTCAACCCGGACGTCACCGTGCGCATGCGCGGCGTGATGGAGAAGTGCACGTACTGCGTGCAGCGGATCCAGAACGGCAAGATCACGCACAAGGCGAAGATCCGCAGCGGCCAGGTGGCCGGTGCGGTCCGTGATCCGGTGCCCGACGGCGCGATCGTGACGGCGTGCCAAGCGGCATGCCCGACCGAGTCGATCGTGTTCGGCGATCTGCTCGACAAGGACAGCCGCGTGTCAAAGCTGCACGCCGATCGGCGCGGCTACGCGCTGCTCCCCGTGACCTATACCAAGCCGCGCACGCGCTACCTGACGCGCGTGCTCAATCCGCATCCCAAGATGCCGCAACCTCCGTCGATCTCCTCCGGGGAAGGGGGGCACTGAGTCATGAGTGAGACCGCAGTCGTTCACGAACCGGGGAAAGCTCGCGAGACCTTCCGGGCGATCACCCGCGACGTCTCGTGGGTCGCCGAGGCCCCCAAGCCACACAAGCTGTGGCTACTCGCGCTCGCCGTCTCGACGGGCATGTTCGGCATTGGCCTCTACTCGATCTACGTGCTGGTCACGACCGGCATCGGCGTGTGGGGCAACTCGAACAACGTCGCGTGGGCGTGGGACATCACCAACTTCGTCTGGTGGATCGGTATCGGTCACGCCGGCACGCTGATCTCCGCCGTCCTCTACCTGACGCGTCAGCAGTGGCGCGTCAGCATCAACCGCGCCGCCGAGGCGATGACGATCTTCGCCGTCATGTGCGCGGGCTTGTTCCCGCTGCTCCACACCGGCCGCCCGTGGTTCGCGTGGTGGATGCTGCCGCTGCCGAACGACATGGGCTCGATGTGGCCGCAGTTCCGCAGCCCGCTGATGTGGGACGTGTTCGCGGTCTCGACGTACCTGACCGTGTCGCTGTTGTTCTGGTTCATGGGCATGGTCCCCGACCTCGCGACGTTCCGCGATCGCTGCGCGCTGCAGGGCAAGAAGGTCCGCAGCGCGATCTACGGCGTGCTGTCGCTCGGCTGGCGCGGTAGCGCCAAGCACTGGCACCGCTACGAGCGCGCGTATCTGATCCTCGCGGGTCTGTCGACGCCTCTCGTGTTCTCGGTGCACTCGGTCGTCTCGTTCGACTTCGCGACGTCACAGTTGCCTGGCTGGCACACGACGATCTTCCCGCCGTACTTCGTCGCCGGCGCCATCTTCTCGGGCTTCGCGATGGTGCTCACGCTGCTGTTGCCGCTGCGGTTCTTGTTCAACCTGCAGCACATCATCAAGCAGGAGCACATCCATGCGATGTGCAAGATCATGCTGGCGACCGGCATGATGGTCGGTCTCGCCTACGGCACCGAGTTCTTCATCGCGTGGTACTCGGGCAACCCGTTCGAGATGTTCGCGTTCCGGTCGCGCGCGTTCGGTCCGTTCTGGTGGGCCTACTTCGCGATGGTCAGCTGCAACGTGCTCGCTCCGCAGTTCTTCTGGAGCAAGTGGGTTCGCAACAACAACGTGATGATCTGGATCCTCTGCATCTTCATCAACGTCGGCATGTGGTTCGAGCGCTTCGTGATCATCGCGACGTCGCTCGCCCGTTCGTTCTTGCCGAGCGCGTGGAGCTACTACACCCCGACTCGTTACGACGTGGGTCTCTTCGTCGGCACGATCGGCATGTTCATCATGTTCTTCCTGCTGTTCTTCCGCTTCCTGCCCGTGGCCGCGATGAGTGAGATCAAGGGCGCTTCGCCCGAGGCTCACGCAGGCGGCCCCTCGAAGGGAGGGCACCACTAATGGCGACGAAGGATCACGACGCTGCTCCGGTGACCCCGGAGCCGGTCAATGGTGAAGGCGAGCTCTACGGAGTGCTCGCCGAGTACGACACGCCAGGCGAGCTCGTCGAGGCTTCGCGCCGCGTTCGCGACGCCGGCTACACCGAGTTCGACTGCTACAGCCCGTTCCCGGTGCACGGCATCGATTCGGCGATGGGCATCAAGCGCACGATTCTGCCGCTCGTGATCTTCGGCGGCGGTTTCGCCGGCGCGCTCGGCGGTCTCGCGCTGCAGTGGTACTGCAACGCGCACGCGTGGACGTGGAACATCTCCGGTAAGCCGACCTGGTCGATTCCGGCGAACATCCCGGTCGCGTACGAGTGCGCGATCTTGCTCGCAGCGCTCACCGCGTTCTTCGGGATGTGGGCGTTCAACAAGCTGCCGCAAGTCTGGCACCCGCTGTTCCGCAAGGACCGGTTCGCACGCGTGACCGACGACGGCTTCTTCATCGGCATCGAGGCGCGCGATCGCCACTTCGATCTCGACAAGACGCAGAAGCTGCTGCAAGACGCCGGCGCGATCGCGATCGAGCCCGCGTATTACGATCCGGATCCGGCGAAGAAGGTGATGCCGAGGTGGATCACCGCGTTCATCGTCGCGAGCACGGCGTTCGCGTTGATCCCGTTCGCGATCGCGGCGAAGGCGCGCAACTCGCACTCGCCCGACCCGCACATCCACATCTTCGCGGATATGGATTACCAGCCGAAGTTCCGCTCGGATCAGAAGTTGGACATCTTCAAGGACGGCCGTGCGAACCTCGGCGAGCAGCCGGGCACGGTGGCGCGCGGCCACTTGCCGGAGGACGACTTGTTCTTCCGCGGGCTCGACGGCGAAGCGGGCGCGCAGAAGTGGACGACCGGATTCCCGAAGCTCTACCCCGACGGCAGGCCGTTCGCCGTCGACGGCGCGCTGCTCGAGCGCGGCCGCGGTCGCTACGAGATCTACTGCACGCCGTGCCACGGCTACGACGGCCGCGGCAACGGCATGGTGCCCGAGCGCGTGAAGCTGGGCGGCGGGTTGTGGCAAGCACGTAACCTCGTCGAAGCGCCCGATGCAAAGGGCGCCGGTGGCGTGGCCGTGCAGATGCCGAACGGCCAGCTCTTCAACACGATCTCGAACGGCTACAACACGATGATGGGCTACGCGGCCCAGATCCCACACGCGGATCGCTGGGCCATCGTCGCGTACGTCCGCGCATTGCAACGCGCGCAGAACGCGTCGCAGGCCGACGTCCCGCCTGATCTCCAGGGGAGCATCCGATGAGCGCTCTGACCAAATCCCTTCATCCCGACGAGAAGTACAAAGCCGGCAAGCTCGGCAGCAACATGGTGAAGGCCGGCCTCGGCATCGCCGTGGTGTTCGGCATCGTCTCGGTCGTGCTCGGTGCGCTGCAGGGCGATCACTGGAAGCGTTTCATGTACGCGTACGTGATCGGCTGGAGCTTCATCGTGTCGATCGCGATCGGCATGCTGTGGATCATCCTGCTGCACCACCTATGTCGCGGTCGCTGGCTCACCGTCGTGCGCCGCGTCGCCGAAGCGATGACGCAAGCGTTCCCGCTGATCTTCATCGCCGGCCTCGGCTTCGTGATTCCGATCGTCGCGGGCTACAGCGACCTCTACTACTGGGCGCACCCCGACGCGAAGAACGCGGCGCTCAACCCGCACCTGCAGCACAAGCTCGGCTGGCTATCACCAGCTGCGTTCGCGCTGCGCTACGTGCTCTACGGCGTGATCTTCACCGGCATGGCGGCGTACTTCGCGAAGAAGTCGCGCCAGCAGGACGAGACCGGCGATCCCAAGATCTCCGATCGACTCCGCGTCGTCTCGGGCCCGGCCATGATCGTGTTCTCGTTCACGACGTGCGCGCTCGCGTTCGACGTGCTGATGTCGCTCGCGCCGAAGTGGTACTCGACGATTTACGGCGTCAGCTTCTGGGCGAGCGGCAACATCGCGGCGTTCGCGATCCTCGCGCTCATCGTGATGTGGCTGCGGCGCAACGGCCGCCTCGTTCACTCGGTCAACGAGGAGCACTTCCACGACATCGGAAAGTGGATGTTCTCGTTCACGTTCTTCTGGGCATACACCGCGTTCTCGCAGTTCATGCTGCAGTGGTACGGCAACATGCCGGAGGAGACCGTCTGGTACAAGTACCGGATGTTCGGCGAGTGGCAGTGGGTGAGCATTGCGATCCTCGTCGGCTACTGGGCGTTCCCGTTCGTGTTCCTGATGTCGCGCTGGACCAAGCGCATCGAGCCGTCGCTCGTGTTCTTCGCGGTGTGGCAGATCGGGTTCACGTGGCTGAACCTCTACTGGAACGTGATGCCGCAGTACGACTGGGAAGTGACGTACGCGGGCACGCAGAAGCTCGTGCAAGGTCCTCTGATGGGATCACTAGCCCATCACCACGTCGGCTTGTCGGCGGTGGACCTCACGGTATGGATCGCGCTGCTCGGCATCCTGCTCGTCGGGATCGGGCGCAACCTCACCGGTAACTTGATCCCGATCAAAGACCCGACGCTCGGCATGTCGCTGGCGCACGAGCAACTCTAGGAGGCCGCCATGTCCGGACCCAAGCGCAATCCAGACAAGCTCAACACGATCGGCGTCGTCGTCGTCGGTATCTGCGGAGCGGTGCTCGTCTACGTGACGATCGTCGCGCTGCAGGCGTTCTATATGAACGACACCTCGGAGATCCAAACGATGGCCGACTACGGCGGTCAGGATCTGACCTCGAAGGGTCGCCGCGCCGACGAGATGCGCAACATCAGCGAGCCCGGCAAGAACGCGGTCGGCCCGGGGCAAGAGTCGACGTTCCGCATTCCGATCGACGTCGCAATGAAGCTCGTCGCCGAGGATGCGAAGAAGGATCCATCGCACCTCGTGCCGGCGCTGCCGCCGAGCACGAAGCCGTCGATCGAGCCGGTGTTCGGTCGCCCGAAGCCGGCCGCTCCGCCTGCACCCGCGCCCGGTACCGAGGGCAGTGCTGCCGGCTCGGCCGCGCCGACGTCGCCGACGACACCGACCACGCCGACCGGCGCCGCGGGACAACCGCAGCCCGTTCCGGGCTCGGGCGGTACGCCCGGCGGCGCAGCGACGACGCAAGGCACGCCCGGTACGAACACGCCGGCACCCGGCGCGCAACCGACGGCGCCAGCACCGAAGAGCGACGCAAAAGCGCCGGCCACACAACCGGCACAACCGAAGGCGACACAGCCAAAGGCGACACAGCCAAAGGCGACACAGCCAAAGACGCCGGCGGCCACCCAACCGAAGGCTCCCGCGGAACAACCGAAGAACCCATAGGCCGTCGTGATTCAGAGGGAACGCCAAAACGCAAAACAGGCCAAAGACGCCACCAGAAAACGATCTCCGGTGGCGTTCGTGGCCCGTTTGGCGTGTTGGCGTTCCATCTGGGTCGCAGTCCTTGTGTTGCTCGGCGTGCAAACAACGCGAGCACAACCCGGCGAGCAAGCTGCACCCGATATCAAAGCGGAGTCGGCGCGTGGCGGCGACGAGATCCTAACGCCGCCGCCGACGTCCAAGGGCAACGACGTCAAGGTCGACGAGAAGCTCGGCGCGAAGGTCCCGGTCGATGCGACGTTTCGCGATCAGGACGGCAAGCTCGTCACGCTGGGTGACGTGCTCGCCGGCGAGCTGCCAACGATCCTCACGTTTAACTATTCGGACTGCCCGATGCTGTGCAACCTGCAGCTCAACGGGCTGACCGCCGTGTTGCCGGCGATCGCCGAGAAGCACGACGACGCGCGGTTTCGCGTCGGCACGCAGTTCCGCATCATCACGATCGATCTCGAACCGAACGAGAGTCTCGACAAGCTACGCGCGATGAAGAACCGTTACGTGGAGCGGCTCCCCGAGGCGCAGCGTGCGGCCGCGCGTACCGGCTGGACCTACCTCGCGGCGGCAACACCCGGCGATGGCGCGGCGATTCGTCGCGTCGCCGATGCGGTCGGCTTCTCGTACACGTACATCCAAGAGCGCGCCGAGTGGGCACACCCGGCCGCGCTGATTTTCGTCAGCGTCAAAGGCACTGTGACCCGCTACGTCTACGGCATCGAGTTTCCGCCCGCCGTGATGCGCGAGTCGATCATCAAGGCGGGCACGAGTGAGCCGGCGACCGCCGTCGGGTTCATGAACCGCTGTTATCACTTCGATCCCGACGCGAATAACGAGTCGCGCGCTGGAGTCATGGCGCTGCGCATCGGCGCGGCGGGTTTCGTCGTTCTGTTGTTGTCGGTCTTTGGCGTGATGCACGTCATCCGAAAGAGCCGACCAGGAGTGAATCGAGCATGAAATCGATCATCCGTTGCCTCGTCGTGACGACCCTCGTGGTCGTCGCAGGCTCGGCCGCAGGGCAACCTGCCGGTTCGGCGCAGCCTGCACCTGCCGGTTCGGCGCAGCCTGCACCTGCCGGCTCCGCGCAGCTCGCGCCGGCTGGATCCGCGCAGCCCGCCGGCTCCGCACAACCGACCGGCGATGCTACTGCGCCTGCCACGGGGACCGCACCGGTGGTGCCCGAGGTTTCGCCCGCCGACAAGGGCGCCGCTTCCGGCGCTGGCCCGACGGGGGCGCAGTCGCCCGGTCCGTCGACGCAGGGCGCTGCACCCGGCGGTGCCGGCGGCGTCGCTTGGTACGACGTGCTCGCGAACAAGCCGATCCAGGAAGAAGGCACGTACTGGATGCCGAAGTCGGTCAACGTCGCGGCCGAC
>DATDCH010000624.1:0-29120 GCA_036524455.1 Kofleriaceae bacterium | reverse complement strand
TATCTGCGCGCCGAGCAGCTCGCCGTTGCGATTCCGATCCTGCGCGAGATTGTCAGAGCTCACCCGCGAAGTGACGTTGCAGAGTTTGCAGCGAACCTTCTCCTCGATTCGTACAATCGACTGCAGCAGTTCGATCAGTTGGTCGCGTTTGCAAACGAGCTCGCAAACGATCCGAGCTTTCTACGAGACCGCGATGATCTCGCCGACGTCGTTCGGACGATTCAGGGCCAAGCGGCGCGCCGGCATGCGGAGACTCTCGAGCGAGCGGCGCACGAGTCGAAAGAGCTCGATCAGTATGCGTTGGCGGGCGCTGCATACCTCGCGATCTACAACGCGAACCCGGAAGCCACCGACAACGACGAGGTGCTCTACAACGCAGGCGTCTGCTTCGAGGACGGCCGCTCGATCGGCGTCGCGATTCAGATGTACTCGCTGCTCAAGAAGTACTACCCGAACTCGAAGATCACGGCGCGCGCGACCGCTCGCCTCGGTAAAGCGTTCGGCGACATCGCGTTCTACGACCGCGCGGCCGAGGAGCTCGAGAAGTACGCCGCGAAGTACGCCGGCGAGAAGGACGCGCACGACGCGATGAGCGACGCGGTGTTCTATCGCAAGGGCCTCGGCGACGACGCCAAGGCGATCGAAGACACGAAGTACTACATCCGCACGTTCGGCACCAAGAAGCCGGCCGAAGCGGCGAATGCGCACTTCTCGCTGGTCTCGATCTACGAGAAGCAGGGCGACAAGGAAGCCGTCATCAAGCACCTGCGCGAGTACATCCGCTCGCACGGCGGCAAGGGCGGCGCCGACAAGCGCGTCATCGCGCACGCGAAGATCGGCCAGATCCTGTTCGAGCAGTCTTGCCCGGTGAAGCAAGTCGACGGCTCGTGCGTGAAGATCACGCGTGAGCGCGCCGTCGTCACCAAGAAGGTCAAGAAGAAGAAGGGCAAAGAGGTCTACACGCCGCCGAAGCAGTGCGGCCCCGACTCGCACATCAAGCTGACCGTCGTGAAGCGCGACGCCGGCAAGCTCCGCCAGGCGCTGACCGAGTTCGCTGCCGCCGGCAAGGACTTCGGCAAGGTCTCCGAGAAGGACGACAACGCCGCCGGCGCTCGTTACTACTACGCGCTCGGCAAGAACTACGAGGCCGACGTCGAGTTCGAGAAGTACCTCGACATCAAGTTCCCCGAGAACCTGAACTTCGGTGACGGTCTGCCGGAGAACAAGAAGAAGAACGAGGAGCTCACGAAGAAGAGCAAGAAGCGCTTCGAAGACTGGCTCGCTTCGAAGGGCAAGTCCGCCGAGTCCGCGAACAAGAAGTACGAGTCCGTGCTCGGCATCAAGGACAACGCGAACTCGATCGCCGCGGCCGCGCGCCTCGGTCAGATCACGCAGAACTTCGCGGACCAGTTGTTCACGGCCGAGATTCCGAAGGACGTGCGCGCCTCGAAGATGATCGACGGCTACGACATCGCGCAGGACAAGGTCGACGCGTACTGCGATGCCTTGACGACGGCTGCCGAGCCGCTCGCCGAGAAGTCGCTGGCCGCGTACGGCATCTGCCTCTCGAAGTCGACCGAGCTCGGTTGGTTCAGCGAGTGGTCGAAGCTGTGCGAGCGCGAGCTCGGACAGATCAAGCCGGAAGAGTACCCGACGGCGTCGGAGCTCCGCGGCGACTCTGATCTGACCGCGCCGGTCATCGCCATCGAACCCCCCGCGAAGCTGGACTAAGGCGAGGAAAGAAGAATCACCATGCGTAACATCATCATCCTCACCTCCCTCCTCGCCGCCGCGGCTTGCGGTGGCGCAACCAAGGGCGCGACGATCGGCACCGGCAAGGCGCCGCCGCCGCCGCCCTCGATCGGCGCGACGAACGACATCGCCGAGCCGGGTAAACCCGCCGCGGCGAAGGTCGAAGTCTCGGCCGACGCGAAGAAGGACTACCAGGCTGCCGTCGAGAGCTTCCGCAACCAAGACAAGGGTGGCTCGTGGAGTGAATCCGCGTGCCGCTCGTCGGCGGAGCGGTTCCAGGCGGTCGTGCGCTCGCACAGCGATCTGATCGCTGCGCAGTTCATGGTCGGTCTGTCGTATCAGCGCTGCAACATGAACGCTGAGGCCGAATCCGCGTACCAGCAGGCGAGCCGCATGAAGGGCGACGCCACGAAGGCAGCGATGGCGCTGTCGAACCTCGGCCAGCTCTACTACAAGACCGGCAAGGTCGATGCTGCTCGCCAGTACTGGGACAGCGCGGTCAAGGCCAACGGAAAGCTGATCGCTGCACGCATCAATCTCGCGTCGATGAACCTCGAGCAGATGCGCAAGATCAAGAACCCGAAAGACGGTTCGTGGAAGAAGCTCGAGGAAGAGGCGCGCTTCAATCTGTCGAACGCGCTCGGCGTCGACACCGATAGCGTCGAGGCGTACACGGTGTTCGGCCTCATCTATATGGAGGGCGCGCAGGTCAACAAGAACCGGCTCGACCTCGCGAAGACGCTGATGGACGAGGCGAACAAGCGCAATCCGAAGTACCCGCCGCTGCTCAATGCATACGGCTTGTACTGGATGAAGAAGAACTCGCTGAACCAAGCGCTGCAGGCGTTCCAAGGCGCGGTCGAAGGCGATCCGAAGTTCGTCGAGGCGCGTGTCAACGCAGGTTTGTTGACGCTCGGCTTCCGCAAATACGACGCGGCGAAGGAGTTCTTCGCGAAGGCCGTCGAGCTCGCGCCGAAGAATTACGACGCGACGATCGGTCTGGGCGTCGCGCTGCGCGGCCTCAACGATCTCGACGGAGCCGAGGCGCAGTACAAGAAGGCGCAGGGCATCGACGGGTCGCGCGGTGACGCGTACTTCAACCTCGGCGTGCTCTACAAAGACTTCCGCGCGAACAAGCAGAACGATCCGGATCAAGTCGCCGCGATCCGCAAGAGCGTGCAGGTCTACCGGCAGGCCAAAGAGTTCTTCAACCAGTTCCTCAGCAAGTCGGGCAGTGACGCCGACAAGGCCGAGGCGAAGGAGAACATCAAGGACTGCGACAAGGTCGTGAAGCAGCTCGAGCAGTTCGCCGATGCGCTCGCGAAGATGCCGAAGCAGCCGGTCGAGCCGCCCAAGCCGACGCCCGCTCCGGCCCCTGCCGGTGGCACGCCGCCCGCGGGTGGCGCGACCCCGACGAAGAAGTAAATCGGTCCGACCGCGGACCGCTGGCCACCACGCCGCTGGGTTTCCACCCCGCGGCGTTTTGTTTTTCGGGCCTACATCGCATCACCCGCTTGCACCGTGCGCCGCGGCCTGCGATAACTAATTGAGATACTTGGGGTCGAGGCCTGCAACTGAAGCTCGATCCCAGTGTCTGGATCTCGCGGAACTTTTTGGAAAGAATCCTGGAACCAGGAACCGGGTCGGGTTGTCCGAGGGTCGATGCACACGGCTCTCTGCAAACCGGCCCTTCGCAAAGAAGGATCGACCATGCGGAAGCTAGTCATCGTGTTCGCAGTGCTGGGTCTCTCTGGAGTTGCTCATGCCCAGAACAAGGGCGCACCTCCGGCAGGCGGCGCGAAGGTCAAGGTCTACGACTTCTCGGGTGACACCATCGAAGGTGACCTGATCAAGCCGGAAGGCTCGACCGTCGACGCGCGCGACTTCGCCAAGCACTCTTCGCTGATCAATATCCGCAAGCACTTCATCCCCGAGATCATCAAGTCGGCCGAGGACCTATAGAGCGGCGCGGCCTCGCGCCGCGTCTCTAGACGTCACCGGCTTTGTTTGTCTGTACAGAGTTGCTCCGAGAGGGAGAACGAAACATGGCCGGTGCAAAGGTTCCTCTTACATTCCGCATCTTCAAGGGCGATCAGCTGATCCGCGAGGAGCGGCTGAGCCTCTCGGTCATCAAGCTCGGCAAGGTGCCCTCGGCGCACCTCAAGCTCGATGACGAGACGGTGAGCCGTATGCACGCGATCATCGAGGTCAACGGACCCGGTGACGTGAGCATCATCGACCTCGGCTCGACGAAGGGCACCTTCGTCAATGGCCAGAAGGTCAACAAGGCGAAGCTGCAGTCGGGCGACACGATCCAGGTCGGCGAGACTCGCATCGAGCTCGCGATCGGCGTGGGCGAAGAGACCGATGACGCCCCGACCAAGGTCGGCGCGCCGGCACATCAAGACATCATGGCGAGCTCGCCGCGGCCGCATACGCCGTCGAGCCCGCCGTCGTTCGCGGCGCCGCCGGCTGCTCCGCCGCCGCGCGCACCTGCGCCGCCGGCGCCGGCTCCTTCACAATTCGCAGCTCCGCCGCAGTCGTTTGCGGCTCCGCCGCAGTCGGCAGCCGTTCGGCCTCCGCCCGGCCACGCGTCGGCCGGCTCGATCTACAGCACGGCGACCGCGCCGCAGCCCGGCTTCCAGTCGGCGATGGCCAGCGAAGCGGATGACTTCGGTGGCGCGCGCGCCGTCGAGGTTGCCGCGATGCTCGGCGACTCGGTCGTCGGTGTGAAGCACTGCATCGATCCCAAGGGTGGCAAGGTCACGAGCACGACGATCGCGCTGTTCGCGATCGGCATCGTGTCGCTACTCGCGTTCGGCTTCGCGTTCTGGAAGTCGGTCGACAACGCTGCCTACAACAAGGGCAAGTTCGACTACGAGACGAGCGTTCTCAAGAAGCCCAGCTTCGCGGTTCGCCCGCGCACGATCTCGCAGGGCTACGATCTCATCGCGTTCGGCGGCATGCTCGCCTCGCTGCTCTGCTGCACGGCCGCGCTCGCGCGCCTGCGCAAGGAGAAGGAGAGCCCGTGGGTTCGCATCGGCACGGCGCCCGGCGTCGAGTTCCCGATCGAGCAGTCGCCGTCGCCGGAGTTCCCGATGGTCGCGCCGCAGGGCGATGACTTCGCATTCCACTTCGGGCACGGCATGGAAGGCGAGATGGTCGTCAACGGACAGACCACATCGCTCGCCGAGCTCGCACAGCAAGGCCGCACGACGATCAGTCCGATTCCATCGGGCGCGAAGATCCGTGTGCGCGCTGGCCGCACCACATTCCTCGTTTCGAGCGTGCCGCGTCCGCGCCGCCATGCGATGCCGCTGTTCGCTGCTCTCGAGAGCCGCGTGCTCGCGTACTTCGCCGGCTCGCTGACCGTGCACATGGGCTTCTGGCTGCTGCTGCAGCAGATCCCGGTCGAGGACAGCGGTACGAACATCGACCTCGCGTCGCTCGAAGACACGTCGACGCGTTCGAACAGCACCAACCAGGACGATCCGCCGCCGCCCGAAGAAGAGGACAAGCCGGATGACGGCGAGGACGAGTCGGGCGGTACCGGTACGGCCATGGCGCTCGACGAAGGCAAGATGGGCAAGAAGGACTCGGATCGCGCCGAGGGCCAGTACAAGATGCAGAAGAACCAAGAGGACCCGCAGCTCGCGCGCCAGCAGGCACTCGAGCAAGCGCGTAACGCCGGTATCCTCGGTTCTACCGCTCTCGTTCAGGGTGGCGCGTTCGCGTCGTTGACCGGCACGGGCGACATCAGCTCGGGCTTCGACGACACGAACATCTACGGTGGTCTGCTCGGCAACGAGGCAGGCGAGATGAACGGCGGCTTTGGCTTCGGTCGCTCGGGCTTCGGTCCCGGCGGCGGTGGCACGGGGTGGGGCACGATCGGTACCGGCCGCTACGGCACGATCGGTCACGGCTCCGGCACGGGCTCGGGCTACGGCGTCGGCGGTGGTCGCGGCGGTATGCGCGGTCGCAGCGCGGCGGTCCCGACGGTGTCGATCGGTCAGCCGAACGCACAGGGTGACCTCGATAAGGCGATCATTCGTCGTTACATCAAGCGCAACATCCAGAAGATCACCTACTGCTACGAGAAGCAGCTGCTCGCGAAGCCGGGCCTGTCGGGCACGGTGTCGACGCAGTTCTTCATCACCCCGAACGGCAACGTCGCGTCGTCGACCGGCTCGGGCGTTGATTCCGAGGTCGCGAACTGCGTCGCCGACGTCATCCGCGGCATCGAGTTCCCGAAGCCGAAGGGCGGCGGTGGCGTGCAGGTGAACTATCCGTTCACGTTCCGTCCCGCGGGCCAATGAGCGCGTAGACCGCGTAGAAGACGTCTCGCAAACGGCGGCCGCAAGGTCGCCGTTGTTATTTTCGGCCAGTGATCGATCGAAGATTGTCGTCGATTCTCGACGATCAATTGCTTGAGCCTAGTGGGAACTCGTTCTACCGTTTCGGGCATGAAGCTACTCGGGGCTCTCGTCGTGCTGCTGTGCGCTGGTTGTCCAAACCAGGCATTGAACGACTCGATCAGGTTTATGAACGAAGGCCACAAGGCCGCCGGTGCGAAGCAGTTCGAGGTCGCGGTCCAGGAGTACACGAAGGCCGTCGAAAAATACTCGGACAACCACGGCGCCCACTACGGTATCGGCGGTGCGCAAGCCGCACGCGGCGAATGGGACAAGGCTGCCGACGCGTTCGCGCGCGCCGTGCAGATCGCCGACAACCAGCCGATGTACCAGATGTGGTACGGCATCTCGCTGTTCGAGAAAGCGAAGAAGCAGGCGCGCGAAGATCAGGCGAAGAAAGAGAACAAGAAGCCCGAAGAGATTCAGGCCGACTTGTCCGCGGTGAACTTCGACAAGGCCGCCACGCATCTCAACGAAGCGATCAAGATCAACGCCGACATGTGGCGCGCGCACTACTACATGGGCCAGATCTATCGCGCGACCGACAAGCCGAAGGAGGCCGCGACCTCGTTCAGCAAGGCGCTGCAAGGCGACCCGCGCCAGCAAGCGCCGTACGTCGCGCTCGGCGAGCTCTACCGCAAGTGGGACTACACCGACGAGGCGATCAAGGTGACGTCACAAGGCGCGGTCAACGTGCCCGGCGCCAACGAGGTGAGCGACATCTGGTACGTGCTCGGCATGGGCTACGACGACAAGAACCAGTGGGACAAAGCGATCGAAGCGTTCGACAAGTCGATCGAGAGCAAGCGCGATAACCACAAGGCGAAGTTCCAGCGCGGTCAGGCGTACTTCAAGAAGGGCGACATGACCCGCGCCAAGCGCGACCTCGAGGAGTTCTCGAAGAGCGGTGGCGCGTCGCTCGAGTTCGCCAAGCAGCAAGCGCAGAAGATGCTGATGGACATCGCGGCCAAGAGCATGGGCACGGAGAAGCCGGGCGACTCGGCCCCGAAGCTGTCGCCCGAGCAGCTGATGAAGCAAGAGAAGGCGGCACAGGAAGCCGAAGCGAAGAAGAAGAAGGGCAAGAAGAAGTAGTCGCGCACGTAGCGCGAGAGCGAACGCCCGGCCGCGAGGTCGGGCGTTTGCGTTTCGGCGGAGCAATCTCGCTCGGGCGCGCGAGTTTTGTCCAAGAAACGCGCAGACGATCGCGATGAAGCGTTTTTGGCGGTTTCTCGTCGAGGAAACGGAATCGCGAGAAGCGCAAGAGCAGCGCGGCTGTTTCTGAGACTACATGTCGTGACGAATTTTTGTTCCGGAGGAGATGCGTCTTCACCACGGCTTGCTATGCCAGTCGCGACGACTCCGAGCTGCGAAGCAGCGCATCCTCGTGAGCCGCGTTGCGAAGAAACCTCAACGCCTAAGGTGGTCGGCCGACCACCTGATCTCCGTCGAGAAACTCGGAGACGCGAAGGCAACGTGATTGTTGTCGATCGCGAGAGGACTACCTATATGCGCAGGTGTCTGCGAGTGCTAGCTAGCGCTTTCCAGCAGGCGTTCTGCTGGGTGGGGGCCCTCATCCAAAACCTGAGCTTTTTTCGGCGGTGTAGAGAGCCCAACTCCACGCCAGGCCATGATAAAAATGCCTCTGGGATGAGGGGCGTAGTTTCTTTTGTGTATGCGGGAGGATAGACCGCAGATGGATACGCGCACGCTGCTTCGTGAACGCCTGCGTCGGTCGCGGGACTGGACGCAAACAATCGACGAGCTCGAGAAAGAGCTCGAGGCTTCGGGATCCAAGCCCGAACAGTCAGAGCGACTGTTCGAGCTCGCGGTCCTCGTGGAGGATGTGATTCCAGAACGCGAACGCGCTCTGGGTCTCTACCAACGCGCTTGGAAGCTTCATCCGGACAATCTCAAAGCGCTCTCGCGAGCGCGCGAGGTCTACGGCGAGATTGGTCGCTTCGAAATGGTCGCCAAGCTCGGCGAGATGGAGCTGCGTTCGCCACTGGCGGCGCAGAACCTCGCCGCGATTGTTGGCGAGGCCATGCTCGATAGCGGTCAAAAAGACAAAGCACTTCCAATCCTACAGCGTGCGCTGGGAAGTGACCCCAACTCGATCCGCATCAAAGATGCGCTCGCGGCCGTCACGTACGACCAAGAGTTCTGGACCGATGAAGTCGACCGTCTATCCGACGACGCCGATCGGTTCGATGATGCGCAGTGCGTGCGCATGCTGCTGCGTGCAGCGCGCATCGTGAAGATCGAAGCAGCCGACGATCCCCGCCTCGAAGAGCTGCTCAAGCGAATCTTCGTGAAGGACCTCGACGAACCGTCGGCGAACTTCATGTTCGAGACGCTGCTCGCCAGCGGCAATCGCTGGGACGATCTCGAGCGGCACCAGATGCGTCGCGCCGAGCGCGCGACCGATCACGCGGAGCGCGCGGCGCTGCTGCGCATGTTTGCGCTCGAATGGATCCAACGCTTCAAGGACCGCGATCGGGGTGCGGTGTTCTTCAGCCGCGCACTCCAAGCGGCGTCGCAGAACGGCACGTCGCCGATGAAGTCGATCGTCGCGGCGTTTACTCTGCTCAAGCAGGTGCAGGGTGAGCGCGGCGAGTGGTCGCTGCTGCTCGAGCTCACCGACGCGGTGATCGATCGCATGCTGCCGGGCGAGGACAAGCTGTTCGTCGCGATCCAGGCCGGTCACATCGCGTTCGACAAGGTCAACGACATCGCGAAGGCGAAGAAGTATTTCGCGATCGCTGCGTCGATCGAGCCCAAGAACCCCAACGTCGAAGAGTTCGTGCAAGCGGTCGGCATCGACGACATGCCGATGGCGTCGGGCTCGATGCCGTCGATCCCGGTTGTTGCCGCCGACGCAGGCGACACTGCAGTGTCGATCGATGCGTCGATCGATGCCGGCGCCGAGCGGTTCGAGATGCCGCTGGGCAGCGAACGCTCCGCGCGCGATACGCAGGAGAACGAAGTCGAGGAGCGCGAAGAGCGCCCCGGCAAGATGACGAAGGCCGAGAAGAAGGCCGCGAAGGCCGCCGAGCGTGCCGCTGCGGCCGAAGCAGCTGAGCGTGCCGAGCGCGAAGCTGCTGCCGCTGAGGCCGCTGGTGCCGAGCGCGAGGCTGCCGCCAGGGCTGCCGCCGAGCAAGAATCGGCGATCGTCGCTGCGGCCCGTGAAGCGGACGCGGCGCGCGAGGCCGAGAAGGCCGCCGCTGCCGCTGCCGAGAAGGCCGCTGTCGAGCAGGCTGCCGCCGAGCGCGCCGCTGCCGAGCGCGAAGCCGCCGAGCGGGCTGCCGCCGTGCCGGCCGACCTCGGTGGCGCGATGGAGAAGGCCAAGAAGGCCGAAGGTGGAGGCGACAAGGGTGTCGGCGAGTGGAAGAAAGTCATCGCCGCGTACCCGACCGACAAGGCGCCTCGCCGCGAGCTCGCGCGCGTGCTGCGCAATGCGCAGTCGTGGGCCCAGCTCGCCGACGCGCTGAAGGACGAGGAGGCGAAGGCATCGCCGACGCCGGTGGAGAAGTCCGCCGTGTTCCTCGAGCTCGCGGATTGCTACGCGAGGCTCAACAACGACAACCAGGTGATCTCGTCGCTGACGCAAGCGATCCATCACGACCCGGGTCGGATGGATGCGTTCGATCGGCTCGCCGGGCTCTATGAAACCAAGAAGCGCTGGCCCGATCTCGTCAAGGTCTTGAACGAGAAGGCCGAGCGCACGATGGAGTCGACCGGCAAGGTCGCCATCTATCTGCAGGTCGCCAACCTCTACCTGGAGCGGTTCAGTAACCAGGCAGAAGCGATCAAAGCATTCGAGAAGGTCCTCGAGCTCGATCCGAACAACCTCACGGCCGCCGAGCACCTGCTTGCGGTCTACGAGAAGCGTCGCGATTGGGAGAAGCTGATCCGGCTCAAGGAAGCCGAGATCGAGCGCGCGCCCGAGGCAGCTCGTGCGGCCAAGGTGATCGACGTCGCGCGCATGGCGGCGACGAAGGTCAAGAAGCCCGACATCTGCACGTACTGGTGGGAGAAGGTTGTCCAGTACGAGCCCACCCACGACGAGGCGCTGACCGAGCTCTACAAGCTCTACGAGCGCAACAAGGAGTGGGAGAAGCTGGCGGACATCTGCCAGCGCCAGGCCAATGCGGCCTCCGACGCGAAGGTTCGCGCGGACGCGCTGCAACGCCTCGGCCTCCTTTACACCGAGAAGGTCGAGAACAGCGCGAAGGCGATCGACGCGTGGCAGAAGCTGCTCGCGATCGATGAGAACAACCGGCGCGCGCAGGATGCGCTGAAGAAGCTCTACGTCACCGAAGGCCGCTGGGATCTCCTCGAGGAGTTCTACAGCTCGCGCAACAAGGTCGACGAGTACATCCGCGTCCTCGAGCGTGAAGTCGAGGCCGGTAGCGAGACGCATCGGCTCTCGCTCGCGATGAAGATCGCGATGCTCTACCGCGACACGCTGCAGAAGCCCGACCGCGCGATGCGCGCGTTCGAGAAGGTGCTGCAGCTCGACGAGAACAACCTGCAAGCCGCCGAGGCGCTCATCCCGCTCTACGAAGCGGGACGCGATCCGAAGGCACTCGTGCGCGTACTCGAGATCCAGCTGCGCGCGACCGACGATAAGCACATGCGCCAGGAGCGCATGAAGCGACTCGCGACGTACAGCGAGGAGAAGCTGCGCGACAAGGCCTCGTCGTTCGGTTGGTGGCTCCGCGCGCACGCGGAGGATCACCAGAGCGACGAGATCCGCGAGCAGATCGAACGCCTCGCTGCGGAGACGCAGGGCTGGAACATGCTCGTCGACGCGTACGCCGCGTCGTTGCCGAAGTTCGATCATCGCGAAGAGGCGCTGCCGCTCATGCTCGTCATGGCGAGCGTCATCGAGCGCGAGCAGGGCGACATCGATCGCGCGCTCGACATGAACCGGCAGATCCTCAAGCTCGACCAGGGCAACGAACAAGCGCTCGACGCACTCGAGCGGCTGTTCCTCGGCAAGGCGAACTTCGAAGATCTGCTCAAGATCTACGAGAAGAAGCTCGACCTCGAGAACGACCCCGACGAGCGGATCAAGATCCAAGCGAAGATCGGTCAGCTCTACGAGGACGAGGTCAAGGACGACCAGAAGGCCGTCGCCGCGTACATGGCGATCCTCGATGCGAACGGCGAGGAGCCGGTCGCGCTATCGAGCCTCGATCGCATCTACGCCCGCAACCAGCAGTGGAAGCAGCTGGCCGACGTGATCGGCCGGCAGATCCTGATCGTTGGTCCCGAGCAGAACAAGGCGCTGCACGTCGACCTGAAGTACCGGCTCGGCCAGCTCAAGGAGTTGCACCTCGGCGATGTGAAGGGCGCGATCGATGTGTATCGCGACATTCTCGACATCGACGTCGGTCACCCGAAGGCGCGCGAGTCGCTCGAAGTCCACCTGCGCGGTGACGACAAGCAAAAGCTCGAAGTCGCGAACATCCTCGAGCCCGTCTACGAACAGCTCCAGGAGTGGGGCCCGCTCGTCGGCGTGCACGAGATCCAGCTCAACACCGAAAAGGACAACCTACGCCGCGTTTCGCTGCTGCTCCGCATCGGCGAATTGCAGCGCACGAAGCTGCTCGACGCCGAGAAGGCGTTCGACGCGTATGCCCGTGGGTTCCGCGAGGATCCGTCGACGGAAGCGGCGAAGGATCACCTCGAGGCGCTCGCGCCTCTGCTCGAGGACGGCTGGGGCCGCCTCGTCAAGCTGTTCGAGGTCGCACTCGAGCGCAAGGATTTGGATCCGAAGCTGGCCCACGAGCTGGCGACGAAAGTCGCGCGCAGCTACGAGGACCGCATCGGCGACAGCGTGCGCGCCGTCGAGTTCTTCAAGAAGGCACTCCACCTCGAGGCCGACGATCTCGGTGCGCTCGCCGCACTCGAGGCGATCTTCACCCGCGAGGAGAAGTACCAAGAGCTGCTCGATATCTATCGGCGCCGCATCGACATCGCGGAGGACCCAGAAGAGCGTCTCGACTTCCTGAACCGCACGGCCTCGATCCACGAGGAGATGCTGAACGCGCCCGACGAGGCGATCAGCATCTACAACGAGATCATCGGCCAGGCGCCCGACGATATGAAGGCGCTGCGCGCCCTCGATCGTCTGTACGTTCAGCGCTCGCAGTGGCGCGATCTCGGCGACAACATCAGCCGCCAGCTCGCGCTCGTCGAGCAACCGTACGAGCAGGTTGCTCTGCTCGTCCGCCTCGCGCAGCTGCGCGAGACGCACCTGAACGAGATCGCTGCGGCCGTCGAGACGTACCGGCAAGTGCTCGAGCACGAGGATCAGAACCGCGACGCGGTGACCGCCCTCGAGCGCTTGATCTCGCATCCGGAGCACGAGCTCACGATCGCGAACATCCTCGAGCCGATCTACAAGGCTCGCGGCGAGTGGACGAAGCAGATCGGCATCTACGAGATCATGGCGAAACACGCCTTCGATCCGGCGAGGAAGATCGAGCTGCTCCACATGATCTCGGAGCTCCACGAGATCGGCGGCGACAACGCGGACGCCGCGTTCGCCACGTTCTCGCGCGCGATGAAGGAAGACCCGCGCAACGAGACCACGCACGCACAGCTCGACCGTCTTGCCCGTGGCCTCGACAAGTGGCCCGAGGTGGCGGCGCTCTACGATCAGGTCGCGACGGATGCCTCGGAAGACGATCTCAAGGTCGCCCTCCTGTTCCGCCGTGCTCAGATCCTCGAGCACGAGCTGCGTGACAACGAGGCTGCGGTCGCGACGTACGAGCGCGTACTCAAGGCGTCGCCGTCGACCACCGAGGCTGCAACCGCGATCCAGACGATCCACGAGCGCACCGGCGATTGGCCGCGCCTCGTCGACATCTTGAAGCGCAAGAGCGAGATGCTGCCGAACGTCGAGGAGCGCAAGCAGCTCCTGTTCCGCGCAGCGCAGATCGAAGAAGAAGTGCTGTCCAACGCGGACGCCGCGATCGCGACGTTCCAGCAGGTACTGGCGATCGACGACGTCGACATGACGGCGATGGATGCCCTCGAGCGGATGTACGTGCGCCTCGCGCGCTGGGCCCCGCTCAAGGACGTCTACGCCAAGAAGGCCGACCTCGCCGAGGATCCGGAAGACAAGAAGGCGATGCTCTACGTGCTCGCGCAGGTCTATGACCGCGAGCTCGGCGACGTCGCCAAGGCGATCGAGACCTATCAGGGCATCCTCGACATCGACGCTGATCAACTACCGGCGATCCAATCGCTCGACCGACTGCTCGGTCAGGCGGAGCGTTGGTACGACCTGCTGTCGAACCTCGAGCGTCAAGTCGAGCTGTCCGAGACCAGCAGCGAGACCGTCTCGCTCAAGTACCGAATCGGTCACCTGTGGCAGATCCGCCTCGGTGATGTGGCGCGTGCCATCGAGAGCTTCCGCGAGGCGCTCGAGATGGATCCGCAGCACGCCGAAACCCTGCACGCCCTCGACGGGCTCGTGCACGGCAAGGTCGAGCCGGTCATGGCGGCGCGCGTGCTCGAGCCGATCTACGAGACCGGCGGCGAGTACGCAAAGCTCGTCGACGTTCTCGAGGTCATGGTCGCGCACAACGACGACCCGATGGCCCGCGTCGAGCTCCTGCATCGCATCGCACAGCTCCACGAGCAGATGATCGGCAACGCGCACGCGGCGTTCGACGCCTACGCGCGCGCGCTGCGCGACGACGCCGGCAACCAGCTCACGCTCGGTCATATCGAGCGTCTGGCGGAGATCACCGGTACGTGGGAACAGCTGGCGAACCTGTACGGCGCCGAAGCCGGCAAGTCGCTCGACGTGCCGCGCCAGGTCGACCTCTATACGCGCCTCGCGCGCGTTTACGAGCAAGAGCTGGCCGACGTCCCGAAGGCGATCGCCACATGGCGAAAGCTGCTCGAGGTGTCGATGGATCCCGGCGACAACAAGCCGGCGGTGCTGGCACTCGATCGTCTGTACACGACGACGGGTCAGTGGCCGGAGCTCACCACGATCCTGCGCCGCGCGATCGACCTCGCCGAGAACGACGACGAGATCGCGGATCTGCAGTACCGCCTCGGCCACACGAGCGAGAACCAGCTCGGTGATCGCAAGGGTGCCGTCGAGACGTACCGCGACATTCTGTCGAACCATCCGACGCACGAAGGCGCGCTCGGCGCCCTCGAGAACATGTTCCACGCCGGTCATCTCCAGCTGGAGATCGGCGCGGTGCTCGAGCCGCTCTACGAAGCCGCGAACGAGTTCGGCAAGCTGCACGCGATCCATGAAGTGCAGCTGACCAAGCTGGCGGGCCCGGACCGTCAGAGCATGTACCAGCGGCTCGCCGAGCTGGCCGAGCACAAGCTGTTCGACCAGAACAAGGCACTCGACTGGTGGTGCGCTGCTGTCGTCGAGGATCCGCGCTGGGAGCACGGCCTCGAGGAGAGCGAGCGCCTCGCCGGCGACACTGGTGCGTGGAATGACATGGTCACCGCGTACAACGGTGGGCTCGAGCGCACGCAGGACAAGGAGACGCGTCGTCTGACGCTGCTCCGCCTCGCGCGCGTCTACGAGTTCGAGATGCACGACGCCGCGAACGCGGTGACGACGCACCTCAAGGCCCTCGAGATCGAGCCGAAGGATCCGGACGCGCTCGCTGCGTTGGATCGCTTGTACCTCAACGCGGCGATGTACGACGACCTCGCCGAGATCCTGCGCCGCCGCATCGAGGTGGTCCAAGATCCCGACGAGCAACTCGAGCTCTACTTCCGACGCGGCTCGATCTTCAGCGACGCGCTCGGCGACCTCGAGCAATCGCTCAAGTGTTACAACGCGATCCTCGAGCAAGAGAGCCGCAACCGCCGCGCGCTCGAGGCGATCGAGAGCATCCACTTCCGCCGCGAGGACTGGAAGAAGCTGTTCGAGACCTACGAGAAGCTGATCGACACCGCCGACACCGACGCGGAGATGGCCGACATCTACGCGCGCATGGCGCGGCTGTGCTCGGATGCCCTCAACGACGAGGCGCGTGCGATCGAGCTGCTCGGCCGCGTGCTCGACATCCGTGGTGAAGAGCCGCAGGCACTCGCCGTGCTCGCGGACCTGACCGCGCGTCAGAGCAAGTGGGACGAGCTCGTCGAGATCATCGAGCGTCAGATCGCGGTCGGCAGCGATGCCGAACAGATTCCGCTCTACAAGTATCTCGGCCGCGTCTGGGAAGAGAACCTCGGCCGCGAGCGCAACGCCCTCGATGCGTGGCTCGCCGCTGACCGCATCGACGGCAACGACCTCGACACGCTGCGCTCGTTGGCGCGGCTGTATCGCTCCACGCAAGCGTGGGACGAGCTCAGCCAGACCATCCGCCGCATCATCGACGTCGGTCAACTGTCGGGCGAGATGAGCGAGACCGAGACGATCGAGCTGTACGCACAGCTCGGCCAGCTCGAAGGTGACGTGCTCGGCCGCGTCGACGAAGCCGTCGATGCGTGGCGTCGCGTCATCGCGATCGACCCGAGCGACTTCCGCGCCCTCGCGGCCCTCGAGACGTTGTTCGTTCGCGAAGGCCGTTGGGAGGAGTCGATCGACGTGCTCGAGAAGCGCGCGCTTGTCCTCGAAGACGAGGTCCAGCGCCGCGACACGCTGCTCCAGGCCGCGTCGACGTGGGAAGAGAAGGTCGAAGACCTCACCCGCGCCGCCCAGGTCTACGAGCGCGTGCGCGCCAGCGACCCGACAAACCTGGTCGCGAGCGAACGGCTCGAAGCGATCTATCGCCAGCAGTACAAGTGGACCGAGCTCGTCGAGATCTTGCTCGAGCGTTCGGAGCTCGTGGCCGACGTCGAGCAGCAGATCCAGATGCTCAACCAGGTCGCGAAGATCTACGAAAACGAGATCGGCGATCAGGAGAGCGCGTTCTACGTGCTCCAAGCCGCGTTCAAGCGCGACTACTCGCACGACGAGACCGCGATGGAGCTCGAGCGCCTCGCGACGGCGACCAACCGTTGGCAGGAGTTGCTCGACGAGTACACGAACCGCGTGAACGAGCTCGAGCGCGAAGATCGCGGCTCGGCGACGGACCTGTGGGTCAAGATCGGCCGCTGGTACGCGGAGCACCTCAGCCATCTCGAGTACGCGATCCACTCGGTGCAGCAAGCACTGCGGATCGATCCCGCGCACACCGGTGCACTCGGCGGCATGGCCGAGCTGCAGCGCAAGCGCGGTAGCTGGAGCGAGCTGATGGAGACGTTGCAGCGTCACGCTGCAGCGGAGCAGGGGCGCGAGAAGAAGACCGCGCTCTACATCGACCTCGCCGAGCTGCTCGAGCGCCAGATGCAAGACATCGGCGGCGCAGTCCACGCGTACCAGCAAGCGCTGGTCTACGACGGCCAGTCGCGCACCGCGCTCACCGCTCTCGATCGGCTCTACCGCCGCACCGAGAACTGGGAGCCGTTGATCGATGTGCTGTCGAAGCGTTCGGATCAGTCGAACGACGACAACGAGATCATCAAGTTCCGCCTCGAAATCGGTCAAATCTGGGATCTGCGTCTGTTCGACGCGGGTCAGGCGATCACCGCCTACCAGAAGGTGCTCGATCTCGATCCGTCGAACCTGACTTCGCTGCGCGCCCTCGAAGGCCTGTACGAGAAGACCGAGCAGACCGAGAAGTACCTCGATGTCCTCGAGGCACAACTCGATGCAACGCCTTCGGATCAAGAGCGCGTCTCGCTGTACGAGCGCATGGCGGCTGCGTGGGAAGAGCGCTTCAACAAGCTCGACCGTGCTGCCGAGTGTCTCGAGAAGATCGTCGCGATCGACAACCGCAACTTCGGTGCGTACAAAGAGCTAGCCCGGCTGTATCAGTCGAGCGCGAAGTACGAAGCGCTCGTCGAGACGTACCGCAACCACATCATGGCTACGAATGATGTGGCGACGCGTGTCGAGCTGTACGTCGCGATGGGCTCGATCTACGAAGAGGAGCTCAAGGAAGTCGATCGCGCGATCGAGGCCTACAACGACGTCTTGTCGTTCGACGGCGACGACCAACGCGCGCTCGATGCCCTCGGCCGCCTCTACGAGAAGATCCAAGAGTGGGACCGCGCCATCGACATGATGGCTCACCTGGTCACGCTGGTCGGCGACGTGCGGCAGCAGGTCGACCTGTACTGGCGCATGGGGCGCATCCAGAACGCGCAGCTTGGGGATACCGAGGCAGCGGAAGCGAACTTGCTCCGCGGTCTGGCGCTCGATCCCGGCCACGTGCCGACGATGGAAGCCCTCACCAAGCAGTACTCGGACCGTGGCGATTGGCTCAAGGCCGCCCAGATGATGGTGCGCGCCGAGGCCGTCACACCGGTTGCGATCGACAAGGTACGCCTGCTGTTCGAGGCCGCCAACATCTACTCGTACAAGCTCCGCCAGGATGACCAGGCGAAGCAGCTGTACGGCGCGGTGATGGCGCTCGATCCAGAGCACGTCGAAGCGGGCCGCCCGCTTGCCGACCTGTACTTCAACGACGGTCAGTGGCGCGAGCTGCAGCCGGTCATCGACATGCTGTGCCGCAAGGTCGGTCAGCTGCATGCCGACCCGCGCGAGCTCAACGACCTCTACTACCGCGCGGCGAGGACGGCCGACGAGCTAGGCGACTTCCAGAAGGCGCTGCAGTACTACAAGGCCGCGTACGACATCGACTCGACGTATCTGCCGACGCTCGTCGGCCGCGCAGACCTGCTGTTCAAGATGCAGGACTGGGACAACGCCGGGAAGATCTACCAGACGATCCTCGTCCAGCATCGCGACGGTCAGGATGAAGCGGACGTCGTCCGCATCTACTTCCGACTCGGTCAGGTCCGCCAGAACCTGGGTGAGCGCAAAAAGGCGCTCAACATGTTCGAGAAGGCCCTCGAGATCGATCCGTCGCATCGCGACACGTTGGAAGCGGTCATCGCGCTGCAAGCCGCGCAGAACGACTGGGAAGCGGTCATTCACGGCAAGCGCGGTCTGATGCAGACGTCGAGCGACAAGCAGAAGACGCAGCTGCTCTCCGAGATCGGCAGCATCTACTACGAGAAGCTGCAGAACCCGCAGAAGGCGACCGCCGCGTACCTCGAGGCTCTCGAGATCGCGCCGGAAGACCACCAGCTGCTGCAGAAGACGCTCGATCTCTACACGGAGACCAAGCAGTGGAAGAAGGTCGTCGAGACGATCGAGCGCTTTGTCGCGCTCGAGAGCGACGGCATTCGCAAGGGTGCGTACCACCACGCCGCTGCAACGATCTGCCGTGACGAGCTGAAGAGCCTCGACGAAGCGATCGACTACTACAACCGTGCACTCGATGCGTTCTTCTCGAACCCCGACAAGCTCTCGGAGCAATTGCTGCCCCGCGCGCTCAAGTCGTTCGAGGCGATCGACAAGGTGCTGACCACGAAGCGTGACTGGAAGGGCCAGGAGCGCGCGTATCGCGACATGATCAAGCGTCTGCCGAAGGGCGGCGACCGACCGGTGTTCCAGAAGCTCCAGGTCGGCCTGTTCGACGGTCTCGGCGAGATCTATCGCTCGCGCCTCAAGCACTACCAGTCAGCGACGCAGGCGTTCGAGATCGCACAGCAGATGGATCCGAAGAACGAGATGCGTGCAGACGGCACCGACCGTGCCGAGATCCTCGCGGAGCTCTACCTGGTGGCGGGACCCGAATACACCGACAAGGCTGTCGAGCAGCACATGCGCATGCTGCGTAACGAGCCGTTCAAGTACGACTCGTACAAGGCGCTGCGCAAGATCTACATGGACTCGCACCAGTACGACAAGACCTGGTGCGTGTGCAACACGCTCGCATTCTTGAAGAAGGCGGACCCCGACGAGCTGCAGTTCTACGAGCAGTACAAGCCGCGTGGCCTCGTCAAAGCCAAGAACATGATGAGCAACGAGACGTGGGGCAAGCTCGTCCACCCGGACGAGAACCGCTACATCTCGGCGATCATGGCTGCGGCTTGGCAGGGCGTCGCCGCGATGAAGGCGTTCCCGCACAAAGACTTCGGCATCAAGCGCAAGGATCGCCGCCAGCTCCAGGGCGACCCGCTGATGTTCAGCAAGCTGTTCTATTACGTCGCGCAGGTCCTGAACGTCCCGCTGCCCGAAGTGTTCCTCGTCGAGGACAACAAGGCCGCTGACATTCAGCTCGCCAACGCGATCGAGAAGGGCGAGCTGTGTCCGTCGTTCGTGGTGCGCCCGCACCTGCTGCAAGGCAAGAACGAGCGCGAGGTCGCGTTCCTGTCGGCCCGCCGGCTCACGTTCATGCGGCCGGAGTACTACCTGAAGATGCTCCTGCCGACGAACACCGAGCTCAAGGTCGTCGTGCTGACCGCGATCGTGATGTTGCAGCCGCGCTTCCCGGTGCCGCCGGATACCGTGCAACTCGTGCAGCAGTACCTGCCCGAGATGCAGAAGCGCATGCCGCCGCACGCGATGGAACAGCTCGGTATGGTCGTGCAGAAGTTCATCCAGGCAGCGCCCGAGATCAACCTCGCGAAGTGGGGTCATGCGGTCGATGCGGTCTCGCACCGCGCAGGCTTCGTGGTGTGCGGCGATCTCGAAGTCGCCGCGCGCATGGTGTCGGCGGAGCCGGTCACCGTCGGTGGCCCGCAGGTGAAGGACAAGATCAAAGAGCTCGTGCTGTACTCGATCTCTGAAGAGTTCTTCGCCGTCCGCGCGCAAATGGGTCTCACTATCGCGGGCTAAAGCCCGCGGGGCGATCGCCGGCTAACCCATCGCGAATGTGATCGCTGCCTCCGTGTGACAACGGGGGCAGTTTTGTTTTCGGTTTTCACGATCACGGAATTGCCGAGCTTTGTCTGGACGTTTCGTGCGCAGCCTTTCGCAAAAAAGAAAAGTGCACTGGTTTCAGCCGTTAGTGCCAAAGGCTTACATCGACAACACTCTGTTGCATGCGCTGAGATCGATCCAGGCGCAGCGTTTTGCGCCCGATGTATGGCCGAGCAACTGGGCAAGTACACCGTCATACGCAGGCTTGGACTCGGAGGAATGGCGGAGGTCTTCCTCTGCAAGCTCGTCGGCATTGGTGGCTTCGAGAAGCACGTCGTGCTCAAGAAGATCCGCGCCGACATCGAGGCCGATGCCGAGTTCGTGACGATGTTCTTCGACGAGGCGCGCCTCGCCGCGAACCTCAACCACCCGAACATCATCCAGGTGTTCGAGGTCGATCAGATGGCGGGCTCGCCGTACATCGCGATGGAGTACGTGCGCGGTGCGACGCTGGCGACCGCGCTGCAGAAGACGCGCGCGGCGAAGGGCAAGCTCGACTGGGGGCACCTCGGGTTCATCTTCGCGGGCGTGTGTGCCGGTCTCGATCACGCGCACAACGCGGAAGATGCAGCGGGCAGGCAGCTCAAGATCGTGCATCGCGATATCAGCCCGCAAAACATCATCGTGTCGATCGACGGGACGCCGAAGATCTTCGACTTCGGTGTCGCGAAGGCGCGCGGCAGCCTGGCAGCAACCGGCGCGGATCGCGTGAAGGGTAAGTTCTCTTATATGGCGCCGGAGCAGCTGCGCGCGCTGCCGATCGACGCGAAGGCCGATATCTACGCGGTCGGCGTGTGCATGTATGAAGCGGCGACCGGCAAGCGGCCGTTCGTCGGCGGTACCGAAGCGGAGCTGTTCGCGTCGCGGATGGAGGGGCGGTTTAGCATGCCGTCGGATCTCGTTCCGGACATTCCGGTCGAGCTCGAGCACATGATCTTGAGCGCGATGGCTCCCGATCCGGAAGATCGGCCCACCGCGATCGCGTTGCAGACGCAGCTCGCTTCGTTCTGCGGCGCAGGAAGCAAACATGCATCCAACGCACATGCAGTCGCCAGCTGGCTCAAGGATCTCCTCGGTGATGCCACGGAGGCGTACGAGGGCTATTCCTCGTCGAGCCCGTCGATGACGCCGCTTCCGCGCAGCATGAATCTGCCGCCGACGACGAATGCGGTGGAGGCGAAGCAGCGCAGGGGCTCGCTCACCGGCCTGATCGCGGTGCTCGCGCTCGCGGCGACCGTGCTCGCCGTGGCGCTCGTCGTGATCGTGTTGCGCAAGCAACAGCGCCCGGAGCCGCCGATTGCGAGCGAGCCCGCGCCGGTGCCGGAGGCGCAATCATCAGCGCAGCCGCCGGCCAACCACGATGCTGCGATCCGCGCGTTTCTCGAGCAGGCACAACGCAACATCGACGACAGGAAGCTCGGCCTCGCGGAAGAGTTGCTCGATCGTGCGATGGCCCTCGAGAGCAGCGACCCCGAGCTCACGATCAGGCGTTCCGAGCTGCGCCACCGGTTCGAGACCGAGCGCGCACGGCTGCTCGCGCGCGATGCGCTCGCCGCTCGCGACTGGCCGCGCGCGATCGAGCTCGCGAATCAGCTGCTCGCCGAATCCGCCGACGACGCCGACGCGAAGCAGCTGCTCGCCGAGGCGAAGCGAGGACAGCAGCAAGTCGCAGTGGCCACACCGACGACCGCGCCGACCACCGACTACACGGTGAAGGAGCGCGAGCCGAAGAAGAAACTGCCCAAGTCGGCGGGGACGACGAAAGCAGGTAGTGCGGCGCCGCCACCCGCACCGGCGCCTGCGCCTGCGCCAGGTGGCTCGGGCTCGTCGCAGGTCGCCGCCCAAGTGCCGCCGCCAGCGCCAGCACCCTTGCCCACGCCGCCTCAAGTGGGCAGTGCGGCACCACCGAAGACCGGCAGCGCGACACCGCCCAAACCGGCGATCACCGCGACGCCTGCGCCGCCCGCCGCGCCGATCGCGAACCCGGGCTCGCTCGACGCACAGCCGGCGTTTTCGAAGGTCACCGTCGACGGCTCGTTGACGACGACCGAGGTGCAAAGCGCGCTTGGCCGCACGCTCGATGCACTGCGCAGTTGCTATCGAGGCGCGGCGAAGAAAGCGAACCAGACACCAGATGTCAGCTTGAAGGTCAGCTTCGTGATCGATGAAGGCGCACGGGCGGGCAGTGTTCGCATCAGCGGCGACACGATGGGGCTTGGCGGCTGCGTGAAAGATGCGATCGGGGCGGTGCGCACGCGCGTGGCGCCCGATGTCGGAACGGTTTCGGTCAGTGCGGTCGTTCGGTTCAAGCCGACCCGCTAGCAAGCACACAAAAAGAGGATCACGTGAACGCACGACGACTGTCGAAAGCGATGGTGCTGTGGTTTGCCCTGAGCTCGGCGCAGGCCGGCTGGGCACAACCACAACCACAGCCACCGCCACAGCCCGCACCGACGCCAGCGCAGCCAGCGCCCGCGCCGAGTGATCCGGCGCCACCGCCGACCGACGTCCCGCCGCCGAGCGATCCGCCGCCGGCCGAGCCTGCGCCGGCGGTCACGGTCGTCGCCGAGCCGGAGCCGGAGCCGGAGCCCGAGCCCGAGCGACCGAAGCTGACGCGCAACTTCGCCGGCTCGATCCAGCTCGACTACATGGCAATTCCGTCGGAGAAGACCGGCCGCCAGGTCGCGCTCGACGGTGCCACCGCCGAGGTGTCGCTCAAGCTGGCGATGGACTTCACGAGCAAGATCTCCGCGAACGTGAAGATGTGCGTCGCGTGCCACGGCGTCGAGATCGGCATGGCGTACTTCGACCTGCGCGTCGCCGACGAGATGAACGTGCGCGTCGGTCGGTTCACGCCCGCGTTCGGCGAGTTCCCCGTGCGCCACGATCCGGCGAACCACCGCACGAGCGACAAGCCGCTGCCCTACGACATGGGACGCATGCTCCGCATCGAGGAGTGGAACGAAGGCGTGCTGCCCGCACCGTGGGTCGACAACGGCATCGAGGTCAACGGCACGCACTTCTTCGGCAAGAATCTCCAGACCGACTACGCGGTCTATGCGATCAGCGGTCCGCGCGCGGGCGCTGATCCGCTCGACTTCGATTTCAAGCAATCGCGGTCTGGCGAGGCGTACTACATCGACAACAACTCGCGACCGGCACTCGGAGGGCAGCTCGTCGCGAGCGTCATCACCGACACGACGACGTGGTCGGCCGGTGCGTCGATGATGCGCGGCACGTACGACCCCGAGCATCGGCTGCCGTTCTCGATCTTCGGCGCGCACTTCATCGCGCGCATCGGCGACGTGTTTCTGCGCGCCGAGCTGCTGACCCGGCGGCACAAGATGTCACTTGGCGAGAATCCGATGGAACGGTTTCGCTACGACCCCGGCTCGAACGGGGAGTTCGATCCGTGGGTCGTCAAAGACGGCGGTGTCGCCGAGCTCGAGCTTCCGTTGGGCAGCCGGCTGACGCTGATCGTTCGCGAAGACGGGTTACGCCGGCGCGGCAACGTATCGGCGAACAGCATGATGCGCTCCGACAGCGCGCTGCTGCGTCACACGGTGGGGACGGCGATCGTGCTGCGCCAGTCACTGCGTCTCAAGCTCAGCTACGAGTACTACGACTTCTCTGACTTCGAGGACGAATCGGTGGTGCACGTCGGCATCGCCGGTCCGTTTTGAGGAGCTGCCTATGATGAAGCCAACCATCTTTCTCGCTCTACTCGCCGCGTGCGACGCGCTCGGTCCGCGTGTCAGCGATGACCGGATCGACGCCGCAACGCCGAGCGTCGACGCGAAACCCGACACACCGCCAGGCGGTCACAACTTCGTGTTGCCGTCAGGCACGACGGTGCCGAGCGTCGCCGACAACGCCGAGCTGCTCAGCCAGATCAAGATCTTCGACGGGCTCAGCGACTCCGCACTGATGATGTCGGGCGGCGTCGTCACGCGCGCCACAGGCAAAGCGGGCGGCGTGAGCGTGATGTACTGGAGCTTCGGCGCGGCGCCGGTCGTCGACGGGTTTGTCGTCAGCGCGCCGGTCTACGTGCTCGCGAACGACGACGGCGCAGGCAACCTGACCCCGCGTACCGATCACCCATGGCTGCTCGACTCGATCCCGGGCGACGCGCGCTACAGCGCGATGCGCCGCATCGTCTACGTGCCGGTGACGACCGAGTACGCGGGTGAGGTGCTGCCGTCGATCGAAGCACTCGACGAGGCGCTCACGCTCGGCCTCGTCGCTGAGCCGAAGCCGGCCGGCACCTGGCACAACATGCCGGTCGTGCCACCGGGCACGCGGCTCGAGCTCGGCGGTACGGCGGCACCCCTCGATGCGACGAGGGTGTACGCGCGCGGGTATGCCATCGATCTGCTGCCGCTCGCGGTGCCGCAACCGCTCGCGAACGGACGCATTCCACTCGGCCAAGAGGCGCGCCTACTGTCGGGCGTCGCGACCGGCACGCCGCCGGCGCTACCGACGACGCTCGATGCGCAGCCGGTATTCCAGTACGGCATCCCGCCCGCGCCGCCGACGACGACGTTCAATTACACGCCGGTCGTCACCGAGCTCGACGTGCGGCTCGCCACCGGCGTCGATCCGACGACGATCACGAACGACACCCAGCTGTTTCGGCGCAGTGCATCCGGCGCGATCACCGGCTACTTCCCGACCGCGGTCGACAACTACGTCGTGACGACGATCGTCAGCAACAAACAGATTCAATTCGCGGAGGGCGCGCCATGAGATTCGCGATCATCTTGCTCGCGGGCTGCGCGATCACGTACGAGCCCGACGTCGGGCCGCTGCAGGCTACGCAGCCCGACGCCGGCACGTCATCGTTCGACAGTGGGTTCGTGTCGACGGGGCCGTGCACCGACAGCAATCCCGGCGCGATGGTGTCGTTCTCGCTGCACGTCCGGCCGCTGACGACGCGCTCGCCGGGCGGTTGCGTGTTCTGTCACGGCGCGACCGCGACGTCGGGGTTCAGCCTCGGGTCGTACGATTCGCTGCGTCGCGGCGGTCAGAACTCCGGCACGCGCGTCATCGTGGCGGGCAAGCCGTGTGAAAGCGTGCTGCTCCAGAAGCTCGGACTCGCTCCGCCGTTCGGCGCGCGGATGCCTTACAATGGTCCGCCGTACTTTACGTCGGCTGAGCTGACACTGGTGCGGGACTGGATCGCGGAGGGGGCACTCAACAACTGATCATGCTGTACCGGATCGTGCTTGTGCTCGCGCTGGCGGCCTGCGGGGATGCGTTGCCGCGGCATTCGCTGATCGCGAATCCGAACAGCGCGTCGTCGGAGCTACGCGAGGCGTGCGCGTTCACCGAGCAGAAGTGCACGCGCTGTCACACGATCGGTCGCGTGCTCGCATGGGACGCCCGCACGCGCGCGCAGTGGGAACCGATCGTCACGCGCATGCGGCAGATGGCATCGAGTGGCATCACGAAGGCCGATGCCGATATCGTGCTGCGTTGCCTCGAACACCGTGACGCACCGCAACGCCAGGCACTGTTTCACGGCCCGACCAGCCGAAACTGGCTACCATGAGGCATGCGCGGGGTCGCGTTGCTCGTTGTCCTTGCCGGCTGCGGCCGGTTTGGCTTCGGTAACACCGACCCGCCGGATGACGGCGGCGGCTCTGGCTCCGATGGGGACGTCGTCGGTGACGGTCCGCGCGACGGCACGCTCGGCGACGACGCGGGACCGTCGTGCGAGGGCTACAAGGTCTGTGACGCGTTCGAAGACCCAGCATTCGACCCGCTGTGGACGATCAGCAGCGCGGCGACGACGCTCGACACGACGCGCGCGCATCGCGGCATTCGCTCGGTGCGCGTGCACACCGCGGCGTTTCCGGCGAATACCGATAGCTACGAAGGCATCTACGACACGTCGGTCCTGATGACGAGCACCACGTTTTGGGTGCGCGCCTGGTTCTGGCTGTCTGCACTGCCGGCAACCGGCAACGGCCTCGAGTTGATGACCGCGGAGCGAGCGGGCAACGCCGGCGATTACGTGTTCGTGTTCTCCGACGAGACGCATCTGTATTCGCAGTACGCGAGCTACTCACAGGTCTCGCAGACGACGGTGCCGATCGGTTCCTGGTTCTGCGTCGTGTGGAAGGTCGTGCGCAGCACGACGAATACCGGCTCGCTCGAGATGACGGGCGACGTGCCGATGATCGTGATGCCGAACCGGCAAACCGATTCGGCGACCAATCCGATGAACCTCATCACGATCGGCACCGGGTTCGCGTCGTCGAATACGCCGAGCGCGCAGCCCGCGATGGATCTGTGGATCGACGACGTGATCATTCACGACGCGCCGGTCGGCTGTACCGATTAGAACGCGTAGCCGATGCTGGTCCACAGCGTTGGCACCCAGCGCTGCTTCGCCATCCAGCCCTCGGGAAACAGGAACCACAGGTGATCGTCCTCGCGATCCTCGCCGAAGCTCATCGGTGCGGAGACGAGCACGCTCGCGCCGCTGCCAGCCGTGATCAGCCAGTCGCGGATCGACCCCTGCATCGACAGCCCGAAGTCGGCCCAGTGATAGACGCCGTCGTCGATGAAGCTCTCGCGGCCCGCCCAGGGATGACGGCGCCCGCCCATCCAGCTCGCACCGTAGCCGCCGTAGACCTCGAGCGTGGTCGTGATCAGCGTGCCTGCTTGGGTGCGGCGGTCCCAGCTCGTGAACGGTTGCGTGACGAGCACCGAGCCGATCACGCCCGTGTACGCGAGCCCGAACGCCGGCTCGATGCGCGTGCCGCTCGGCAGCACGCGGCTGTAGCGCACCGCCATGATGCCGCCGGGGCCGCTGAACGCGAGGTCGGCGCGGAGCTGATTGTCCCGCGCCGCGGGCTCTGCATGGGAGGTGCTCGTCGAGACTGCGATCGCGAGGCAGACAAGCTTGCGGTGCATGCTGGGAACTTATGAATCTGCTCCCGACGAGCGGAGCGCGTTCACGCGTTGTTCACGCCGCCGGCGCACGTTTGCCGCGTGATACCGTCGCGGCCATGAAGACCCGAGCCGCGATCGCATTCGAACCAGGCAAACCACTTGTCGTCGAGGAAGTCGAGCTCGCAGGTCCGCGCGCCGGCGAAGTCCTCGTCGAGCTCAAAGCGACCGGCATTTGCCACACCGACGAGTTCACGCGCTCTGGCGGTGACCCCGAAGGTCTGTTCCCGGTCATCCTGGGCCACGAAGGCGCGGGGATTGTCGTCGAGGTTGGTCCGGGCGTGACGTCGGTCGCCGTCGGCGATCACGTGATCCCGCTCTACACGCCCGAATGCCGCCAGTGCAAATCGTGCCTGTCGCACAAGACGAACCTGTGCACCGCGATCCGCGCGACGCAAGGCAAGGGCGTGATGCCCGACGGCGAGAGTCGGTTCTCGCTGCGTGGCCAGAAGGTGCATCACTACATGGGCTGCTCGACGTTCGCGAACCACACCGTGATGCCCGAGATCGCGGTGGCGAAGATCCGCAAGGACGCGCCGTTCGACAAAGCCTGCTACGTCGGCTGCGGTGTGACGACCGGCATCGGTGCGGTGCTGTGGACCGCGAAGGTCGAGCCGGGTGCAACCGTCGTCGTGTTCGGGCTCGGCGGCATCGGCCTCAACGTCGTGCAAGGCGCGCGCATGGCGGGCGCCACGATGATCGTCGGCGTCGACATCAACCCGGCGCGCGAAGCATCTGGCCGCGAGCTCGGCATGACCCACTTCGTCAATCCGAAGGACCACGGCGACAAGCTCGTCGGTCATCTCGTCGAGCTCACCGGCGGCGGCGCCGACTACAGCTTCGAGTGCGTCGGTGACGTCAAACTGATGCGGCAGGCGCTCGAGTGCTGCCATCGCGGTTGGGGCGTCAGCGTGATCATCGGTGTCGCGGGCGCCGGCCAAGAGATCGCGACGCGACCATTTCAGCTCGTCACCGGTCGCGTCTGGAAAGGCACCGCGTTCGGCGGCGCGCGCGGCCGCACCGACGTGCCGCGCATCATCGACTGGTACATGGATAAGCGAATCGAGATCGATTCGATGATCACGCACAAATTGCAGCTCGATCGCATCAACGACGCGTTCGACCTCATGCACGCGGGCAAGTCGATTCGCGCAGTTGTCGAATACTAGCGACGTCGGCCAAGGTAGGGCGCTGTCGGTGCGTGCGTCGCTTACCGATTGTTAGCCGAAGCTGCGCTCGCGCTCGTCGTAGAATTGATCAGGCGGCGCGTTCTGGGGACGCGGCCGCGCACAATGAACGGTCGCCACACTAGGGGACTCCGCATCCGTACGAAGTGCGGGACGAACGATGAGCTCGTTCGCTGGTTCAATCGTTTTTGCGACGAGACTTCGATCTTCATCCCGACCGCATCGCCGCGCGCGGAAGGAATCGATACGACGTTCTCGCTCGATCTCTCGACGGGCGAACCCGCGCTCGTCGGCGAAGGCGTCGTGCTCGCGGCGTGGTCGACGCGCGACAATCGCTACGGCCAGCCCGGCATGCAGATCGGTGTGCGCGGCATGACGGCTGCGAGCAAGCGCGTGTTCGAGCAGCTGCTGATCGCGCGCGCGGTCGCGCTCGAATCGGCGCAACAGTGGGAAGACGGCACCGACGTCAGCACGCCGCCGTTCGACGATCGGTTGGGCACGGCGGTTCCCGCACGCATGATCGATCTCGAGAGCGCGCCGATCTCGTACAACCCGTCGGTCGGCAAGCACACGCTGATCGGCATGCCGATCATTCCGCTCGTGCAGCCGGCGGTCGCAGCCAAGGTCGAGGCCGTGCAGACCAACGGTGTAGCTGCGGCTGCGCCGATCGCGACACCAGTACCGACGGCGGCTGCAACCACAACCGCACCGATGGCGGCTGTAACGCCCGCGTCGAACGCGTCGAACGCGTCGAAGTCGCGCCTGTCGCCGAACGCGTTCGCGGTCTCGGTGCCCGCACATATCGCACCGAAGGGTGGTGGCAAGCGTACCGAGGCGCTGCCGAAGCTCGCGCGTGGATCCGAGCCAGCGGTGCCGGGCAATCGCGCGACGGCTGACGTGGTGGCGCCCGCGAAGGTCGCCGCCCCCGTCACGATTCCCGTCGAAAAACTGCAGCCGACGAGCGGTGCGCAGCTACCGAAGAAGCCGGGCTCCTTG
>DATDCH010000623.1:0-6275 GCA_036524455.1 Kofleriaceae bacterium | reverse complement strand
AGTCGGTAGGCGACGCAGGCCCGTCAGTCGCGAAACGCGCCGTAGACCGCCATCGGCCCATAGCGCCAGAAGCATTCGGGCCGCGCGAAGCCTGCTTCGGCCAGCAGGCCAAGCTCGGTCGCGAGCGGGTAATAACGATCTTCGCCGGCCCACTTCGCGAACAGCGCGTTGGCGTCAGACTGCGCGATGCCGTGCTGCGCCATCCATTGCGACCATGTCGCAAACGCGAGCTCGCGTTCGATACCTTGCTCGTGCACGGTGGCGTCGGCGATCACGAGCCCGCCGCCGGGCCGGAGCGCCTCGCGGATCCGTGCGTACAGCGCGCGTTTGCGATCGACCTCGGGCACGTGATGCAGCGCGAGCGACGCCACGACGGCATCGCACGGCGGCAGCGCCGCGTCGAACGACGCATGCACGAGCTCGGCCCGCTCACCAAACGGCGCGACCCGCTCGCGCGCGGTTTCGAGCATCGCCGGATCGATATCGACGAGCTTTACGCGCGCGGTCGGGTTCGCCTCGAGGATCGCCGCAGCGAGTGCGCCCGTACCGCTTCCGAGATCGATGATGTCGCCGCGCACGAGCCCGACGACGGTCGCGATCATCTGGTCGTATTGCGGAATGTACGTGCGGATCGTGGTGTCGTAGTCGCTGGCCTGAAGGCCGAGGTGAGCGAGCACGCGATGGTCCGTCATCGCCACCGTCGTAGCACGTGAGCCTTGTCGTGTCGCCGTCGCGCGAGTCGTGCGATGCGAGCACCGCGCGATGCGCCACCTCCCGATCGCGCCGTCGCGTCGTCAAGGCCGCAGCTCGACCGCGATCACTGCGACGTCGGTCTCGCTGCTGAAGCCACCCGCGACAGTCGTCACCTGCCCGTCGAGCATCGCGAGCCCCGCCACATCGCCGCTCGAGCCGTGAAAGTCCTGCACGCGCTGCGTGAGGCCGGTGCCGGGAATGTGCGTCTGCGCCCGCGTCGCCACGGCGGCGATCACGGGGTGGCTGGCTGCGATCGCGAAGCTATAGACGTTGATGTCGACGCTCGTGCTCGATGCGTTGCACGTCGACGCGTCGAGTGCGTTGTACATAGCGAACGTGCCCGTGATGGAACTGCCCTTGTAGATCGCGACGACCGCGATCGTGTTGATCGGCTCCGCTTCCATCGTGACGACCACGTTGCCCGCCACGGTAGCGCCGCGGCCAATGTAGATCGAGACGCCGGTCTGGCTGCGCGCACCGCACTGGTCGGCGACCCTCGTCCATGTCGCGCCCAGGCCGTTCACCGCGGCGACCGCTTCGAACGACTTCGACACCACGCCGACGACGTACGTCGCACTGGGCACCAGCGGCGACGCGATCGTGACCGTGCCGGTCGAGGACTTGCCGATCGTGTGGCCGACGTACGCGAAGCCGCCGGGCGTGCCAGCCTCCGACGGCATGCCGTCGGTGTCGCCGTTGGAGGCGCCATCTTCGGGAGGACGTCCATCGCCTGCGGCAGTGCCGCGTTCGAAGCTGCACGCGGCGAGCGATGCGACAACGAGGACGCCTCCGGTCCAACGCACCCGTCCAGGATACACGAGCCGCAGGGGCTGCTAAGACTCGTCCTCGGTGCGCGGGGTCGCGGACTCGACGCCACCGCCCGACACGTCGGGCTCGTCGGGCACGCGGTACTCCTCGTTGAGCCAGCGTCCGAGGTCGACCAGGTGGCAGCGCTCGCTGCAGAACGGAAAGAACTTGTTGCCGTCTTTGACGGCCGCCGCGCGACACGTAGGACACTTCGTCTTCTTCATAGTCCGAGAGCGGTGCAGCGCGCATCGAGGTATGCGCGCGAGACGTTGAGCTCGGCGGCCGCGACGTCGCGATCGCCGCTCGAGCGGCCGAGTGCCTGAACGATGGCGTCGGCTTCGGCGACATCGACGACATCGCGCAGCGCGCGCCCGGCGTTGACCGGCGAACCCGCGACGCGCGACGAGACCATCGGGCCAGTCAGCTCTTGTGCATCACCCGCGAGCACGAGCATGCGCTCGATCTCGTTCTCGAGCTCGCGGATGTTGCCCGGCCACGGGTATGCGACGAGGCGCGCGAGCGCGCTCTGCGACAGCTTCGGCGCTGGGCCTGGGTTGCGCCAGTGCTTGTTGACGAAGTGCTGCGCGAGGCGCGGGATGTCGGCGACGCGCTCACGCAGCGGCGGCACGGTGATCTTGAGAACGTTGACGCGATAGAACAGGTCTTCGCGGAACTGCTTCACTTGCACCATCGCGTGCAGATCTTTGTGCGAGGCGGCGATGATGCGAACGTCGACCTTGACGGGCTTGGTGCCGCCGACGGGCATGAACGTGCCCTCTTGCAGGACGCGCAGCAGCTTGACCTGGAGCGCGGCAGACATGTCGCCGATTTCGTCGAGGAAGAACGTGCCGCCGTCGGCGGTCTCGAACAGACCCTTTTGATCTTTGACGGCGCCGGTGAATGCGCCGCGCACGTGACCGAACAGTGCGCTCTCGAGCAGGTTGTCGTTGAACGCGGAGCAGTTCTGGACGACGAACGGCTTCTTGCCGCGCGGCCCGTGATAGTGGATCGCGCGCGCGATCAGCTCTTTGCCGGTTCCGCTCTCGCCGTGCACGAGCACGGTGGCCTCGCTCCTGACGACCTTGGTTAGCAGCTTGACGACTTCGCGCACCGCGGGTGCGTCGCCGACGATCTCGTTGAACGGATGCGTCCACGTGGTCGGCGGAATCGTCGCCGGTTGCGAGCGCTCGACCGCGGCCGCCGCCGATGCGACGAGATCGCGAATGCGCGCGACGTCGGCCTCGCCGAGCTCGGGAGCCTTTGACGCGAGCGCGGCCGCTTCGCCCGTCGCGCCGGTTGCTTTCACGATCGCCGCTTCGACGTCGGCGAGTGCGCCCGCTCGCCCGCCGCTCGCGTACACGATACCGGCGAGGCCGTCGGTATCGCGCACCGGCGCTGCGACGATCGTCATGCCCGCATAGCAACGCTGGACAATCGTCGCCGCATTGGCGTGCGGACTCGACTGCACTTGACGATTCGCCGCGAGTTGCTTGGCGACATCTTTCATCTGTGCGCCGCACGCGCCACTCGGATGCGCGCGCAGCGTCTCGCATGCCGCATGCGAGGTCCGCTCGTAGCCGGAGCCGTCGCCGGCAAGGTAGCCGAGCTCGAGCCCGTACCACCGTCGCAGTAGGTCACGGGCGAGCGCCACCTCAGGCAACGTGTCAAACGTGCGTACCACCGGCGCCGACTATAGCGGGGTTTACCCTGACGTCCATCGCCCTGGGCCGACGTCGCGCGCACGGCCTTCTCCTACAAGCTTGTCGAGATGCGCCCGAAGTGAACGCTCTGCAAGTGGCCACAGCAGCTTTGGCGTGTCTGCGTACGCAATCGGCAGTAGATCCGCCAGCGCCGCGTCGGATCTGCCGGTCAGTGCCGCCAGCACACGATCTTCACGCATCGTGCGGTGTGCGATGTATTCGCGCAGCTTGCTCGGGCCGTCCTCGATCATCGGGCCATGCGCGGGCAGCAGCTTGGTCGCCGGGCGTGCGAGCAGCGCTGCGAGCGACGCGAGGTAATGAGTCATGTTGCCCTCGACGGGATCGATCAAGATCCAGCCGAGGCCGGCGACCATATCGCCTACGATCGACGCGCCGCCGAGCTCGAAGCAGAGATGCCCGTCGGCGTGCCCAGGCGTATAGATGCACGTGACGCCGAGTAGCTCCTCGCCGTCGGCCAGCTCGCGCGTGACGACAACGCGCCCCGCGAGACGACGCGCGGTGTTGGCGTGCGCCGCGATCGGCACGCCGAATTTGGTCGCGAGCGCGACCGCACCACCCACGTGATCGCCGTGGTGATGCGTGAGCACGACCATCGCGAGCGGACGTCCCGTATCGGCGTCTTCGGAGAGCGCGCGGTCCAGGACACTCTGTTGATCCGGATAAGGCGAGCCGGGATCGATCACCAGTTGCGGCCCGCGATCCGGCCCGACCACGTACGTGTTCGTGTGGGCAGCGGGAGGCAGGGTCGGTGTCCTCAGCGCAAGCACGCGAATCCCCGGCGCTACCGGGAGCAACTTGTCAGGCATCTCACCGGGCGCTGTGGGGACAGTCGTGCGCACCTGCTCGTACAGAGCCTCTACGCTGGGCTCACCCACGGCTGACCCGCAAACAGGATGACGCGGCCATGTGTATCTCTTAGACTAATAGGTAGCGCCTCCCATGGTCAGCGTCACGGCACGGAAGATTCGTGAGCTCGGCTCCGAGCGACCCGGTGGGGCCAGCGGACGGATCTACACGGGTTATCTCATCTCGTACCCGTACATCGGGCGCGGCATGGTGATCTTCCGCGACCCGCATGGTCACCGCATGATCACGACGCCAGTGAAGCGCGTGCTCGGCGAGCCCGGCGGAAAAATGATCTACGTCGAGACCGAGAACAGCGTCTACCGCCTCGAGATCCACGGCGAGCCGTTGTTCCCGATGCGCGCGACCGGCGAATAGCACGCGACGAAAAACTCGGATGCTCTGATGTGCGGCGCAGCGTCGCTACAGCAGCTCGCCCAATGCTCTGACGTGCGCCGGCTCGAGGCTCGGCGCGAACAACATGGGTAGCTCGTGCACCGGCGTCTTCGCGCGACGGCGAAGCTCGGCGAGGTAGCGCTCGTTGAGCGCGCGCCGATCGCGCGACAGCGTGGCGTGCTCGGTGACCTCGCGCAGCGGCGTGGTCAGCGCTGGATCGGCGGCGAGCGCCTCGAGGACACGCGTCACCGGCGCGCCGGCTGGAAAGTGTTGCGGATAGATCTGATTGCACACGATCTGCTGCGGCACGATGCCGAGCTCGGTCAGCTTGCCTTCGAGCTCGATCGCTTCGTTGACCGGCATCTCTTCGGCAAGCGTGACGAGCACCGGCGTGGTACGCGCCGGATCACACAGCAGCTCTTTGACGGTACGCGCGTCACGCGTGAGCGGACCTTCGGGCACCGTGTCGGTGATCACCCATGGCACGCGGAGCATCGATACCGAGTGTCCCGACGCGGGCATGTCGAACACGACGTGATCCCAGATCGGCTTGCCGCGTTTCTCTTCGGTGGTGTGAAACCACGCCTTGCCGAGTAACGAGTAATCGTCGAGACCGGGAATCGCGCGCAGGAACGCTTTCGTCACCCGGTTCTCGAACACCATCTCGTAGACGGACTTGAACTTCAGAATCATCAGTCCGTACTCTTCGAGCGCGTGGGCTGGATTCGTGTTGACGGCCCACAGATTCGGCGCGAGTTGCGCCAGCTCGGTGCCGACCGCGGGCTTATCGAAGTAGCTACCGAACCGATCGTTCGCGTTGGTCTCGAACAACAGCGTGCGCTTGCCGCAGGCCGCGAGCTGACCGGCGATCGCCGCCGCAACCGTGCTGCGCCCGACGCCGCCCTTGCCGACGACGAGGAGCAGGCGACGGTCGAATACATCCAACACAGGCGGTATATAGCCTACTTGCTCGGAGCCGGCGCGGGTGCGGCGGGAGGACTTGGTGAGGCGGGTGCGGGCGCCGCGGGTGCCGGTGCTGGTGCGGGAGCCGCTTCATCTTCAACGACAACTGCTACGCCGCTCGCCTGCGCTGACCGCCAGCCGAACAGCCGGCGCAGCACCCAGATGCCGTCGTCGGGCGTGATGTCGACCTTGATGTCGACGACCTTGTCGGCGCCCATCTGCTTCGCAGCATGGATGAGCATGCGGTTGACGACATAGTCGAGGGTGACGTGCCCGGGAATCTCGAAGAACAGCAGCTCGAAGCTCGTCACCTGTGCGTGGACCACCGCGATCGGACGCAGACCTTTGCCGACATGCACGTTCTCTGGCTGCACGCGCACCGTAGAGATCGAGGAACAAGCCACCGCCGCCGTGACAAACGCCGCGATCGCGACCCCGCGAAGCCAAGACATGTGTGCAGGCTAACACGGCGATTCGCGCGCCAGCGGTGATAGGATCGGCTCAAGGTGGGAAGCGTCGCTTCGATTCGGTGGCCCTCGCTTGTCTTCGCTGTGATCGTGCTGGGCTTCGCGCTGCCCGCGCACGCGCAGCCCGGTCCTGACGAGCTGCTCGACAAGAAGATCGCGGTGTGGCGCTTCGACGCGCTCGGCATCGATAACGAGATCGTGCAGCGCCTCGAGACGCTGTTCCGCATGGAGCTCGACCGGCTCGACAAGGTGCCCCAACCCACGCGCCGTGACATCGAGCGCTCGGTCACCAGCGCCGAGCAAAACTGCACCGGCGAAGAGAAGT
>DATDCH010000622.1:0-10545 GCA_036524455.1 Kofleriaceae bacterium | reverse complement strand
CGGGCTCGGTGCCGTGCTCGTCATCGTCGGCATGGCCGTTCTCTGAGGCGGCGATGTCGGCGTCGTCGTCCTCGTCGTCATCCTCATCATCGTCATCGTGCTTGGCGTCGGGAAGATGCGCGACGTGCGCGAGCATGCGCGCGGCGGCGACCAGCGTGCGCTCGAGTGGCGCGATCAGCGCGCGGCCCAATGCAGTCGCCTCTTCGCCATCCTCGACGATCGCGCCGCCGGCGAGCGCGAGATACGCGGCCAGCCCCGGATGCTCGTGATCGACGCGCCGCACGAGCTCGCTCATCGCGGCCGTCCGACTCCGTCCCTGCGCGGCTTCGACGAACTCGCTGAGCTTCTCCATCGCCTGCCGGCGATCGGTAAAGAACAGCTGCTCGATGACTTCCAGGCGAGAGGCGGCGTCCATGCCGCCCCACTCTACGGCAATCGCATCACGTGACGCTGCTCGATGCGTGACAGAATCGCATCGCGGCGCTTCGTCGCCTCGATCGCGCGCTGCATGTTCTGCAGCATCGGCGCGACACCGAACATGCGCGCGGCGTGCTCGAGCGCGGCCGTGCGATCGGCGAGCACGAGCCCCGCAATCGCTGCGCCACCGTGCGTGGCTTCCGGCACGAAGTAACGCGCCGAGGTCGGTTGCTTGGGCACTGCGAGCGCGCCGCCGCTCCACGGATCGTACTGGCCGTAGATGAGCAGCACGTTGTCGGCGTAGAGCTCCGCCCACCGACGAGCCGCGCGCGTGACCGAGCCGTCGAACGTGGGCAGCGGCACTTCGGGGAACTGCGCGCGGAAGTTGTCCTCCATCGTCGCGAGCGCGTACTCGCTCTTGAGCAGCGGACGCACGTGCTCGCCGATCTGCAGCGCGAAGCCCTGTTCCGTCATCCACTCGTACACCAGCGCGCCGTCGGACATCTCTTCGCCCGTTGCAGCGCCGGAGAACCCCGACATCTCGGCGAAGAAGTTCCAGAACTGATCGTCGGTCGCGGTCGGCCCGGGCACGCGGGTGCAGTAGTCGACGCCGTAGTACTGCCAGAACGCCCAGTCCAAGTGCGCGGTCATCAGGTCGATGTAAATCTCGCCGGCGCCGACACCGACGTTTGCATCGATCCTCGCGATCATCATCGCGCGGCGCGACGTCAGCGCAGCGACCTGCGAATCGCGCACGCGCTGCGCGCACGGCGTGGTCATCACGCTATCGAGATAGTACTGATACGCGACATCGAGCCGCGACCTCGACGCAGGCGCGACATACGGCACCGTGCCGTTCAAGTCATCGGGATAGAAGTACGAGTGATAGGTGGCGGTGATGCCGCCCTTGCTCGCGCCGGTCGACACCCAGTTCGCGCCCCACAGATGCTTGAACGATTCGACCACGCGATGCAGATCGCCCGCGCCGTTCTCGATCGTCAGCTGCTTCCAGTCCCAGTCGACGCCGATCGGCACCGACTCGCCCTGAAACCGATGTTCGACCCAGATCGCGTTCGCGCCGAACAACGTGGCGAGCTCGTCGTCATAGAAGTACTCCCACGAGTAGCCCCAGTCGGCGATCACGGTCGGTCGATCGCAGCCGCGATGCATGACGAACAGCTGCTGCTTGAACGTCGGCCCGCTCGGATTCTTGTGATCCACGGGCTGGTTGATCATGACCTCGAAACACTTCGCGCCGACCACGAAGTCGCCGCACTGCCCGCTCACCACCTGGCTCACGTTCGGCAGCTTCGCGAGGAGCTGAGGGACCTCAGCTTCGCTGCATGTCGCCTCGATCGGCGTCGGTTCGGTCTCGGTCTCGGTCGGCTCGAGGTTGTCGCCGCAGGCGGCGAGCACGGCTATCAGGGCAAGGCGTCGCATATGTGAAGACGCTAGACAGCTGAGCCCGCCTTAGGTTGCCTCATCCTCTGACAGCCTCATGCGCGCTGCTGCGCCGCCATCCCTCCGGTGCGACAGCCGCCACGGTTTGCCGATCCTTGTGCACCGCGCTGCGCAAAGTCCGACGGCAAAACGTGGCGCGCGGCCGACACAACCGCCCGCGGCCGCTGTTATACGAGGGCCATGCGCAAGCTCGCCGTCGTGCTCGTGACCCTCGGCAGCCTCGGTACGGCCCAGGCCGGTCCCGATCCGTTCACGCAGCGCAAGCCGCCGACCTCGCCCGTGGTGAAGACGCCACCGCCACCACCGCCGGTCATGGCCACGCCTGCGCCGCCGCCGCGGAAGCCGGTCGTGGTCACGCCTGCACCAACGTCGCCGGTGGTCACGCCACCGGGCGTGGTCGCGCCGCAGCCGCCAATCGCGCAGCAAGACGAGCCGTGCAACTGCGACGTGATCGATCGCGGCAAGTCGCGCCGACTCGCTGCGAAGTGGACCGCTGCCGGCGGTGTTGCACTGGTGGGTGTATCGTTCGCGGTCAGTTACTACGCGCGTAGTCGCTACGACGAAGTGCTCGAGCGTGCCGACAGCGAGGGCCGCATCTACAACGACGATGAGGTCCGCGCGGCGAATCACTGGCAATCGATCGCGCGCAACGTTGCCACGCCGATCTTCATGGCCGGCGGTATCGCACTCGGCACCGCCATCGTGTTGTACGTGACCGCGCCCGACAAGATCGTGCGCGAGCGCGCCGCGTTCGTGCCCGCGGTCAGTCACGACAGCGTCGGGTTCGCGGTCTCCGGCGGCTTTTAGTCGCGAAGCGGCGCCGGCGGCTTCTAGTCGCGAAGCGGCGCCGGCGGCTTAGTCCTCGAAGCAGTAGAGACGCGCCGTCGTCGTCGTGCACGTCGACACGTACTCGGCGTAGCTCCACTTCTTCGGATCGTTCGCGCGTCCGACGTACGCGGTCGCCGTCGAGCCGGTCCAATCGCCACATGCCGCCCCGAGCGTGGTGCCATCGCGCCAGCTAGCGGTCCACACGGTCGCGCCGCTGAGGTACGCGCCGGACTCGGTCACGTCGAGCGAGCGCAGCAACATGCCGTCGAGCAGATCGAGCTTCGAGCTCGCGAGCGGCAGTCCGTCGACACGTTGCCACGGGCCGTTGCTCGTGATGCGAGTCGCGGCGTCCGCCGCAGCGGTCGACAGCCACGCCTTGAACTGCGTCGCATTCGGCAAGCTCGCGGCTGCCGCGCGTGCCTGGCAGATCGCATCGCCCGCGGCGACACCCGTCTGGCCATTCGCTTCGGGCGACGTCGCCAAGTTGCCGGTCGTCACCGTCGACGTGACGAACGCGCGCTTGCCGGTGATCGCGGGGAACACGTGCGCCGGTCCACTGCCGACCTCCATGCACATCAGCGGCGACGACAAGTAGCAGCCCCACGTGCCCCACTGTGTCCAGTACGTGCCGCTCATGCGCGCGCCGCCGTAGCCGACGCCACCCGTGCTTGCCGACCAGTTGTTGCAGCTCTGGGTCGTCGCCGTGCCAGTCGCGCTCGTGTTGCTGAAGAAGTGGTCGGTGGTCGGTTGACCAAACTCGTTGAGCAGCTGCGGTGAATACACGCGCGGGTTCGCGCCCGTCAGCTCCGCGAGTGAGGCAGCCCACGGCACGCCGTCGACGCGCACCCACGGACCGGCCATCGAGGGCAGCGTCGGCTGGCCGCAGTTGTTCGCACGCGTGGTCCCGTTGAATCCCTGCACGCGACAATACGCGTCGTTTGTCGACGTCGATAGCCACGCGACGAACACGCCGTCGAGGCTCGCGGCGATCGCACGTGCCTGACAGATCGCGTCGGCGGCGGGGAGCCCGACGTATCCCGCCGAGTCGGGCCACGCCGTGAGATTGCCCAACCCATACACCGACGTGAGGAACACGCGGCGCGGATGCGGCGGCAGTGCAGCGTCGACCGGTGCGTCGGTCGCTGCGTCGATCGGTACGGCGTCGATCGGCGTGGCGTCGATCGCTGCGGCGTCGTCGGTTGCGGCATCGGTCGATGCATCGCCCGGCGTCGTCTTCGAATCACCGCAAGCGGCGAGTACGGCGAATATGAGCGCGCGTTGTCCCTGCATGACTGCTCCCCCAAGACGGCGCCATTCCCCCTTCGACGCCCGAGCCGAACAAACGATCTGATTTGCACCCAAGCTTTCGCGAAAGCTCGGTGTCGCGTGGCCGCTACGACCACACCGGTGTGGCGCCGCAGCGTCAGCCACGGTTTGCCACCTCGCGCATGTCCTCGACGATCCGTCCGCAGGGCCTGGCACGTGGCGTGCCTCGGACGGTGCGGTGCGCATCGCGCCGCTCGCGTTGCTACTGGGGTGCACCGTCGGCAACGGGTCGATCTCGCCACCGCGCGAGCCCGAATGGCCGACCCTGCAACCGGCAGGTGCGAGCTTCAACACGCACGTCGTCGCGCTGCGCACCACGCTCGGGCGCGCCGCGATCCGGCTCGAGATGCGGGGCCGCAACGAGGTGATCCGCACCTCGACCTGCTCCGACCCCGAGGCGCGCCAACACCAAGTCGGCTGCGTGCGCTGCGAGCTCGCGGGCCCCGAAGAACAGCTCGACGACACCACGCTCGACGCGATCACGCGCGCGTTCGACCGTTATCCGGCGTCGTTCCTCGTCGCGTCACACATCGAGAGCGTCGCGCTGTGCAAGTCGATCGTGTACGAGGACATCGTGCGCGAGCACGGCACGGCCGGCACGGTCGACTACATGCAGCGCCGCCTGTTCGTCAGTGTCGAGAGCTTCCTGGGTCGCGCGCACGACGACACGCGGGCGGTGACCGCCGAGGACATCGTGCACCACGAGCTGTTCCACCTGATCGAGTTCGAGCACATGCGCCGCGACATGAGCGACCCCGAGTGGCGCCTGCACAACCCGATCGGCTTCGAGTACCGCGACGCGACGCTGACCGACGAGCGCCCGGCCAGCTTCGTCAACGCATACGCGACGACGAACGAGATCGAGGATCGCGCGAGCACGTTCCAGTACCTGATGTCACGGCCGGCCGAGCTCTGCGAGATCACGCGCAGCGACGCGGACGTGCGCGCCAAGGTGAAACTGATCTGGACGCGCGTCGGCAACATCGACGGCACCGACTTTCTACGCAAGCGCGCGCTCTGCGCCGAGTAGCGACGGCGCGCAGCTCCCGCTGGCACCGAAGTCGCACACGTCGACCCCATGGCCATCACGGCCGTGCCTGGAGTCGCAATGCGTTGGATGCAAACGAATGTGCGCCGCTTGACCGTGCGACTGACGTGGCTCGCGGTAGCGCTGCTGTGCAGCGGCCTGGTGTCGATCGCGTGGGCGCAAGAACCGATTCCTGGACAACCGGCGCCGGCGTGGCGCGACTGGCGCTCGAGCATCGAGCTCTACGGCTACCTGCCGTGGTCGATCAACGGCGACGCGACCGTCCTCGATCACAGCGTCGACTTCGAAGCCGACGCCGGCGACGTGATCGACTCGCTCGAAGGCGCCGCTGCTGCTCGCCTCGAAATCTGGCGCGAGCGGCTGGGCCTCATCATCGACACGTCGTACGTCCAGCTCGGCCACGACGGCGAAATCGGCATGACCGAAGTGTCCTACGACGTCGACATCTCGCAGCTCACCACCGACTTCCAGCTCGGCTGGGCGATGCTGACCGACTCGAACGCGCAGCTCGAGGTCCACGCCGGCGTGCGCGGCGAGTTCACGAACGCGAGCGTCGAAATCGGCGCCGCCGAACGCTCGAACGATAATGACCTCGCAAAGTTCGTCGGCGCGCTGCAGCTGCCCGTGCGAATCACGAAGCATTGGCGAGCCCGCGCGCGCGGCACGTTCGCGGCTCCGAGCGGCCTGAGCCTTCAGTTCCTCGGCGTCATCGAATACGACTTCAACCCGATTATGCTCGCACTCGGCTATCGCTACGACTCGCTCGAAACCGACACCGAGCGCATGAGCCTCTCCACGCAATCGCACAATGTGTACGTCTCGCTCGCGCTGGGCTTCGGCGAACGCCACTAGCTCGTCGAGACCGGTGATCGAATCGCCGTGCGCTGGTAAAATGGCGCGTGGCCGACGCGCGCTGTTCGACCTGTGATGGCCCCGTCGCGAACGGCACGCACTGCGAAGCCTGCGCCGGTGTCGCTGCGACGCAAGCCGCGAACGCCACCCCAACCAAAGCCGGCGGTGCGCGCGGCGCAAAGGCCGCCAAATCCGATCCGCTGATCGGTGCCGAAGTGATCGGTCAATACGTGATCCGCTCACTGCTCGGCAAAGGTGGCATGGGCGCGGTCTACCTCGCCGACCAACCAAGCGTCGGCCGGCGCGCCGTGATCAAGGTGCTCCACCCCGTCCATTCGCGCGACGCGGGCAGTCAGGCGCGCTTCGAGACCGAGGCGCGCGCGGCCAGTCAGCTCAATCATCCGAACATCGTCACGATCTACAACTACGGCGCGATGAGCGACGGCACGCTGTTCCTCGCGATGGAGCACCTCGACGGCCAAACGCTCGAGCAGCTCACCGCAAAACGCCGCCTGCCGCTGCCGCGCGCGGTTCACATCGTCGCGCAGATCGCGGACGCGCTCGGCGAAGCGCATCGCAACGGGGTCGTGCACCGCGACGTCAAGCCCTCGAACGTCATGCTCGTCGCGCGCGGCCAATCCGAGGACGTCGTCAAGGTGCTCGACTTCGGCATCGCCCACGTCGACGGCACGCGCCTCACCGAAACCGGCGCGGTCTGCGGCACGCCGACGTACATGAGCCCGGAACAAATCCGCGGCAAGACGATCGATGGCCGCTCCGATCTCTACGCGCTCGGCTGCATGTTGTTCGAGCTCGTCACCGGCCAACCGCCGTTCGCAGGCGGCAACACGCTCGGACTCGCGTACATGCACGTGCACGAGCCCCCGCCGCTCGCGAGTGAGGTCGCGCCAAAGGCAAACGTCCCCGCCGCGCTCGACGTGTTCCTCGCACGCGTGCTCGCGAAGGAGCCCGCCGATCGGCCGCGCCATGCCGAAGCGTTCCGCGATGAGTTGCGCGCCGCGATCGCGGAGCCCGCACCGGCCGGCGCCGCCGCGAAGCTCGAGTCGAAGCCGGTGCCGAAGGCCGAGGCCAAGTCGGCGGAGTCGGCCGCGAAGGCAGACTCGAAGCCCGCGGCGAAGGCGGAAGCGAAGCCGGAATCCAAGGCGGAATCCAAGCCGGCAAAGACCGACACACCCAAGCCGCGCGCGAAACCAACGCCGCCACGTGGCACGCGCGACACCGGCACGTCGATCCATCGCGGCCTCGCGGCGCTCGCCACCGCGGTGCGTGGCAGCGGCTCGTTGTTCCGCCGGCGCAAGTCCTTCGGCCAGCGCTTGATGGCGCGCGTGCGCTCGATCGGGCGGCGGCCATCGAGGCGGTGGGGCTGGATCATCGTCGCGTCGGTGATCACGCTGTCGCTCGTCGGTGTCGGCTGGTTCGTGATGACGCGTAGCGATGACAAGCAAAACGTCGGCGCGCCGGCGAAGCTCACGCCCGCAAAGCCGCCTGCGAAGTCCGCACCCAAGAAGCCCGCGCGCACCAAGCGCCCGCCCGCCGGCAGCGGCAGCCGAACGACGCGCTGACTCGCCACGGATGGCTACAGATAACCTTCGGCCGCACCGTGCGGGTCTCGACGCTCGCACCCCGAGAACGTTCGGCGCGACGTTCGCCGCTCGACCCCGAATTCGCTCGCGACCAACACGACGTCGACGCGCGCGATGAACAGCCCGGTCTCGACCACGCCCGGGATACTGCGAATCGCGTGATCGAGCAGGTCCGGCTCCGCGATCGGACCGCATGCGAGATCGTAGATCAGGTTGCCGTCGTCGGTGGCCACAGGCACGCCGTCGCGCACGCGAAGCGATGCATCGCCGAACGCGGTGAGATGGTGCGCCGTTGTCGCGTGTGCAAACGCCAGCACCTCGACGGGAACCGCCGCTCGTTCGCCGAGCCGCAACGACAGCTTCGAGATGTCGACGAGCACCACGTTCTTGCGCGCGGCGCAATTGACGATCTTCTCGCGCGCATGTGCGCCACCCCGGCCCTTGATGACGTCGAGCTCCGGGTCGACTTCGTCTGCGCCATCGACGCAGACCGCGATGTCCCATGGCCCGTCATCGTCGAGCAGCGGCACGCCGAGCTCGCGGGCCTGCTTCCGGCTCGCGCTCGACGTCGGCACGCCGACATAGCGCTTGCCAAGTAAGATCAACTCGCTCAGCGCTTCGATGAAGTAGCGAGCGGTCGAGCCTGTCCCCAGTCCGATAATTCCTTCGTCGGGCAACTCGTCCAGCGCGGCCCTCGCAGCGGCTCGTTTCGCATCTTCCATGTTCATTGGGCTCTCCCGACAACACGAGCAGCGCGCATGCCAGCGTGGTATGGCCGATGCACTTGGGCGGGTCATGCTGAAAGAACCACCGAAGCAAACCTCGACCGAGTATTACGGAGTCGGCCAGAGCGGCTACACGGCAGGACGCGTCGAAGGCGATCTCGCGCTCGAGCTGCAGCTCGAAGATCGCAACGCGCGTTATCCGCGTGGCACCGACGAGCGGTCGATCGAAACCACCGACGACGAGCGCTTCACCGGTCGCGGAGGTCCGCACTGGGCACCCGACGAAGCGCCAGCCGCCAGGCGCTAACGATCCGATCGATCGGATCGCGACACGCGCGGCCGCGTAAGACGCGCGCGGTTTGCTCGGTAGCTCGAGGGACCGTCAGGTGCTGGCCAGATCTCCAAGGTTGTCCGCAAATCAGCTCGTCGAAGCGTTAGCCCTCTTGTCGTTTACTCGTCAGCCCGACTTCAGGGTGTTATTCCAATTTGCGTTTGCTTCCGAAACCGGAAGCGTCCCTTCCTGAGCTTTCTCCTTGCGCCTGGCGATCTCTCGAACCACCGAGCTCGATCACAGGTAGAGCAAGCTGCGTGCCCTCGCGAGTGCACCAACCATCGCGTGATTGCCCGCGTCGAGCTGCGCGCGAGCTGCCACCGCGCACGCGTGCTGCGCGCGTCGGACGAACGCCGTTGGCGCCACCCTGATCCGTGCGTGGTCCGAGTCGCAACAAGCGGCATCCGCTGATTCGCCAAATCCGACAGCTGTGGTGGCGTAGGTCGCGCACATTCAAATCGTTGCGCGGGCGCGCGCCTTGCTGTTCTCCATCGCGTGCATCGGGTGTTGTGGAGTCTTGCGGCAGTGCTCGCGCTGACGCCGCGCGTCGCCATCGCCGACGAACAAGTCAGCGCGCCGCAGCCCGAGCCGGTCCCGCTCGTCGAGCCCACGCGCGGTCTCCAGACCGACACGCTGCTCCATCCGATGGACGGCTTCACCGGCTACACGCTGAAGCAGGGCGAATTCATCTACTGCCAATCACCGCTCACGCTGCCACTGCCGAGCTGGGCATGGATCGGCATCACCGATTGGCTCACCGCCGAAATCGATCTGCTCCCCCTGCTCGGCGGCTTCCTCGTCGAGCCGCATCGCCCGGTGCCGAGCTTCAACTTTCGGTTTCGCCTGCGCGACGGCGGCAAGCACGGCATCTCGCTCGCGTACGAAACGATGGTGCAGCACATGTGGCTGCCCACCGAGCAGGAGAACGGGCCGATGCTGTACGTCCGCCGCGACGGCACGCAGTGGTTCAATCGGATCAACGCCTCGATCCCGCTGACCGAACGCTTCCGCATCCACGTCTCGGCGGGCGCGACATTCTCCGAGGACGTCGAGATCACAAACAACGATCCGATGAACCCGGTCGGCGAGCATCACATCAACGCGTGGTCGCCCGACGCCTCGCTCTCGTTCGACTTCCGCTGGAAGCCATGGATCTCGCTGCACGCCACCGCCTCGATGGGCACGACGTTCGTGTACTCCGACAACCAGCCCAACAAGCTCCAGGCCGCCTGGGGTTACCGGCTCGCGCCGCTCTACGACTCCAAGCGCAGCATCCTTCGCACGATGCGGTTCGAATTTCCCGCGTTCGTCATGTGGCACCCAGAATCGCGCACGGGCTGGCGCTGGTACCTGCCGATCATTCCCTACGTCTATTGGCAGTGGGGCGGCTGATCGCTCTCGTCTGCGAGTTTTCCCGACGAAGATTCGTGCTGCACGTTCGACGAGCTTGTCTACAATCATCGCCATGAAGCTGGGGCTCTTCATCGCGGTGGCGATGAGTCTATGCGCGTCGTCTTCGATCGCGTTCGCATCTCCCTCCATCAACGAGCAAGCTGCCGCACGCAGCCGCGCGCGCGATCATAAAGGCGCGATCGAGCTCTATCGCCAAGCGTACGAGCACGAGAGCAATCCCGCGCTGCTCATTCGCATCGCGCACGAGTACCGACTCGCAGGCGATACGCGCCAAGCGCTCGAGTACTTCTGCTCGTACATCTACGTCGACGCCGCGGGCGAGCTCGCAGACGAAGCGTCAAAAAACGCGCGCGCGCTCGCGACCAAGCTCGGCAATCCAACCGACAGCGATCACGACGCGTGCAAAACGAAACCCGGCGAGAAGCGAACCGCGACGATCACGTCGTCGGGCGTCGACACGCTCGGCACCGAGCTCATCCTGCGCAAGCCGCCGCGCATCACGAAGCGCGAGATCATTGGCCTCAGCATGCTCGCCGTGAG
>DATDCH010000621.1:0-25398 GCA_036524455.1 Kofleriaceae bacterium | reverse complement strand
CGATGTGGCTCGTCGGTTTGTTCACGTACTTCGCGGCGCGCGCCGTCGACGAGCATCGCTTCGCCGTCGCGATGTCGAAGCTCGTGATGCCGAGCAAGGACGTCGACCAAGATGTCGAGCGGCTCTCGCACGAGAATCCCGATCAAGCGGCGCGCGACATGGCACATCGCCTCGAGGTGCGCTCCGCAGCGCTGCCGGTCCTCGCGGCCGGCGTGATGTTGCCGGTGACCGCGCTGTACGTCGCCGCGATCTATCGCGCCGGCGGCTGGCCGGTGATCGCCGACTTCGAAGGCTCGGTCGCCGCGCACGCCAAGGCGTTGCTGCTGTGCGGTGGCGCCGGCGCCGTGATCGCGATCGCGATGACGAAGCGCTGGGCTCGCCTGCCGATGACGGCACCGATGACGATCGGCGCTGCGATCGCGTGCGTCGGTCTCGCCGCGGTGAGCTCGCCGTGGCTCGTGCCGCTCGCGCTGATCTTGGTCTCCGTCGCGATCGTCGTCCGCAAGCTGCGCAAAGAGCGCGATCAGCTGCAGGCGGAGGATCCGGCGGCAGGCAGCGAAATCTTCACGATCCGCGGTTTCATTCGCCAGGTCCGCGAATCGAGCGCAGCTGCGATCGCGCGCGTCAGGAAGGTGCGCACGCGCAGCCTCGTGATCGCGGGTGGCGTGATCGCGGTCGGCGTCGCAGGCATCATGTTCGTCGTGCCGACGAAGAGCAAACCAACGGCGGGCGCGAACGTCGCCGCGATCCAGTCGACGTTCCCGACCAAGCCGGTCGTCGCACCGACGGGCTCGTCGTCGCGCGTGTCGCCGATGGGCGATGGTCGCCTGAAGATCGAGGTCGATCTCGTCGACGACCGGCCGATCGATCTGCCATCGCTCGCGGGTCTCGCGCACGTGCCGCCGATGTGGCTGGCCAGCATGAAGATCGAGCAGATCGAGGGTCTGTCGCTGCAGGTGTCGCCGTTCGGCGACGAGGACATGACCGAGCTCTCGATCGGCACCCCGATCACGATGCTGAAGTCGAGCTGCAGCATCTCCAGTGAGCCGTTGAGCTTGCGCCTGCAGGGCCAGCCCGGCCATTACGTGCTGTTCGTCGCGCCGACGCTGACACCGGCCGGCTGCTAGCTCGCGCGCCGCGCGGTTAGCTCGCGCCGCGCCGCTCGTGTGCCGACGCCACCGTGATCGGCTTCGCCGCTTCGATCCGCTTCGCCTGATAGAGCACGCGGCCCGGATAGCGGTTGCACTTGCCGGTCTTCACGCCGCGGTTGCCACAGCCGTAACCGGCAAGCGCGCGCGTCATGTCACCGCGGACGCGGCGATCGCGCAGCCACGTGCGGACCTCTTGCGCGCCCGCTGCGTACGCGACCGCGAGCTCGCGCTGCTGCAGGCACGCGTCCCAGTTGCCGGCAAACGTCTGCAGCGGACCGCAATACAGCGACGTGCCTTTGCGCAGCCGCTTCGGCGGTGTGGTCGACGGCCATTTGCCGACGCGACGGCGCTTGCCCTCGACGTGCGACAGCGCATGCGGATCGAAGCGACTCTCGACGTACGCCATCGCGAGCAGCAGCTCGGCCGAGATTTGCGGCGTCGCAGCGTCGGTAGCCGCGCGAGCGTGCGCGAACACGTCTTCCATCTCGAGCTGGGGATGAGTCGCGGCGAGGCGTAACGCGACGCCCAGGTGCTGCAGGAACATGTTCAGGGTCGGCATCATCGGCGGCAGCTCTCTAAGCAACTCGCGGGCGCGCTCCCGCTGTGGTCCTTTCTGTGGAACACCTGTGAAGAAGCGGTGGAGTAGCAGTGAAAAGCAGACTCCGGAGCGGGCGAATCTGTCAACGCGTACTGCGGTGGCACACTGAACGAGCCTTCGCGCACGGTGCTCGACGAGCACGAAAGGTCGGACCCAGCTGCTACGGTGCGGCTGATGTTCAGTGATGTGACCACCGCGCACGAAGGTGCCGGCCAAGTGATTCTCGAGCGCGCGCTCGAGCGCTTCGGTCACGTCTCGATGCGGCCCGGTCAGGCCGAGGTGATCGCCGACATCTTCGCGGGCAAACCGGTGATCGCGGTGATGCCCACCGGCGCGGGCAAGTCGCTCTGCTATCAGCTGCCCGCGATCGTGCTCGGCGAACGCGGTGGCGTCACGCTCGTCGTGTCGCCGCTGATCGCATTGATGAAAGATCAAGTCGACGTGCTGCGCGCGCGCGGCATTCCGGCCGTCGCGTTGACGTCGGCAGCCGGCGCCGAAGAACAACGCGACATCCTCGATGGCATTCGCGCCGGCGCGTTCACGCTCGTGTACGTCGCGCCCGAGCGGTTTCGCAGCCCGCGCTTCGTCGAGGCGTTGTACGCGAGCGCCGCACGCATCGCGCTCGTGGCGATCGACGAAGCACACTGCATCTCGGAATGGGGCCACGACTTCCGGCCCGATTACCGACGGCTCGGTCAGGTCATCGCGCAGCTCAAGCCGCCTCGGCTCGCCGCGTTCACCGCGACCGCCACGCCCGAGGTTCGCAAAGACATCGGCGTGCAGCTCGGCATCGAGGACGCGCGCCTGCACGTGCGCGGCTTCGATCGCCCGAACCTCCACTACGGCGTGCACAAGGCCGGCGGTGCCGCCGACAAGATCGATCAGCTCACCGAGCTCGTGCGCATGCGTGAAGGTGGCGTCGCGCTCGTCTACGCGGCGACGCGCAAGAACGCCGAGGCGTACTCGCAGGCGCTGCGCACAGCCGGCATGCGCTCGCGCGTCTATCACGCCGGTCTCGAAGACGAGGTGCGCGAGAAGGCGCAAGACGTGTTCATGGCGGGCGAGCTCGACGTCATCGTCGCGACGAACGCGTTCGGCATGGGCGTCGACAAGAGCGATATCCGGCTCGTCGTGCACGCCGACATTCCGCGCAGCCCCGAGGCGTACTACCAGGAAGCGGGTCGCGGCGGTCGCGACGGCAAGCCCACGCGCTGCGTGCTGCTGTTCAACCACGGCGATATCCGCCTGCAAGAGTTCCTGATCGACGCATCGTTTCCGTCGGCGGAGCTACTACGCGGCCTGTGGAAGCTACTCAAAGAGCAGCCCCAGCTCGGCAAGGGCAGCGAGGACGAGCTCGAAGCGCGACTCAAGAAACACATCGAGGTGCCGTCGGGGGCGGCGCTGTCTGCGGCGCTGCGCATCCTCGAGCGCCACGGCATGCTCGCGCGCGACGGTGACAAGCTCGCCGCCACGCGCCCCACCCCAGGCCAGTTCATGCCGCTCGACGTCGAGTCGCTGCAACGCCGCGCCGACGCCGAACGCAAGAAGCTGCGCACGATGATCGATTACGCGTATTACCCGCGCTGCCGGCGTCAGTTCGTGCTCGAGTACTTCGGCGATGCGGACTGGCGCGATCGCAGCAAGCGCTGCGGCGCGTGCGACAACTGCGAAGCGGTCGCGCATGGCAAGACCACGGGCCTGTCGGCCGCCGAGTGCGATGCGGTGCGCAGCCTGCTCGTGTTGATCGGCTCGCTCAACGGTCGGTTCGGACGCACGCGGATCGCGGCGCTCGCGAACGGTAGCGACGATGATCATCGCTTCGACGAGATGCCCGAGCGCGGCAAGCTGCGCGGCTGGTCGCCAAACCAGATCATGGATCTCGTGCGCGCGCTCGAAGGTGCGGGACTCGTCGAGTCATCGCGTGGCGAGTACCCCACGATCTCGACCACGCGCCGCGGCGATCTCGCGGGCATCGGCAAGCTCGACATCAACGAGCTCGGCTTGCAGATGCCGACGGTGACGAAGCGAAGCCGCGTGCGGAAGCGAAAGCGCTAGCCGGTCTCGTCCGACGATGATCGGACGCGGTCGTCTGGTTCGCGGCCAAACCGGACGAGCGTCATCGAGAAATCGCGCGCTTGTCGCGGCACGCGAAATGCTGCACGACCCGCACATGACCTCGACTGCTATAGTCCGCCACATGAGGGTCGTGCTGGCGGATCCAGATCGTGAATGGCTGGCGGAACGCCGTCGCCTTGGCCTCGATCGCAGAGATGAGGTCTGGGACGGAGTGCTCCACGTGCCGCCAAGTCCGACGACTGCTCACCAGGAATTCGAGCACGAGCTCAATGCCGCTCTGAAGCCAATCGCCAAGGCACTCGGCCTGCGCAGTTTGCACGAGCTAACTGTCTATGATCCGGCAAAAGGCGAACTGAACTACCGGACACCGGATATCGTCGTCGCTGCACCTTCGGATGTGTCTGAGCGAGGAATCGAGGGCCACGCCGAGTTAGTCGTTGAGGTGCTGTCGCCAAACGATGAGAGCCGGAATAAGTTCGACTTCTATGCGGCGCGCCGAATACCCGAGTATTGGATCGTCGATCCCAACACGCGCGTGATCGAAGTGTACGTGCTGCGCGGTGACACCTACTTCCCCGTGCAGGCCAATCGCGACGGCGCTGTCAACGCACCACGCTTAAAGCTCGAGCTCGCCGTGGTGACCGGACCGAAGCTCCGCATTACGTGGGCCGACGGCAGCGTAGAGATCTGAGAGCAACGAGAAGCCGGAGCGCGCCGCGATCAGCGCGTCACGACGACATCGATATCGTGTGAGATTGCCGAATCTCGAGCGTCGGACCGTCGCCGGCACACAGCGGTTGCTCGCCCATCACGCGTGTCCGACGGCGCTCGGACCTTCACGTCCGCGTCGCGGCCAAAGCGGACAAGCGTCGTCGAAAAATCAGGTGGATGCGCGGGCACGCGAAGTGCTGAGGGCCAGCCGCATGACCTCCGCTATACTGCGATCGATGCGCGTGCTGCTGCTCCAGCCCGACCCGAAGTGGCTCGAGGAGCGCCGTCGCCTAGGCCACGATCGCTTCGACGAGGTCTGGGACGGAGTACTGCACGTGGTTCCTTCACCGAGCGCCGAACATCAGTTCTTCGAGGGTGATCTTGAGGCAGTACTGCGACCGCTGGTCTTGCCGCTCGGCCTCAAGATCGTCCACAACCTTGATCTCCTCGACCGCACGAAGCGCGAGCAGAACTATCGCCAGCCCGACATCGCGATCGTCTCACCCGATGATGTGATGTCGCGCGGAATCAACGGGCATGCCGAGCTCGTCGTCGAGATCCGGTCACCGAACGACGAGAGCTACGAAAAGTTGCCGTTCTACGAGATGTGCAAGATTCCCGAATACTGGATCGTCGATCCGATTACGCGGGTGTTCGAAATCTACGTCCTCCGCCGTGGCAAGTACGTCGCGGCCAAACCCGACGCGAACGGCGTCGTGTACGCACCGCGGTTCGCGCTCCGGCTCTCGAATGTCGACGGTCCGAAGCTGCGTATCGCGTGGGCGGACGGCGCCGACGAGATCTAGCGCCGAGATCTAGCGCGTTACGACGACGTCGACATCGTGCGTGAGGTTGCGGCCCCACGGAATCTCGAGCGTCACGATCACCTGCCACTCGATCGGCCCCGCCGACGGCGACACCGCCGATGCGATCGTGCGCGCAACTTCGCCGAGCGGCGTGGTCGGCGTACCCGGGCGCAGGTCGAGCGCATCGGGCGGCACGGTCAGCTCGAACGGCAGCGTCTCGCTCTCGTACTTCTTCGTGCTGCCGAGCTCGAGGTTGAACTCGTAGACGTCGGCGTGCGACGTGCCGACACTGCGATTACCTTCGTGGCGGCGCACCGTCATCATCTTCTGGCGGGCGCGCAGCGTGACGACGAGCTTCTTGGCCTCGACCGCCTCGGACAGCGCGAGCACCACGCGGCCGTGGATCGTGCCGCCGGGCGCGGCCTTGGTCTGGTCGAGCTCGAGCTTGACCGAGCCGCGCCCCAGACCTGTGACCTGCTTCGCGGTCTGCTTGATCTGGCTGCCCGCTGTGACCGCGGTCTCCTTGGCCTGCTTGCCCAGCTTGCTGAAGAAACCGCCTGCCTTTTTGAGGAGCTCGTCGGGGTCCGCCATGCGGCGGGCATACCACGGCGCGCCGCACATCGATAAGCGCCTCGGCGGTCAGCACTGGTAAGCCGCCGCATTTCGCGGCGCCATGGTACGCATCCTCCGTGTCCGCCGACGACAAGCACCCAGACGTCCCCCGGGCGGAGGTGCATTTGACGGAGGTTCCGCGCGCGGCCGGCGGGCTATCGGCGCTGTGGGCGACACTGCGGCATCTGCGGCGCGACTCGGGCATCACCCGTGGCGGCAAGGCGCTGCTGTCGATGAACCCGGTCGGCGGCTTCGATTGCCCGGGCTGCGCCTGGCCCGAGCCGCATGCCGGCGAGCGCGCGCGCTTCGAGTTCTGCGAGAACGGCGCGAAGGCGCTCGCGGAGGAAGCGACGACCGCGCGCGCGACGCCCGAGGTGTTCGCGGCCGCGACCGTCGACGAGCTGCGCGAGCTGAGCGACTTCGAGCTCGGCCAGCTCGGCCGCATCACGCATCCACTGCTGCTCGGGCCGGATCGCCGCTATCACGAAATCGACTGGGCCCGCGCGCTCCGCATCATCGCGGCGGAGCTACGCGCGGCTGGACCGGAGCAGTCGGCGTTCTACACCTCGGGGCGCACGTCGAACGAAGCCGCGTTTCTGTATCAGCTGCTCGGCCGTATGTTCGGCACGAACAATTTCCCGGACTGCTCGAACATGTGTCACGAGTCGAGCGGCAACGCGCTGCTCGAGGTGGTCGGCGTCGACAAAGGCACGGTGTCGCTCGCCGACTTCGAGCACTGCGATCTGATCTTCGTGATCGGCCAGAACCCGGGCACGAACCATCCGCGCATGCTGAGCACGCTGCGCGAAGCGGCGAAGCGCGGCGCGATGATCATCAGCGTCAACCCACTGCGCGAGGTCGGGCTGTCGCGATTCTCGCATCCGCAGCATCCGCTCGACCTGCTCGCCGGGGGCGTGCCGCTTGCGAGCGAGTTCGTGCAGGTCCAGATCGGCGGCGACCAGGCGTTCTTCCTCGGCGTCGGCAAGGCGGTGCTCGAGATCGACGCGGCGACGGCGCACGACTCGGGCGAGACCGCTGCAAAGACGCTGGTCAGCGAGTCGCGCAACGTGCCCGACCTGCTGTTCCTCGCGGACAAGACCGACAACTTCTTCGCGTGGCGCGATCATGCGCTCGCGATGCCGTGGTCGGCGATCGTCGAGAGCTCCGGCGTCGACGAGGACACGATTCGCCGCGTCGCCGCAAAGTACGCCGACGCGCAGGCGGTCATTGCGTGCTGGGCGATGGGCATCACGCAGCACAAGCACGCGGTACGCACGATCCACGAGCTCGTGAATCTAATGCTGCTGCGCGGCAACATCGGCCGGCCCGGCGCGGGCCTGTGCCCGGTGCGCGGGCACTCGAACGTCCAGGGCGATCGCACGATGGGAATCGACCATCACTTGCGCCATCCGTTCCTCGATCGACTCGGTGCTGCGTTCGACTTCCAGCCGCCGCGCGTCGCTGGCTTCGACACGGTCGCGACCATCGCCGCGATGGAACGTCGCGACGTCCGCGCGTTCGTGATGCTCGGCGGCAACTTCCTGTCGGCCGCGCCAGACACCACACGCACAGCACGCGGGCTCGAGAGCTGCGCGCTCACCGTCAGCATCTCGACGAAGGTCAACCGCACGCACCTGTATCCCGGCGCGCGCGCGCTGATCCTGCCGTGCCTCGTGCGTAGCGAGCACGACGGCGGCCAGTTCGTCACCGTCGAGGATTCGATGAGCATGGTGCACGCGTCGCAAGGCCGGTTGCCGCCTGCGAGCGAGCAGCTGCGCAGCGAGCCCGCGATTGTCGCCGCGCTCGCCGAGGAGCTGTTCGGAGGCTCGGGCCGCAGCGATGCCGACGCGCATCCCGGCGCGCGCGTGCCATGGCGCGAGTACGCCGCCGACTACGACAAGATCCGCGACAAGATCGCGCAGGTCGTGCTCGGCTTCACAAACTTCAACGAGCGCGTGCGCGAGCCCGATGGCTTCCAGCTGCCGAATACCGCGCGCGATGGCTCGTTCGCGAACGTCGGCGGGCGCGCACGCTTCACCGTGTCGCCGTTGCCCGAGCTCGCGCTGCCACCGGGCCGGCTGCGCATGATGACGATGCGCAGCCACGATCAATACAACACGACGATCTATGGGCTCGACGATCGCTACCGCGGCATTCGCGGGGAGCGCCGCGTCATCTTCATGAACACGGCCGACATGGCGGAGCTCGGGCTCCTCGAGCGTCAGGTCGTCGACCTCATCTCCGAGTGGCACGACGGCGAGCGCATCGCCGAGGAGTTCATCGTCGTGCCGTACGACTTGCCGCGCCGCAACTGCGCGACGTACTTCCCCGAAGCGAACGTGCTGGTGCCGCTCGACAGCTACGCCGATCGTTCGAATACGCCGACGTCGAAGTCGGTCGTGATTCGCGTCAGGCCGCGGCTACCAATCCAGGCGTAGCGTCGCGCCGCCGCCGTCGCGCGACATGATCGGCGTGACGATGAACGTGCGGTCTTTCTTCTGCCGCCTGCCGCGCGCGCTCTGGCGCTCTTTCGAGGTGCCCTTCGACATCCACTTGTAGGCCGAAATGCTGAACACCGCGACGCCAAGGATGGCAGCGCCACCGCCGAGCCAGGTGTGCAGCGAGTAGCGATCGCCGCGCTTGTCCGACTCCGCCTTGTTGAAGCCCTCATCCATTTCATTGGTCGGGTTCGGGCAGTCGCCCGGCCGAATGATGCCGTTCCTGCACTGAAGGTCGATTTCGCTGTCCAGCTGACGCCAGTTGTAGATCAGCCAGCCCGTACCACCGAGCACGAGGCTACCGCCGATGATCGTGCCCGCGATCCACATGCCCTTACCGCCGCCGCCCGGGCCTGGGCCTGGACCGGGACCTTCGGGGCCTTCGGGACCGACCGGGCCGACGATCTCGCCGGGCGTGCCCTTCTCGAGCTCGACGGGAACGGTCTCGGTGCCGCCGCCCTTGATCGTGACGTCCTTCTCCCAGCGACGGAAGCCTTCCGATTCGACACCGACGCGAACCTTGCCTTCGCCGAGGCCGCTGACCGTGCCGCTGCCGTTCGAGAAGTTCCCCTTCGGTTCGCCGTCGATCAGGATCGCACCGCGCTCGGCGTTCGAGACCTTGACGACGATCGTGCCGGCGCTGGAGGTGTCGCCCGTGAGCTTCGCGTAGATCTTCTTCGCCCAACCCTGCAGCGGGGCGCCGCTTGCGTCGGAGACCGGAATCATGTCCTGCGACGACTTGAGGACCGCCTTGCGGCCGACGTCGAGGACCTTGATCGTGACTTGATACGACTTGCCCTGCTTTTCGAAGTGGCCGTACATCAGGATGTCGGCGCCGAGCTGATTGCCGATCGCCGCCATGCAACCGTTCGCTTCGTTGTCGCAGTTGTTGAGGAGCTTCTGGTCGATCAGCTCTTTGTCGCTGCCCGGCGCAAGCTGGTAGGGACCCGTGCCGGCCTTCGCGCGAGCGCGCAGACCGTCGCTGAGCTCCTTCGCCGCCTGGGTGTCCTGCGCCGTCGGCGTACCGTTCGGATCAATGACTTCGAGACCGAGCACCGCGATCGATGGCTTCGCCATCGCGGACCCGCCAAAGCCGACCAGAACAAGCGCAGCACAAGTCAGTGAAAGTGCACGGGTCATGGGGCTCCCTCAGAGGAGGTAGTATACACAAATCGTGGGATCGTTATCAGCGCGAATCCTCGGAGGGTTTACCGCGCTCCTGCGCACGCTGTCAGGCCGGATCATCCTCGGCTTCACGGTGCTTACGCTCACGTTTGCCGGCGTAACTACTAACATCGTCATCAATCAGAGCCGGCTCGAGCGCTGGGTCGAGCTGGTCAACCGCGGCTACTTGCCGATGTCGCAGCTCAGCAAGGAGCTAGCGCGCCGCTGCGAGGACCTACGTACGTACCTCAGCGAGGGGTTCGACAAGGAACCCAACACCGACAGCGCGCGGATCAAGCTCGACAACCTGCGCCAGCGCCGCGCAAAAGAGCTCGCCTCGCTCGAGCGATTCTTGGCCGGGCTCGAGATCGACTTCGACCGCGAGCGCCGCTGGCGGGAGGCGGTCGAGCGGCTGCGCATGCTCGTCGATTCGCAGAAGGCGCACTACGATCGCGTCGAGCTGGCGCTGCGGCGTGGCGAGGCGCTGACCAGCCCGATGGTCAATGAGGGGGTCGCACCACTGCGCGACGCCGAGCGCCAGATCGCGGGACAGGCGACTCAGCTGTCGGGCGAGCTCGCGACGAAGGTGCAGTACTACCTCAAGTTGCTGCAGGAGCGTGAGCAAGAGGCGCGACGCATCACGATCACGCTCGGCGCGATCGCCGTGCTGCTCGGTCTGCTCGTCACCGTGTGGGTCGTGATCACGCTGCGGCCGCTGCGGCGGTTGCGTGAAGCAGCACGCCGCGTCGCCGCCGGCGAGTACGGCAACCGCATCGAGGAGTCCGGCCCCGCCGAGGTCGTCGAGCTCGCGCGCGAGTTCAACTCGATGGGCAGCGCCGTGCAGGAGCGCGAGCGCGAGCTCAAGCGCACGGAGCGCCTCGCAGCCGTCGGTGACATCGCCCGGTTGATCACGCACGAAGTGAGAAACCCGCTGTCGTCGATCGCGCTCAATACCGAGCTGCTGCAAGACGAGCTCGACGGCTCCGACGAAGCGAAGAAGCTGCTCCGCGCGATCCATCACGAGGTCGACCGGCTCACCGCGATCACCGAGGAGTACCTCGCGTACAGCGGCCGCCCGAAACCGAAGCTCGTCGCCGAGGCCCTCAATCCGCTCGTCGGTGCGCTCGCGTCGTTCGTGCGCGAGGACCTCGCGACCAAGCACATCAAGCTTACGGTCGAGCTCGGCGACGGCGATCCGATCGCGATCGCCGATGCCGCACAGCTTCGCCAGTGCTTGATCAACCTCGTGCGCAACGCGACCGAGGCACTCGCGGGCCGACCAAACGCGACGATCGTGCTGCGCACCCGGCGAGCCGGTGGGCGCATCGCCATCGACGTCGAGGACAATGGCCCGGGGATTCCCGTCGACGTACTGCCGCGCGTGTTCGATCCGTCGTTCTCGACGAAGCAGTACGGCGGCGGCCTCGGGCTCGCGCTCACCCAACAGATCGTCAAAGACCACGGCGGCGACTTGGCGGTGCAGAGCGCGGTGGGACGAGGGACGACCTTCACCGTCAGCGTGCCCTCGAAGCCCTCGTGAAGTGATTGCGCTCGCGAAGCGGGCCATGGATGATCGGGTGCGATGCCCGATCAAGACGACAAGCGTAAGAGCGACCGGGAGCCGGTCACCCTGTTTGTCGAATACGAAGGCGCCGACGACCTGGTCGGCGACTACACGGAGAACCTGTCGTCGGGCGGCACGTTCGTAGCAACCAATCGCGAGCTGCCGATCGGCACCCAGATCACACTCGTGCTCGGGTTCCCGGGCCTGCTCGAGCCGATCTCGGTGCAAGGCACGGTGCGCTGGACCCGCGGGCCTGGCGAAGCCGGCGATGACGAGGCAGGTGCCGGCATCGAGTTCGCACCCGGCCCGGCGCGCGACCAGCTCGCCGCGATGATCGAGAAGATCCGCGAAGGTGATCCGAAGACGCTGTCTCGCATCGTCAAGGTGCTCGTCGTCGAGGACAACCGCCACGTCGCGCTGCTGATCGAGGACGGTCTCAAGGGCTCGGCGAAGCGCGAGTTCGGCGGTGGCGTGTCGTTCCAGGTCAGCAACGCCGAGGACGGCCGCGAGGCGATCGAAGCGCTGCGGCGCGACACGTATGACGCGCTGATCATCGACGTCTATCTGCCGATCGTCGACGGCGCGAAGGTGATCACGACGGCGCGCACCGAGCTCGCGCTGACGAACCTGCCGATCATCGCGGTGTCGGCCGGTGGCGACTCCGCGCGCAAATCGGCGCTCGAAGCCGGCGCGAACATCTTCCTCGACAAGCCGATGCGGCTGCGTCAGGTCATCGACACGATCCGCAAGCTGATCATGTCGGCGTCGTAGCGCTGCCCATCCTCGTGCCACGTCATGGACACGTGCACGTGCACGTCCACGTCCACGTCGATCACGGTCGTGCGATTGCAAAGCGCCTTATGGCCGCCGCGCTCGCCCTGCGTGGCTCGCGCAGCCCCGAGTGGAACGCCAAAACGCCCGGGAGCCAATGACGCCACCAGAGGCTTTTCGGTGGCGTTCTTGGCTCCCTGGCGCCTTGGCGTTAGATCTGGGTTCCGAACACTTCTCGCACGACGTCGTGTACGAGTACGTCGAGTACGTGCACGTGACACTGCACGCGCGTCCTGAGGGCTCGCGTTACTTCAGCTTCGCCTTGAGCTGCAGCGCTTCGGCGTTCTCGGGCTCGGTCTTCATCGCGGTCGCGAGCGCTGCCTTCGCATCGGTCTTCTTGCCGAGCGCGAAGAACGCTTTCGCGCGCCCGAGGTGAACGAGCGCGGGCCGGCGCGGCTCTGGTTTGATCACGAGCATCGTGTCGTACGTGAACAGCGCGCGATCCCCCATGTTGAGCTCGAGGTACGCGCGACCGAGCGCACCGAGGATGTCGGAATCCTGCGTGCTGATGTACGTCGCCAGCTCGCCGTAGGTGCGGACCTTCGCCCAGTTGCTCGCCTTGCTGTACTCGAGCACGAGCTCCTTGAGCGGTGCGAGCTCCATCTGTTCGATGAACGCGTACTGCTCCATCTCGGTGAGGTACTGCGCCTGCTTGCCCTGCTTCTTGTACAGCGCCGCGAGCGCCTGATATGGATAGGCGCGCTCGGGGTCGAGCTTCTTCGCCGCACACAGCTGCTTCTCGACCTCGGCGACGTCTTGGTCTTCTTGGGCGAGCTGCGCGAGGCGCGCGCGCAGGTCGTAGCTGTCGTGGCCGTCGGACATGAGGCCGGTGTAGAGCTGCTTCGCCTTCGCGCCGTCGCCGGCGTGCACCGCGATCTCGGCTTGGATGTAGCGCGCGATCGCGTTCTTCGGGTCGAGCGCGAGCGCCTTGACCGCGGCAGCACCGGCCTTGTCCGCATCGCCGCCGTAGTAGTAGCCGAGGGCGACGTTGGCGCGCGCCTTCGCGTCTTTTGGGGCGGCGTCGGCGGCGACTTCGAGCTTCGTGACGTCGTCGAAGCCGCGCGACGGTAGCTTGAACGTGCCCGCGTACGGCGCGAGCCGCACCTCGAGGTACTTGCGGAAGTCGACGTCGAGCTGCGCGATCGTCTTGCCGGTGATCGCCTTCAGCACCTCGGGCGTCTCCTTGCCCTTGCCGTAGAGCTTGAGCGCCTCGACGAGCTTGCCGAAACCGTAGGTCTGCGCGAGCCACTCGACGGTGACCGCCGACAAGAAGTACGCGACGACAACCGCGTTCGCGTCGGGCTGCATGAACTCGGAGTTGAGATCGCCGATCGACGGCAGCGTGCCGTTCGCCATCGCGCCGTAGAGGTCAGCGTCGTTCTCGCGCCGCCACTCGGGACGCGCGATCAACGTCTCGTATTCGCTGAGGCCTTCGGTGAACCAACGCGGCACGCGGCTGTTCGACAGCTGGATCGCGAACACGTGGCCGAGCTCGTGCCACATCACCATGCCCCAGTTGATGTCACCGGTCATCGGCGACATCGCCGTGATCACCTGGCCGAAGCACACGCCGAGCGCGGCGACATCGGGCAGGCCGACCGTGCGCACCGCGTACGCCTCCTTGTCGGGGTACAGCTCGAGCACGACCGGCGTCTTCGGCGAGAACCCGTAGCGCTTCACCATGTCGGCGAACGCGCGCTCCATCACGGGCTCGAGGTAGCGCGACAGCGCCGGCTTCTCGTCGTTGTGATAGCGGATCGAGAAGTTCTTCGTCGAGCGGAACGAGTAGTCCTTCGGGATCTGGTTCTCGAACAGGTTGAGCGTGTTGACGGTGCGGACGTTGTAGCCGTCGCCCTTGTAGGCCTTGTCGAGCCACTCGAGCCCCTCCTTCTCCTTGCCGAGGCGCAGGTAGCCGAGGCCCGCGCCGGCCATCGCTTCGAAGAAGTCGGGCTTGAGCTTGATCGCTTGCTTCTCGAGCTCGATTGCCTCGACGTAGCGGTGCTCGCGCACGGCCGAGCGCGCGACGATGCGATACAGCTCCGCGAACTGCGGGTTGATCGCGAACGCCTTCGTCTTGTCGGCTTCGTACGTCTTGAGGTCGTCGCGTAGCCACGCGATCGTCGCGCGCATCGAGATCGCCTCGAGGTCTTGCGCGTTGATCGTCAGGATCTGCGCGAGCCCCTTCTGCGCTGCATCCCACTCGTTGCGATCGATCTCGATCGAGGCTCGCACGCGCATCGCGCGCACGTTCTTCGGGTTGACCTTGAGCGCGGAGTCGAGGTGGTGGCGCACCGCCGCGAGGTCGTACGTGGTCTCGATGATCACGCCGGCCATCGCAGCGTGCGCGTCGGGATGATTCGGGTTGACCTTGAACACTTCCTCGAGCGTCTGCGCGGCGAGCTCGTTCGCGTACTTGCGCGAGAACAGATCCGCCCATTGCACGCCGACGTCGGTCAGCTTCGGGTTGAGCTTGAGCGCAGCGCGATACGAGTCGTTTGCGAGCTCGTACTGCGACGTGAACTTCGCCGCCTGCGCGAGCTGATACAGCTGCATCGCGTCGTCGAGGTTCAGCTTCTGGCCGTCGAACTCTTTGATCGTCCGATCGAACAGCACCTTCGCGTCGACCACGTTGCCCTGCGCGTGGCGCACCTCGCCGAGCGCCGTGCGTACCGCGCGGTCATCCGGCTTGTCCTTGAACAGCGCTTCGAGATCTTTGCGCGCATCGGCGATGCGGCCCGTCATGCGGCGCAGCTCGTTCATCAGGATGCGTGCCTCGACCGCGGCTGCGTCCTTGCCCTGCGCGATCGGTGCGAGCGTGCCTTCCGCCGCCGCGTAATCGCCCGTCACGATCTGGGCGCGCGCAAGCAGGATGCGTGCAGCTTTCTGATCTTTGCCACCGACCTTCGACAGGTCGGCGATCGCCGCCTTGTAATCGCCGGCGGCGAGCTTGTCGCGGCCGGTCGTCAGGTCCGCATCTGCGGCGCCGCTAAAAGCACAAACGAGGACCAACGCCAATGCGGTACGCATGCCCCTCGAATCTGTGCGACGACACCCCCCCTGTCAAACCAACCCGAATAACTCTGCTAAGCTGCCTACGTGGCCGAACCTTCTAAAGAAGCCGCCGCAGGCGCGCAGGGGCTGTACAGCTCGTATGACGCGTTCCTCAAGCAGGGGATCCGCGAGTACTACGACCGCGGCTGGACGACCCGGAAGGGCAATTTCATCGCGCTGCTCATCGCCTCGGGCTCGACCTCGATGGCGCTTGCGAAAGATTCGGTCGTCGACGGCTCGGGCACCAAGAAGGTCGCGATCGGCGCGGGTCTCGCGATCGCGCTGCGCGTCGGTCTCAAGTACGCGCTCGGCGGCCCGCTCGGCCTCGTGCTCAGCGTTGCAGCCGGCGCCTCGATGATCGCGTACTTCGTGCGCAACCAGAAAGACATCGTCAAGAAGGTCGGCCAGTACAAAACGGTCATCGCCGACACCGACAAGCGGTACGACGAAGTCCAAGCGGGCTGGCGTGACGGCAAGTATCAGATCACCGATCGCAACCTCATGATCGATGGACTGATGAAACAGTTCATCACCACGATCGACGAGGCGTGATCCGCGCGCTTGCGTTCCTGACGACGTTCGCGTGGCTCGCGAGCGTCGCGGCGGCACAACCGCCCGCGGCCGACGACAAGCGGCGCATCATCGGCATCCTCGACGTCCGCGTCGAAGGCGTGCCCAAAGAGATCAAGAAGCAGTTCCAGGTCGATCTCGAGAAACAGCTCGACAGCCGCGAGTACTGGCTCGCGCCGCAACAGCGCGTCAAAGAGATGATGGCGAGCTCGACGAGGTGGACCGAGGGCTGCTTCGTCGGCCTCTGCCTCAACGAGGTCAAGGCCCAGACCGGCGCGGAGATCGTGCTGCTCGCGTCGATCACTGGCTCGGGCACGAGCTTTGGGTACGTCGTGACGCTCGTGCGGACCGACACCGGCCGCATGCTCGCGCAGGAGTCGACTCGCTGCGAGGTCTGCACGGTCAGCGAGGCGCTCGCCGGTGCAACGCTTGCCGCGGTCAAGCTACTCACGTCGCTGCCCGACAAGCTGCCCGACGATGCCGGCGAGGCCAGCGCGGCGCTCGACCTCGCGACCAGCAAGCTGCGCGCCGAGCACACGGCGACAAAGGCCAAGCAGCGGACCATCGGCATCGCCCTGACGCTCGCCGGCGTCGTCGCGGCAGGTGCCGGAATGACCGTGTATTTGGCGATGGATCGCCCCGACGGGGCACTGCTCGGCGCGGGCGTCGGCGCCGGCTTGGCGCTCGGCGGCATCGTCGTGCTGACGTTCTGAGATAAACACCACGTTCCCGACGGGCGGCGTGATGATAGGGTGCCGCCCATGAGGGTTAGTTTCGGCGTCTGTGCGGTGCTGCTGATGGGCTGCGCCGACGATGTCACCGCGTACTTCGAGATTCCGCGCGACGTCGCCAGCGAAGACTTCTACCTGACGCCGTTCCCTAACGATCTGTGGCGTCACGAGGATGGCTCGCTCGATCTGTCGCGGTTTCCGACCAACAGCATCATCGCCGACACCGTGCGCGGCGTCGCCGAGCGCGAGCTCGACGGCTTCGGCAAGAACGCGGCGATGTTCGCGCGGTTCTCGGGTGCGGTCGATCAAGGGAGCTTGCCGACGCCCGCCGAGTCGATGGAGGAAGGCGCGTCGGTGTACCTGGTCGACGTCGATCCCGATTCGTCACGGCGCGGCACGCGCTGGCCGATCATCGCGACGTTTCGCGTCGACGGCTCGCAGACGATCGGCCCGAATCGGCTGAGCGTGCGGCCGTATCCGGGCTTTCCGCTCACCGACGGCACGACGTACGCGCTCGTGATGACGAATCGGATGAGCAGCGCCGACGGCGGCGACGTGCTGACGGCTGCCGACTGGAGCTCGCTCGTCGCGACCGGAACGACGACGCCCGAAGTGCAACGCGCGCGCGACGTCTATGCGCCGCTGCTGGCGTGGCTCGACGAGCCCGGTGACGACGAGCGCGGCAGCGTGGTGTCGGCCGCGGTGTTCACCACGCAGAACGCGACGCAGATCATGCCTGCGATCCGCAAGGCGGTGTTCAACACGCCCGCGCCGGTCGCGCGCGACATCATGCCGACGCAGATGGGCAGCTCGTTCAACGTGTTCATCGGCAACTACGACGCGCCGAATCTGCAGAGCGGCGACGCGCCGTACATCACGAGCGGCGGCGAGGTCTCGATCGGTCCCGACGGTGCCGCGGTCGTGCATCGCATGGAGCCGATGCGGTTCGCGGTCAGCGTGCCGAACATCACCGTGCCGGCGAGCGGGCTACCGATCTGCATTTATCAGCACGGCACGACCGGCGACTGGGCATCGTTCATCATGGACGGCACCGCCGAGCGGCTCGCTGCGGAAGGCATCGCCGTGATCTCGACCGATCAGGTGCTGCACGGGCCGCGCAACCCGGATACCGATCCGAGCATCGCGTTCTTCAACTTCAACAACCCGGTGGCCGCGCGCGACAACCCGCTGCAGGGCGCCGCCGATGCGTGGTCGCAGATGCGGCTCGCGCTCGGCCTGTCGTTCGACGACGGCACCGGCCGCATCGTCACGTTCGACGGCAATCGCGTGTTCTTCTTCGGTCACTCGCAAGGCGGCCTCACCGGCCCGGGCTTTGTCGCGTACGAGCCCGCGCTCAAAGGCGCGGTGCTGTCGGGCACCGGCGGTGTGTTCTACCTGAGCCTGCTCAACAAGACCGAGCCGGTCAGCTTCCGCGATCTGATCCAGACGCTGATCCGCGACGAGCCGGTCGACGAGGACAACCCCACGCTCGCGCTCGCGCAGATGGCGGTCGAGCGCTCCGACACGATCAACTACGCCGGGTTCATGGCGCGCGAGCCGCAGACCGCGCCCGACGGCACACCGCTCGCGCCGCGCAACATCTTCCATACGGAAGGGTTCGTCGATCACTACACGCCGGTGCCCGCGATCGAAGCGTTTGCGACGGCGCTCGGCGGCGACCTCGTGATGCTGCCCGACGCGGTCCAGCTCGAGGGCACCACGCTGCGCGGCCGCACGATCGTGCCGACACCGGTCATGGGCAACCTCAACGGCGCGACGGTCGTCACCGCGCAGTACAAGGCTGCGGGCGCAAACGACGGCCACTTCGTCGTGTTCGACATCGGCGCCGCACGCAAGCAGACGACCCAGTTCCTGGGCACGCTGGCCGCCACCGGGCAGGCAACGGTAGTGTCGCCGTAGCCATGGCGCGCAAGAAGCTGGGCGAGATGCTCGTCGAAGCCGGCGTGCTCAGCGAGCAGGGCCTGCGCATGGCGCTGGGCGAGCAGCGCCGCTGGGGCGGCACGCTCGGCCGCACGCTGATCGAGATGAAGCTGCTCAGCGAAGCGGAGCTCGTCCGCGTGCTCGCATCGCAGCTCAGCATCGAAACAGTCGATCTCGATCAGATCGAGATCCACCCCACCGTGCTCGACCTCGTGTCGGGCGAGCTCGCCGAGCACCACAGCATCGTGCCGTTCGCGCAGCCGATGAAGTTCCTCGACGTCGCGATGGCCGACCCGACGAACCTCGGCGTCATCGACGAGCTGCGCATCCGCACCCAGCTCAACATTCGCCCGTACCTCGCGGGGCCCAAGATGATCGAGCGCGCGATCGCCACGCACTATCGGCGCGGCTTCGGCCGCGTGGTCCGCCGCGGGCCTGACGTCGCGCTCGACGCGGGCGATACCGTTTCGCTCGGCAGCGACTCACGAGAGCCGCGGCCCGACACCACCGAGATCGAAGCCGCGCGCCGGCGCGAGGGACTGCGTCCCCAACGCAAACCGACGCGGCCGCAGCCGATCGACACGCCGGCCGGCGCGGTGACTGCGAAGCTCGCCGAGCTCGGCGAGCTCGGGCACCCCGGCGGCCCGCCGCCGCTGACGAACCGCGACGCCGAGATCGATGCGCTGCAAGACCGCATCTCGCGGCTCGAAGCGCTCGTCGCCCGGGACGAGGACGTGCTGCGCAAGCTGCTCGCGCTGCTCGTCGAAAAGGGCGTCGCGACGCGCGATGAGATCCTCGAAGCGATCCGCTGATCCGCGCGCGCTCGCGACGAGCGACAACCGTCGGCGCTGCGCTATCCGCGCGCGCTCGCGACGAGCGACCACCCTCGGCGCTGCGCTATCCGCGCGCGCTCGCGACAAGCGACAACCCTAGGCGATCCGCTAGCCGCGCACGTGCGTTTCGAACCACGCGCGCGCTTGCGTGTTATCGACCTCGACGTACTCGAAGCCGGGTAGCACGAGCTCGCGCACCGCCGTGTGCACGGTGGCGATCAGCTTCGCGCGGGCTGGATAACCGTGGCCCGGCACGCCGTGCTCGGGCAGCTCGCCGATCCGGCTCTCCCACGCGAGCACCTGCGCGCGCAACAGCTCGGGCAACCGAGTCGCGATCCGGCCACGCTCCTCGAGCGTGAGCGACGCGACGTGCGCCCAGCCGATCCGCGCGTGACGAATCTCGTCGGCGAGATGACGGCCGTGTACTTCGCGCAGCACTTCGCCCTCGCAGTCGCCGAGACAGGCCTCGACAAATGCGCTCGCGAGCGTTTCGCTGATGCAGCACAAGTTCACCGCGTGCAGCGCGGCGCGCATGCGCGGCGTCTCGCCGTAGTCGGGCAGCCGCACCGCGGGTGCGATCGCGATCGTGATCGGCGTGCCGTGATAGGCCGCCGCGAGCTGCATGCAGATTTCCGCGTGACGCGCTTCGTCGCCGGCCGCACGCTCGGCGAGCGCGATCACTTCGTGGTGCGCACCGGTCGCGCGCAGCTCTGCGATCAGCTGCTCGAACACGCCGCGCACCGAGCTCTCCGACGACGCACGCTGCTGCCACAAGCTTGCGAGCACCGCGCGCTCGGCAGCGGGCAGCGCGTCGATCGTCGGATCGGCGAACGGCCCGACGAAGGGCTCGGCGATCGCCTCTTCGACCGGATCCGCGACCATCACAGGATCAGCACCGTGTCGACGGGCGCGTCGACGGGCGACGCATCGACGCCGGCATCTACCGGTTTCGCATCGGCGACGGTATCGCCGTCGACCGGAGGCGGCGAACAGTGATGGCATTTCGAGTCGTCGCACGAAGCGGTCAGCGACACGCCCATCACGACAATCGCGCGAAATAGCTTGGCGTTCATCAGCACGCCCCTATAGAGGAGACCACCGCGAAAAAAGTCGCGCGTCGCGTGGCAGACGTCATGGCTGGGCTTCCGGCACTGCGGCTTCAGCGGGTGGCGTCGTGGGCTCGCCGCGTTTGTCGATCCATCGCTTCTTGCCCGCCTCGTAGACCTCCGCCTTGCCATGGCAAAAGCTCAGCGCTTCGTCGAAGCGCGGCGAGATCGTGATGACGCCGCGATCGTTGATGTAGCCGACCTTCTTCTTGTCATCGACGATGCGCGCGTGGCCTTCCTGGAAATAGTCCGGGCCGTTGTCGTACGCGTATGCGCGCGCGATCACCTTTCCAGCCGTGTCGATGAACACGAACGACGCGTCGGTGTCGACCGCCGCCGCGATGCCGCCGCGCCCGAACTCGTACGCATAGCGCAGGCGCGCCGCGACCGCGATCTGGCCCTTGCCGGTCTTGTAGCCGTAGAGCCCGTCCGGGCCTTCGAATGCGTAACGATCGTGATTGCCCGGCTTGCTGCTTTCGACGAACGCCTCGCAGTTCTCGGGGCCATCGGCGTCGACCACGGCGGGCGGCTCCGGTGCAGTCGCGACGTTCGCCGGTGGCTGCTTCGCGGGGGCACCGCTACACGCGGCGATCACACACAAGGTCAAGACACGCACGGTCGGACTCTACCAGGCCCCGACGAGCTCGACGGCGTAAACTGGAGTCGTGCGAGAGACACGTGATGCCGCCGAACCTCCGGTCACCAGGGTCCCTCGAGCGCTATCTCGTAGAGCCGCGCCGGCGCGTCGACATCGTCGGGATCGATCGCGAGCCACGCGTGGTTCGGCTGCTTCGGATCGAACGCGAGGCCCTCGGCCTTGGCGGGCGCGCCGTCGATCAACAGCTCGCACGCGCGCACGGTGTCGCCGTCGATCACGCCGAGCTGTGATGCGACGACTCCCGCGTCGTCGATCGCGTTCGGCGACGCCTCTGCGGCCGCGAGATAGAACACGCGCGCGCCAACCGCGACCGCATCGGTGAAGCCAAGCGGCCAGCCGTGCACCGCGCCGAGATCGTAGCGCTCGCTTGCCTTGATCTCGGGCACCGGGCCTTCGCCGGCGAGCCAGCACGCGAGCTCCGCGCGTGCGAGGCGCACGACCGCCGGCCCGCGATCGTCGGTGCTGGTATTGCCGCGGTGGAACAGCCACAGTGCGTCTGCGACCAGCGCGACGCCCTCGATATTGACGTCGCTTTCGAGCTCCTCGCGGAGCCGGCGATACAGCGGCGCGGCGTCGTGGATGCGCGTCGCGTAGCCGATCACCGCGATCTTCTCGCGCGCGGGCGCGGAACCCGAGCCAAACGCCCACAGCTCGTCGGCCTCGCCGGTCGGAGTGAATCCGCCCGGCTCCATTCTCGGGACCGCAACGCACGCCTCGAGATCGAGCTTCTCCATCTTGTTGCCGAGGCCGACTTCGAAGCGCCGGCGGCCGCCCGCACCGCGCGGTAGAGCGAGCGCGGAGACTTCGCCGCCTCCGACGTACGCGATGAACGCCGCGTCGTCTTGGATCACGGCGAGCCGGCCGCCGAGCCATGCCATGCCCGATGCCGCTCGCACGTGCGCAGGCCGATCATCGCCGAGCGGCGCGACCGCGTCGTAGCGCAGCACACGAACGCTGATCACGCGCACGCTCAATGCAGGATCGAGCTGCGCGCGCGGCATGACTAATGAGGATCGAGGTCGCCGCCCTTGAGGCCGTGACGCTTGAGCAGCTCGCGCAGGTGATAACGCGTGAGGCCGGCTTCTTGCGCCGACCGCGTGATGTTGCCGTCGTTGCGCAGCATCAGCGCCTGCAGATACGCGATCTCGAAGCTGTCGACGACGGTCTGCTTCGCTTGCTTGAAGCCGAGGCCGGCCTTGAGCAGCGATGCGTCGAAGATCGCCGGGCCCGATTGCTGCGGCAGCTCGACACCGGAGAGCTCCGCGGCCGCACGCTTCGCGGCTTGAGCACCCGCTTGCGCGAGGTCGTGCGAGACGACGACGCTCGGCCCCATCTCGCGGCCGAACACGAGGTCGGCGCGCGTGATCACCGGGCCGTCGCTGAGCGCGGCCGCGCGCTCGACGACGTTACGCATCTCGCGCACGTTGCCGGGCCAGCTGTGGCTCATCATCGCGGACATCGCGTCCTGCGAGAACGACATCGTCATGCCGCGGCGCGAGGCGACGTCGCGCAGGAAGTGATTCGAGAGGCCCGGAATGTCCTCGCGGCGCTCGCGCATCGCGGGCAGCTCGACGTGAACGACCGAGAGGCGGAAGTAGAGATCCTCGCGGAACGTGCCGCGGTTGACCTCTTCGCGCAGATCGCGGTTCGTCGCCGCGAGCACGCGGACGTCGACCTTGTACGTGCGATCGCCGCCGACGCGCTTGATCTCGCGCTGCTCGAGCACGCGCAACAGCTTCGGCTGCAGCGAGACATCGAGCTCGCCGATTTCGTCGAGGAAGATCGTGCCGCCGTTCGCTTGCTCGAAGCAGCCGGTGTGCTGCGCGACCGCGCCGGTGAAGCTGCCCTTCTCGTGACCGAACAGCGTGGACTCGATCAGCTCGCGCGGAATCGATCCGCAGTCGAGCACGACGAACGGCTTGCTCTTGCGCGAGCTCGCGTTGTGCAGCGCGCGCGCGACCATCTCTTTACCGGTGCCGGTCTCGCCGGTGATCAAACAGGTCAGATCGCTCGGCGCCACCTTCTCGAGGTGCGCGAAGATCTCGCGCATCGCGGGCGATGCGCCGAGCATCATGTCGAAGCGGTCCTTCTTCGACAGCTCGATCTCGACCACGTCCTGCGTGGACTGGAACTGGATGTTGGTGTGGCCGATGCGGAAGACCGTGCCGGGGCGCAGGTACGCCTCGCGGATCCGCAGCTCGCCGACAAAGATGCCGTTACGCGAGTTCAGATCGCGCAGCCGGTAGCCGTCGTCGCGCGCCGACACTTCGAAGTGCGTGCCCGACACCGCTTTGTCCTGCACGACCAGGTCGCTGATGATGCTGCGCCCGCCCGTGACTCGCGGCTTGGAGATTTCGATCTCTTTACCCTGATCGGCACCACTGACCACGACCAGCTTGCCCTTGCGAAGCCGGCGAACGGTTGCCCATTCGCCCTCGAACAGCGTGGTCAACCCGGTGCCGGATTCGAACTGGGGGTCACCCTCTTCCATTGGGGTCGAACCTATCACAGCGACGGGAGCGGTACCCTAATTGAGAAACCGCTGCTCGTCAGACTTGGGCTTTGCCGGCTTGGCCCCGCCCTCGAGTACCGACAGTCGCGCACGCGCCCGCGCAATCCGCCACCGCTTCCACGCAAGCCCCGGGCTCCATCGCTTCGACGTCATGATCGCCGCCGAAATCGCCGCCGCCGCCTGCGCCGCACCGGTCTCCCAGTGCTGCTGCAGCACCGCCGCCAGCGTGAACACCGCCAGCATGCCGTACATGAACTCGCGTCCCGACAGCGGCAACACGCCGAAGAACTGCACCGGTTGCCGCGCGTAGATCACGCCGAACGCGACCACCGCACCGATGATCATCGGCGCGAACCCGTTGATCGCAACGTCACTGCCGAGGGCATAGCCGGCGAGGCAGCCCGCAACCGTGCCGGCGATCGACGTGATCACCACGAAGCGTAAGAACCGCGGCGTGCCCCAGAACCGCTCGAGCGTCGGCACGAGCATCCACATCATGAGCCCGGTGAGCAGCAGCGAGAGGAAGTTGACCTCGAGCAGCGGGCTCGTGACGAGCGTCCACACGCGGTAGTGCTCGAACACCTGGCTCGGCGTAGCGACGACCCACTCGGCGATGTTGAGCCGCACCTCGCCGTTGCCCATCAGCCAGATGAGAGAAAGGCCGAGCTGGAGGCCGAGAACGATCAGTGCGCCGCGCGTGATGCGCAGCGAGCCCCAATCCATTCGCCAGTCTCGCTTGCCGCGGCCTTGCCTTGGCTTCACGAAGTGACCTTAGCACGCGGCATCTGGAAGACGCTCGCGCCTCTCCGCGAGACCGCTTATCGTCGAGAGGTGCGCGCGGCCCTCGCCCCGGCCCTACTGATGACACCGGCGAACGCGGGTGTGGTCGGCGACCTGACGGCCGGCGTCGGGCTTCAGCTCAGGCCAAAAATGAGGAACCGTGCTGCACGAAATACGTAGGCTTCCTCGTGTGCGTGTTGGACGCGTTCATCCGCCGTCACCGTGCAATGTATGCTGTGCGTGCGGAGCCTCCGCGCCTGCTCGTTGAGCACGACGATTCGGAAGTCGAGTAAACAGGCTCGAGCAACGGCGGTGGGCGACGCGTCGACGAGGTTGCGATCCTGAACGTTCCATGGCCGCGAACGGAAACTCACGATGAGTCAAAACAACCACTAGGAGATATAATGTTAAGAAAGAGTGGCATTTACATACTCGTCGCAGTGCTTGGTGCTGCGTGTGTCGAGCCCGGCGAGAACCTCGACGTCGCGGAGTCGCCGATCGTCGGAGGCAATCTCGTGCCCGATACCACCTACCCATCGGTCGTGAAACTTTACAACAACAGTACCGGCGAGGCCCATCCAAACTGCGGGGGCGCGCTAATCGATACGCATTGGGTCCTTACCGCAGCACACTGTGTAGACACGCGAAACGCCGACATAGATGTTAGCTATATCCGTAATGGGATTGAAGAAGAACTCGATTCTATTCCAATGCAGTCTTTGCGTGTCCATGTACACGAATTCTGGGACCCGAACTCGATGAACAAAGATAACGACATCGCGCTAGTACGGTTGCTCAATGACGTCCCGAGCGATCCGAATCTGATGCGCGCCGAACTCCCCGTAACGCACGGAGCCCTCGGTCAAGCCGGCACTGTTGCCAGCACCTACGACGTCCCGACCAGCCAGATTCAGACCTATGACGCATCCATCACGCTCAAGTCTGTGCCGTCCCGGTTCGGCACACAGACGCCGAGCCAAGCGTTGTGTTCGGCAGATAGCGGATCAGGATTCGTGACGACAACCGCGGGAATGATCTTCCTCAGTGGCATTGTATCGCAGACTGCGGGCGTTCCTCCAGGAGGAGGCTGTCCCGCACTTCCCGGCCCCCCGGGAGGCTGGGAAGCAACTCTAACTGACGTGTTCGAGTACACGAGCTGGATAAGAAATGTGCTTGTGGACGACGGTGAACCAGGGACGATCGGC